>JAGAPL010000104.1 GCA_017623255.1 Clostridia bacterium
CAACCGAAGATCCAACAATATATCGAAGAGCTGTCTGAATTACAGATCGCCAAATGAAGTGTTGCAAGACTATCTTGCAGTTCTTTAGTCACGCCGATTTTTTGCCAATTCAGTCGTCGCCTACGGCTCCACCTTCCTTGGCAAAAAATCATCCTCTGCTTCCTTTATATTTTTTTGGAGTTACTGTCACCTATCATTGACAATCCTACAAAAATTTTATCGAAAAAGCGCAAAACCTATTTGACTTTTTGCTCTAAATATAGTACAATACTTTTGTATGCAAAACAAGTTATAGTTTTTTTGGTGCTTTTGCTTGTTTTCTATAATAAAGAAAGGTTAGATTGTTTTTTTCAATCCTGTGCAAAAATGGAACAGAACAGAATTGCAGAACTGAAAGAAATCGCAAGACAGATTCGTGTCGGCATTATTGAAGCAGTATATTCCGCAAAGTCAGGCCATCCCGGTGGTTCTCTCTCTATGGCGGATATCCTCACATATATGTATTATGAAGAGATGAACGTTGATCCCGCAAATCCTGCTGATCCCAAGCGTGACAGATTTGTGCTTTCAAAGGGACATTGTTCTCCCGTTCTTTATTCAACTCTCGCACACAAGGGTTTTTTCCCAGTTGAAGATCTTAAAACATTCCGCAAATCCGATTCATATCTTCAGGGACACCCTGACCTCAAGAAGGTTCCCGGCGTAGATATGTCATCCGGTTCACTTGGTCAAGGTCTTTCAGTTGCTTGCGGCATGGCGCTTTCCGCAAAGCTTGATAAAGCTGATAACAGAGTGTACGCTGTTCTTGGCGACGGTGAAAGTGAGGAAGGTCAGATTTGGGAAGCTGCAATGTTTGCTGCTCATTATAATCTTGACAATCTTTGTGCAATACTTGACTGGAACGGTCTCCAGATCGACGGTCCCGTAGCAGAGGTTATCGGACCTGCACCTTTTGATACAAAGTTTGAAGCGTTTGGTTGGAACGTTGTTATGGCTGATGCGCACGACTTCGATTCTATCGAAGCAGCTTTTGCAAATGCAAAGAGCACAAAAGGCAAGCCCACTATTATCATTGCTAAGAGCATAAAGGGTAAGGGCGTTTCATTTATGGAAAACAACGTGGCATGGCACGGTGCAGCTCCTAACGCTGAACAGTACGAAATTGCTATTAACGATCTTAAGGCATAATCGGGAGGTAACTTACAATGGCAGATATGATCGCTACAAGAGACGCTTATGGTAAGGCTCTCGTTGAATTAGGCGCAGAAAAAGATAATATTGTTGTCCTTGATGCCGACCTTGCGGCTGCAACAAAAACAGGTATGTTCAAAAAGGCATATCCCGATCGTTTCTTTGATTGTGGTATTGCTGAAAATAATATGATGGGTGTGGCTGTTGGTCTTTCCCTCACAGGCAAGATTCCTTTTGCCTCCACTTTTGCAATGTTTGCAGCAGGCAGAAGCTTTGACCAGGTTAGAAATTCTATTGGCTATCCTCATGCAAACGTAAAGATTGGTGCAACACATGGCGGTATCACTGTTGGTGAAGATGGTGCAACACATCAGTGCAATGAAGATTTCGCTCTTATGAGAACTATCCCCGGTATGACAGTTATGTGTGCTGCTGATGCAGTTGAGGCTCGCCTTATGGTTAAGGCTGCAGCTGAAATGGAAGGCCCGGTTTATATGCGTTTTGGCAGAATGGCTGTTCCCACACTTTTTGA
This sequence comes from Clostridia bacterium, assembly GCA_017623255.1. GTDB lineage: Bacteria > Bacillota > Clostridia > Oscillospirales > CAG-272 > Avispirillum. Next base: position 1,724 of record JAGAPL010000104.1, read on the forward strand.
TGATGACTATAAGTTTGAAATCGGTCGCGGTGTAAGACTTGTAGAGGGTGACGATGTTTCTATCATTGCAAACGGTGTTGAAGTTTCCGAGGCTCTTCAGGCAGCAGAAATGCTCAAAGCTGAAGGCATCAACGCTTCTGTTGTAAATATGGCAACAATCAAACCTATCGACCGTGAACTTGTTATTGAAGAAGCAAAGAGATGCGGCTGCATCGTAACCTGCGAGGAACATTCTGTTATAGGTGGCCTCGGCGGTGCTGTTGCTGAAGTTGTTTGTGAAACAGTTCCCGTTCCTGTTCTTCGCCTAGGCGTTGAAGATTGCTTCGGCAGATCAGGTCCTGCAAAAGAGCTTCTTTCTCTCTTTGGTCTTGATGCTAAAGCTATTTGCGCTAAAGCAAAAGAAGCGGTTGCTCTCAAAAAATAATTATAATAAGGCGGTACCCATTTGGTGCCGCCTTAATTTGATAAGGAGTTAAAATTGAACAGAGCCCATTCTTGTTCGGTATATAAAAAGTGCGGTGGCTGCCAGCTGACAAATATGACCTATGAGGAACAGCTGAGCCACAAAATGAAATATCTCATTGCCAAGCTCGGAAAATTCTGCCGTGTTGAAGAAATAATCGGAATGGATGACCCTTTGCACTATAGAAACAAAATGCAGGCAGCTTTTTCAGGCGACGGACGCGGCAATATAGTGTCGGGAGTTTGGCAGTCGGCTTCTCGAAGAGTAGTTAAAACCGATGCGTGTCTTATTGAAGACGAAACATCACTTTGGATAGTAAGAGCAGCAAGAAATATGCTGCGCGATTACAAAATAACAGTATATAACGAAAAAAACGGCAAGGGAATTTTGAGACACATTATGATTCGCCGCGCTCATGTAACAGGCGAAATAATGGTAGTCATAGTGACAAACGGAGATAAGCTTCCTCGCGGCAAGGAGTTTGCGGAAGAGCTTGCGCGTCGTTTCCCACAGATACATACAGTTGTTCATTATGTAAATAACACAGAAATTCCTTTGTGGCTTGAAAAACAAAAGGAAGTTCTTTTTGGCAATGGCTATATAGAAGATATTCTTTGCGGAAAACGGTTTAAAATATCAGCGAAATCTTTTTATCAGGTGAATTCTGTTCAAACAGAAGTGCTGTATGGCAAAGCGGTTGAATTTGCAGGTCTGACCGGTAAAGAAATTGTTATTGACGCTTATTGCGGTATTGGTACGATTGGTATCATTGCGTCTGATAACGCGGGGCAGGTTATAGGAATTGAAACTGAGCCTGCCGCTGTGAAAAATGCAACCGAAAATGCAAAGCTTAATAAAGTTAAAAACTATAAAGTTATAGGCGGCGATGCGGGTAAGATAATGACTAAGCTTGTGGCTGAAGGCAAACGCCCGGACGTTGTTTTTGCCGATCCACCCCGCGCAGGATGCACAAAAGAATTCCTTCTTGCAATAGTTAAGTGCGCCCCCAAAAAACTTGTATATGTTTCCTGCAATCCGGACACATTAGCACGCGACGCAGCATTTTTAGCTCGTAATGGTTATAAAGTTACTAAAATCCAACCTGTTGACCTGTTTCCTCATACTGATCATGTTGAGAGTGTTGTTTGTTTGAGTAGGGAAAAGGCCGACGATTATATCCGTATTTCTGTTCATACCAGGGATTTGCAACCAAAAGCGAACTGACTGATAAAGAAAGAGTCTTCGAGGAGGGACACAGGAGTGGAAAAGAAAAACAAGAAAAGGAACCGCAAAAAAAGCAGCAAGTGGACACCGCCAAAGGGGTCTTCTGCATATTTTTCTGCCGCATCCGATTATGAATTCAAAGAGAAACATCCCATCGGCTATGGTTTTCTAGTGTTGCTTGGTATTGTTGCCTTGATGCTTCCTGTTATACTATATCTATTTTTTGTAATTCCTTATGATATCAATAGTGCTTGGATGATGCTGGGTTGGGTTGGTGCTTTCATTGTTGGAATAGGCTTTTTTAATTTCGTTGCCATTATTATCAAGCAGTATTTAGGACACCTTGTTTCTATTTTATCGTTTGTTATAGG
>JAGAPL010000105.1 GCA_017623255.1 Clostridia bacterium
CCGATAGCTTCTTTCATTGCTGATACGTTGTCATCCTTCTCCACATCGGGATCAAATGCAAGCATTGCGGAGATACCCTCGGGAACTGATACTGTTCCGAGAACAACAACTTCTCTGTCCTCTGCTACCTTTGCAGCCTGCTCACTTACCATCATAATATTTTTATTATTAGGAAGAACAAATACGATCTCTGCAGGTGTTGATTCAACAGCAGAAAGAATATCCTCAGTACTGGGATTCATAGTCTGACCGCCTGTTACAACAACGTCAACTCCGAGGTCCTCAAAAAGTGCCTTAAAGCCATCGCCCATTGATACTGCAACAAAACCATATTTCTTTGTGACCTCAACAGGTCCCTGAGGAGCTTCTTCAACTGCCGCCTCAGGTGCTTCAGCTGCTCCTTCCGAGAGATTGGAGTGCTGCTCCTTCATATTTTCTATCTTTACTGTATAAAGAGAACCGTATTTAAGGGCTTCTGTTATTACTTTACCGGGTTCGTTTGTATGAACGTGGAGCTTAATAATTTCTGCATCGTCAACAAAAACAACACTATCGCCCATTCCGCCGATATACTTATGAAGCGCACCCGCTGTTTCCTCACCCTGATACTTTTCGCTCTTGGTTACGATACACTCGGTGCAATATGCAAATTTGATATCGTCTGTGTTAAACGTTTCGAAGTTTGCCGCAGAAGAAGCAGATTTGACTGTTTCGACTGCAATTATGGGGTTGCCCTCGATCGCTGCAACGATACCCTCAAGTGCTGTAACAAAGCCATATCCGCCGGAGTCTACAACACCTGCCTGCTTAAGCACAGGAAGCATCTCAGGAGTCTTATCAAGAGTTTCCTTTGCACTTGCAAGCATAAAGGCAAACAGCGCATTCATATCAACGATTACACCGTCGTTAAGAGCCTGTTCAGCTGTTTCAGCCATAACTCTCATAACTGTGAGAATCGTACCCTCTGTGGGATTCATTACAGCTTTATACGCTTCTGATACGCCCCTCTTGAAGCCGCGAACAACGTCTGCCATATCAGCTTCTTCACAATTCTTCCACGCCTTGGATATGCCACGGAAGAAAAGAGAAAGGATTACGCCGGAGTTACCTCTAGCGCCGCGAAGCATAAGATTTGCCGCTTTATGAGCTGTTTCGGAAAGGTTACCTTCGAAATTCTTGAATTCGCCTCTTACTCCGCTCATTGTTAAGCTCATATTGATACCTGTATCTCCGTCAGGTACGGGAAATACGTTAAGGTTGTTAACTGTTTCTTTATTATTCTCAAGTGAACACGCCGCGCTTATTACCATATCGCGGTACATATTACCGTTAATATTCATATCAGCTACCCTTTGATATTTATAAATTTATCGTTCTTTACCAAGGAAGAACAGTGCAAGAGTTCCGGGACCGGAATGCGCTCCAATTACTGCACCTACATATCCTATCACGATTTTCTTAGGAGTATACTTTGCGCGAATAATGCCTGCTAAATATTCAGCATCTTCTATACAATCGCCATGGCTTATATAGATAACCTGATCGGCAGGATCTCCAATACCTGTTTCTCCAAGCTTCGCAGCAAGCGCCTGGATAGAGGGCTTTCTGCCTCTTGCTTTTGAAACGTTTATAAGGTGTCCTTCATTATCAACATGAAGAACAGGCTTGATGGAAAGCATTGTACCAACTACTGCTGTTGCTGCGGAAACTCTTCCGCCCCTCTTAAGATGATGAAGATCATCAACTGTAAACCAGTGACATAGGTTCAGCTTATTTGATTCAAGCCAGTCACGAACCTCTTCAATGCTCTTACCTTCATTTCGAAGCTGAGATGCGTAGTACACCAAAAGTCCTTGACCGAGAGATGCGCACAGAGAGTCAACAACAAATATTTTTCTATCGGGGTATTTCTCTCTCAGCTCATCAGCTGCTAATTTACCGGTCTGCGCTGTACTTGAAAGACCGGATGAGAATGCTACATAAAGAAGATCTTTACCGTCAGAAAGATATTTCTCCATAGCCACAATAGCTGTATCAAGATTTATAGCTGATGTAGTTGCTGACTTTCCCAAACGAAGGCTGTCATAGAAACATTTGATATCAAGCTCATTGCCGGGAATATAGTCTCCGCCATCAACTGAAACAGTAAGAGGCATAACTTCCACATCAAGCTCTTCCTGAAGAGCGACATTGAGGTCAGCGGATGAATCTGTCAACAGAACAAAATTATTCGTCATTTTATTCTTCCTTTCAAAATAACTATTTACACACTGATCCAATCTACCCTTTAAGTATAACATATTTTTTTTGCAACTGTCAATATTTTTATAAATTAGGACTCATAATTCAAAGATTTTTTATTTTCTTATCGCAAATGCAACTTCAAATCGTTCAATATGACACTTTCAAATAACAAATCGCAAACATTCATACATCAACTGATACAAATTAATTTTAAAAACTTATTCTGCGACATCATATCATACTCATTTTCCCCCAAAACTACATTTACAATCCTACACTAAAGTATGATATACACGTACAAAAAGGCACCGAGAATTCTCGGTGCCTAATCTTTTAATATGTATCAACAGTCTTTCTGTTGCCGCCTATATAGTCACGCTCAAGCTTAAGTATACCGTTATCCATACGGAATACTCTGTCTGCCTGCTCTGCAATTGCAAGGTCATGTGTTACCATAAGAAGTGTCTGACCTCTTGTTTCTCTGATCTTGAGAAGGAGGCGAAGAACTTCATCTGCATTTACACGGTCAAGGTTACCTGTAGGCTCGTCTGCAA
>JAGAPL010000106.1 GCA_017623255.1 Clostridia bacterium
GCCCTGAAGGTCCTTGCCTGCTTCAACGTATTCACGAACTGCAGCAGCGAAAGCGTGCTGGCATTCTGTGTTAACGTTGATCTTAGCAACGCCGAGGGAGATAGCCTTCTGGATCATTTCAGCGGGGATACCTGTGCCGCCGTGGAGAACGAGGGGCATATCGCCTGTCTGCTGCTGGATAGCATCGAGAGTTTCGAAGGAAAGACCTGCCCAGTTTTCAGGATACTTACCGTGGATGTTACCGATACCTGCAGCGAGCATTGTAACGCCGAGGTCAGCGATCATCTTGCACTCTGCGGGATCAGCGCATTCGCCTGCGCCAACAACGCCGTCTTCTTCGCCGCCGATGGAGCCAACTTCAGCTTCAAGGGACATATTCTTTTCAGCGCAAACAGCAACCAGCTCCTTTGTCTTTTCGATGTTCTCTTCGATGGGGTAGTGAGAACCGTCGAACATGATGGAGGAGAAGCCTGCTTCGATGCACTTGTAGCAATCTTCATAAGTACCGTGGTCCAGGTGGAGAGCAACGGGAACTGTGATGCCGAGAGAGTCAACCATAGCGTCAACCATAGCAGCAACGGTCTTGAAGCCTGTCATATACTTGCCTGCGCCTGCGGAAACACCGAGGATAACGGGACTTCTGAGCTCTTCAGCTGTTTCAAGAACGGCACGAGTCCATTCAAGGTTGTTGATATTGAACTGGCCAACTGCATATTTGCCGGCCTTAGCCTTTGTGAGCATATCTTTTGCGTTTACTAACATTTTCTTAAACTCCTTTAATAAAGAAATATTTGTTATCAAACCAATTTATTATAACCTAAAACAACTCTAAAAATCAAGTATATTACCGCATTTTATTAAAAAGAATATATCAAAACAAAAAAATGGCATATTTGCTGTAAAATAACCTATATTTTATTTGACTTTGGGGAGTGTTTGAGGTATCATATAAATGTAAAATAATAATCTAATCAAAGGCGTGAGCGTTTCCGCCTTTAGAAAGAAGCGGTATAAAGTATGCGCAGAACTAAAATTATTTGCACGTTGGGCCCCGCCAGCTCAAAGGAAATCGTTATTGAAAAAATGCTCCGCGCGGGTATGAACGTTGCCCGCCTTAATTTCTCCCACGGCACACATGAGGACCATGCTAAAACTATTGAAACCTTCCGCCGCGTGAGAGACAAGCTTGGTCTTCCTGCAGCGATCATGCTTGATACAAAGGGTCCCGAAATCAGAATCAAAACCGTTAAGGACGGCTGTATCACCGTTAAAGAAGGCGACAGATTCGTTCTCACCTCCAGAGAAATCGAGGATGGAGAAAATGAAGCAACTATCACATACGGACCTTTGGTTGACATTATCACTCCCGGCACAAGAATCCTCATTGACGACGGTAAGATCCACCTTATGGTTGAAGAAACAACTGAAACTGACATTATCTGTAAGGTTACGGACGGCGGCGAGATCAGAAACAGAAAGAGTATCAACATCCCTAATTTCTGCGTAGATATGCCCTATCTCAGCGAGGCTGATAAGGCAGACGTTCTCTTTGGTATCCAGCACGACGTTGATTTTGTCGCTGCATCCTTCGTCCGTTCAAAGAAAGACGTTATCGACCTTCGTAAGTTTATTGACTATAACGGCGGTCACAGCATAAAGATCATCGCAAAGATCGAGAATATGCAGGGCGTTGAAAACTTCAACGAAATCCTTGCCAATGCCGACGGTATCATGGTAGCGAGAGGCGATATGGGCGTTGAAGTTGACTTTGAAAAGCTTCCCGGTATTCAGAAATCCTTTATCCGCCGTTGCTATCAGGCGGGTAAGATCGTTATCACAGCAACACAGATGCTTGAATCAATGGTCACAAACCTTATGCCTACGAGAGCTGAGATTTCCGACGTTGCAAACGCCGTTTTTGACGGAACAAGCGCGGTTATGCTCTCAGGTGAAACGGCGATGGGCGTAAATCCTCCCCACGTTGTTGAGGTTATGGCAAAGATCGCAAAGCAGGCTGAGTCTGATGCTATCAGAATGGGCGCATATAAGGGAATTATTGAGTTTGACGATGACGAAGACACAACAAACGCAATTTGTGACGCTGCTTGTACAACTGCTCAGGACCTTAAGGCGAGAGCTATCATTGCAGTTACAAAGTCCGGCTACACAGCCCGCCGCGTTTCCAAGTTCCGTCCCCGCCAGGCTATCGTTGCATCCACTCCTGTCAGAAAAACATATCATCAGCTTGCAATGTCCTGGGGCGTTCTTCCCGTTCTGTCTCTTAACCAGACGGATACAGACAGCCTTTTCCAGCACGCGATCGACTGCGCAAAGCAGGTTGACGTTGTTCGCGTTGGTGACAGAGTTGTTATCACAGCAGGCGTACCCCTTGGCCGCTCAGGCACAACCAACATCCTCAAGGTTGAAACAGTTGAAGGAACAAGATAAGAAAAAAGAGATCACGAAAGTGATCTCTTTTTTAATGCAGAATGCAGAGTGCAGAATTGGGTGGTAAATGATAATTTATCATACCAACCGGTAGGGGACGGCGCCCTCGACGTCCCGAAAACTCGTTTTGCTCATTTCGGGGGACCCCTTTGACGAGACCCCCAAAAACTCGACAAGCTCGTTTCGGGGAACCCCTACGGCGTCCCGAATATAACACAATCATTTTTTCTTTTAAAAGTATGATAAACATAAGGATCGGGATGTCGTGGGCGCCATCCCCTACCACTTACCCGCCGTTTCATAAGGCTTAGGAATTACGTTCTTGGCGGACCCAGGGCAAGCCGCCCTA
>JAGAPL010000107.1 GCA_017623255.1 Clostridia bacterium
TGGGTGAGAGACTCTATTGGTTGGTGCTACGTAGGCTCTGACGGATATGCCGTAACAAACTGCTGGAAGCAGGATTCTGCCGGCTGGTGCTATCTTGGAAGCACAGGTTCTCAGGTGAAGAACGCCTGGATTGCAGACGGCGGCAAGTGGTACTTTGTAGATGCTGACGGTTATATGGTATATAACTGTTGGAAGCTTGATTCTAACGGTTGGTGCTATCTCGGCTCTGACGGAGCAATGGTAACTAACGCTTGGGTTCAGGATTCTAACGGTTGGTGCTATATTGGCGCAAACGGATATGTTGTATACTAAAATAAACCACTGAATAAAAAAGCCAAGCTCATTCGAGCTTGGCTTTTTCATATATGAGTTATAAAGGTTAGATTCAGAAAGATTTTCCGTCAAGCTCTGTTGAAACAAGCTTGTCTCCCTCATAAGAAAGCTTCAAAGAGAAGAAGGGGGCATCCTTGCAAAGAAGCTCAATAAAAACGCGGTCTCCTTCCCAAAGATTCAGAAATGGGATCTTATCTTTAGCGATCCAGCAAAGCTCTCCCTCATCACAGTCTTTAACCGAGCCTTCAAAATCCCCAACTGTGTAGAGAAACATCATTTCATCATCCCAAATATCCGAAATAAACGTCACAACACCGCGAAAACGGTGTTTTTTTATTTTCAATCCTGTTTCCTCAAAAACCTCTCTATACAGGCAATTCTCGGGACTTTCTCCGTTTTCAAGTTTTCCTCCAACGCCGATCCATTTGCCTGCGTTGGCGTCCTCCTCCTTTTTGGTGCGATGCAGCATCAGCCATTGGTCGTCTTTTTCAATATAGCAAAGAGTGGTCAGCTTCATTTATACATTTCCCCCGCTTCTGTAATTAATGCTTTCATTTTATCAACAACACCTTCGGGAGAAACGATCTGCATTTTCTTTCCGAATTGCATAACCCAGGAGAAGAAATTGTTGCTCACCATAACATTAACGGAGCAAAGAAAGTGATCGTCTTTGGGAAAAATAGAAACATCCTCTCCAAAGCGGTCTATGATAACACCTGCCAGGCTGTTGTGGCATTTCAGCGTCACGCTATCCAGTTCTCCTCTGAACATTCCGAAAACCTGATTGGAATATTGTCCGAGATCGAAATTTTTGAAGCATTTTGCGCCTTCGCGAGCAAAATCCGTATATGAAATTCTGGATAGCTTATCCACTCTGAAGTGCTTCACCATTTCTGCTTTCGCATCGTAAGCAAGCATATAGTAATTTTCATCGTCCCAGCAGAGTGCCCACGGACTAACGCGGTAGGTCTGCCCGTTGTGTCGGTAAAGTTTCTCTTTCTGCGGTGTCCAGTCAAAATATTTAAAGGTTATCTGAACATTTTCAATGATTGCGGTATGTATCATATCAACGTTATAGTATATTGACTCGTTCATTGTTTTTATTCTGCTGGAAACGTAAACCTGACGATTGAGCTTGTCTGCGTCATGTATGTTGGTCAGGGATGCAAGCTTCTTTATTAAAAGAGAGCTTTTTTGTTTAGTTACGAATTTTGAGGATTGAACAGCATCAACAAGCAGCTTTAATTCGGGCAGTTCAAAGTTGCGTTCAGCTAAATAGTAACCGCCGCCAAGCTCTCTGGTGTGTTCAATTGCGAAGCCGTAGCGCTGAAGAGCTGCGATGTCGTCATAAATGGATTTTCTTTCGGCATCAATTCCCACATTCTGAAGCTTTTCAATGATCGTTTTTGTGGACATAGGATGTTCTGCGTCGGTTTCACGCATAAGAAATTTAATAATATAAAGGATCTTAAGCTTATATTCATTGCTTTTAGCCATAATATCAACCTCCCTCACAGGAATATATTACCACATCGTTTCGCGTTTGTAAAGCCTTGTGTCCAAAAAAACGGACTGAGATCAAAGGTGATGACCCAAAGGCAAAACGCGATGGTTCAGTCCGTTTATTTGGACCGAGGCTTTTATATAATCAAGGTGTAAAAAGAAAATAAATTTAAGTGAGGTATATAATTATGAAACAGTTTATTGAGAATGCAGCAGTAACGGCTATCGGAGCAATTGGAATCGGCTTTGTAGGCTGGCTTTATTTCCTGCTTGTGGGAGGTATCATTTCTTTGATTTGATGTTGGGAAAATATTTGTCAAATTGTTTTACGGACCACCGAGGACGTCGGTCCCTACGGATAAGGAGATAAATTATTGTTTAGCGGTATAATTGTGGCGGATACCTGTAGGGCGGCTTGCCCTCAAGCCGCCGTTTCATAAAGTTTAGTAATTACGTTCTCGGCGGACCCAGGGCAAGCCGCCCTACAGTCGTTGAAATCGTTATTACATAAATTATCGTTTAGCTAATTAAGCCTTCCCCTCCAACTTTCCGAAGGACAGTTGTGGGAAGGCAGCTAAATTATCGTTTATAGGTTAATTTCGCCGCAATAAAAGGAAATAAAGTTTTGAAAAAAACACAAAAAAAGGAACACCAAACGGTGTTCCTTAGTTTTTTTATAATTATTCGTGGTCGTGGCCTTCATGCTCATCAACAGTTGTTTCGTCAGCAACAGTTGTTTCATCAGCCTTTGTTGTTTCTTCAACGAGAATTTCGTCGCCGTTGCCGAAGATCTTATCGAAGGAAAGAGCTTCGTTTTCTGTCTGGATGAAGTAGAGAACGCAAACGAGAACTACGAAAACTATTGCAACGATAGATGTGAGAACAGAAAGTTTCTTGTTCATTGCCTGACCTTTGGACTTGCCGAAGAATGTTTCAGCGCCGCCTGCGATTGTGCCGGAAAGGTTGTGATTCTTACCCTGGTGCATAAGAACAGCAACGATAAGGAAAAGTGCCATAATAAGAAGCAGAATGCCTATAACGATTGTAACCATTTTGGTCTCCTTTAAAATACTGTGAAATGTATAATTACGTATAAAAATATACTTAAAAATATTGACGCTCACCTATTCTATCATAAGTGTTTTGAAAAATCAATAGTTTTTTGGTTTTATTTTGAAAGAAAAATCAAAAATTAAAATGCAGAAATTTCTCTTGGTTTAGGCGTTCAAATTAAAGCATATTAATTTTTTCGGCAATTTTTTCAGGTGAGAGATCGCAAAAAACCATAATATTTGCAATATCTCCGTGAGGAACGAATCCGCTTTCAAGGGCATGGATTGAAACTGTGTTTTTATAATCAGCCTGGCCTGCGGCGGCAGCTATTGCCTCTCCTACGCCGCCACGGCGTATGCCTTCTTCTACTACGAGGATCTTTGTGTTGTTGCAAAGGTTGAGAACGGTTTTGAAATCAACGGGATTAACTTTGAGCAGTCTTATGATTCGTATCTTCTTGCCGGAAATCTTCGCTGCTTTGACAACATCCGCTGTGATTCTTCCGTAAGTGATAATTGTTATTTCGGCATCTTCGCAATCGGTTGCAAAAACAGTATTGTCTTTATCAACTGCTTTGAAAACACTTCTGTTATAATCGGCTTCGCAGCCTTTAGGATATCTTATAGCCCATAGTCCGTCGCCTTTTTCAGCGCAGTCAAAGGAGTATTTCAACTCATTGTAGGATTCGGGTGAATATATGGTAGTATTGGGTATTGCCGAGAGCATAGCCACGTCAAAAACTCCCTGATGAGTAACGCCGTCTCCGGGCACAAGGCCTGCTCTGTCAATTGCCATTATAACGTGTGTATTCTGTAGCGAAACGTCTTCAAGCAACTGGTCAAAGGTGCGCTGCATAAATGTGGAATAAAGAGCGCAAACGGGCAACATTCCGCCAATGGCAAGTCCGCCTGCGAAAGTAACAGCACATTCTTCTGCAATTCCCACGTCATAGAAGCTGTTTTGGAATTTATCTCTGAAAATGCTGAGTCCCGTGCCTTTTTCCATAGCAGCTGTGACAGCGCATATTTTGGGATTTTTTGCTCTCATTTCGCAAAGATATTCACCCATAACGGTTGAATAAGACTGCTCTGTGCCGGGTTTAACACCTTCATTCACATCAAATTTTGAGGTGAAATGATAATTTTCGGGGTGCTGTTCGGCTTTTTCGTATCCGCTGCCCTTAACAGTGAGCATATGGATAATTGTGCATCTGTTCTTGGTTTTTGCTTCTCTGAGCAGCGCTTCCATTTTTTCTTCGTCGTTGCCGTTAACAGGCCCCAGATAATAAAGTCCAAGATTTTCAAACACGTTTGTCGGCACAAGCAATCTCTTGAAAAACTCTTTTATATGATAAAACATCATAACAAGTTTTTTTCCGCCGGGAAGATGTGAAACGGAGTTTTGGAACTTCTTTTTAAAGCGGAAGTATTTTCTTGAGTTGCGAAGTCTTGAAAAATAGCCTGACATTGCGCCCACGTTTTTGGAAATGGACATTTCGTTGTCGTTAAGCAGGATAATCAATTTTGCATTGCTTTCAGCGCAGCAGTTTAGGGCTTCGAAAACCATTCCGTTTGTGAAAGAGCCGTCGCCAATAACCGCAACTGCCCAGTTATCGTTGCCGCTTTGAGCGTTTGCTCTGGCAATTCCGAGAGCGGTGGGCAGGGCGCTGCCGCTATGTCCGGCTGTGAGAAAATCGTGTTCGCTTTCCTCTCGGTTTGTGAAGCCCGATATTCCGCCGAAGCGGCGAAGGGTATTGAATTTATCGTATCTGCCTGTCAGCAGCTTGTGAGCATAGCATTGGTGCCCAACGTCAAAAATAATTGAATCGTTGGGGGAGTTGAAAACTCTGTGCAGAGCAATGGTTGCTTCAACGATTCCAAGGTTTGAAGCGAGATGTCCGCCGCCGTCAGCACATTCGCGAAGAATCTCGCGGCGCACCTCCAGCACAAGAGAATTCACTTCATCTTGGGTGAGATTTTTTATGTCCGAGGGAGATTTAATATTTTCAAGCATTAGGATAGCTCCTTTCCTGCTTCGAGAACAAGAGAAAGTGCAAAGTCTGCTGCAAGTGCTCTTATTTCATCGCGTGTTTTGTTCTCGCCGAACTGTTTTCTGTAAGTTTTTGTGTCCTTTTTGGTAGTCAGCCCAAAGCAAACCGTTCCAACAGGCTTGCCGGGAACAGCGCCCGTAGGGCCTGCAATTCCCGTAACAGAAACTGCTATATCAGCATCGGTCAGCTTTGAAACACCTTCTGACATTTCTCCTGCCGTTTCCTCAGAAACTGCTCCAAAGCGTTCAAGCGTTTCTTTTCTGACTGACAGAACTTTCATTTTAACATCGTTTGAATAGGATATAACTCCGCCTGCATATATTTCGGAAGACCCGGGGAGCGCGGTTATCATTTGTCCGATAAGTCCTCCCGTGCAGGATTCGGCAGTTGCAAAGCAAAGCCTTGCCTCACTGAGAAGAGAAAGCACGGATCGCGCTGTGTTATTGCCATTTACGGAAAGCTCTTTCATCATATCCTCACAAAAACTCATATATGAACATTATATCAAATCTTGACGTAATAATCAATAGTGATAGGTATTTTGACGCTATTTGTAAATAATTGTTTTTATATAAAAAAGTTTATTGTTTATTTATAAAATCAGCTCTGAAATGTGTTATACTAATACATAATTGTCCTTATTGTACCGTTTTAATGAAAGGAAACGAACAAATGGTAGAAGTTTCAAATCTTGTAAAGGCCTTTGGGCAGAAGCTTGCGCTTGATGACGTATCATTCAGCGTTAGCGAGGGTGAGATCCTCGGTTTTCTCGGTCCAAACGGCGCAGGAAAATCAACAACGCTTAATATTATGACAGGTTATCTTTCTGCCAACTCAGGCAGCGTTAAGATAGGCGGAATTGACATACTTGAAAATCCCGATGAAGCAAAAAAACAGATAGGCTTTCTCCCCGAGCAGCCTCCGCTTTATATGGATATGACGGTTGATGAATATCTTTCTTTTGTGTACGAGCTGAAAAATTGCAAATACAACAGAAAGAAGCATCTTGATGAGGTTTGCCATGTAACAAAGCTGACGGATGTTCGCCACAGAGTGATCAAAAATCTTTCAAAGGGATATAAGCAGAGAGTCGGAATTGCGCAGGCGCTGGTGGGCAATCCCAAGGTGCTTGTGTTTGACGAACCGACTGTAGGTCTTGACCCCAAACAGATCATCGAGGTCAGAAACCTGATCAGAACGTTGGGGCGTGAGCATACAGTTATTCTTTCAACTCATATTCTCTCCGAGGTTCAGGCTGTCTGTGACAGAATCGTTATCATAAACGGCGGTAAGATCCTTTGTGATAAGCCAACTGACAGTGTCAGCTCTGCGATCAATAAAAACAGCCGCTATAAGCTGAAGATCTGCGGTCCTCAGCGCGAGGTTATGGCTGCACTCAGAGAAACCGAAGGCGTAGAACACGTTGAGGTAACAAGTGAGAGAGAAAAGGACAGCTGTACATATATCGTAGAATCAACCGGCGCTTCTGATGTGCGCAAGGCTGTGTTCTATAAGATGTGTGAGGGCGAATGGCCCATTATCGGTATGGCGCCTGAAGGTCTCAGCCTTGAAGAAGTGTTTATGAAGCTGACGGAAGAAGGCTCAGCTGAAACAAAAAAACGCAGAAAATAAGTTAATTCGGAGAAAAAACAATGCTTGCAATATATAAGCGCGAAATGCGCGCATATTTCACAACGCCTCAGGGATATTTGTTTATGGCAATATTCCTTTGCGCTTCAGGCTTTCTTTTCAGCCTCACAACTCTGCTTATGCAGTCCTCCGACACAGCAACGTATTTCCAGTTTCTGATGTACGGATATATAGTTCTCGTTCCTTTGCTGACAATGAAAAGCTTTGCAGAAGAAAAAAAGGCAAAAACGGAGCAACTGCTTCTCACAGCGCCTGTCAGCCTTTGGGGAATGGTAATGGCAAAATTCCTTGCCGCTTTCACAATGTTTTTTGGCACGGTTGTTATTTCCATGCTCTACTATTTGGTGCTTGGACTTTACGGTGATCCAAACTGGGCAAAGGTTATCGGCTGCACAGTTGCAATGATCCTAATTGGCAGTTGCTTTATAGCTATCGGACTTTTTATTTCAGCGCTCACAGAAAATCAGTTTGTTGCCGCAATGGGCACAATGGGCGTTCTTGCAGGGCTTGTGGTCGTTGCAGTCATCAACGGAATAATTGATAGCTATGCCATCCGCCTCGTGCTTGATTGGCTTTCTATTTACAGCCGATTCACAAACTTCACTCAGGGTATTTTTGACTTTGCCAGCGCATTTTATTATGTTTCTCTTTGCGCTGTGTTCCTTTTCCTGAGCGTTCGCGTTTATGAAAAACGCAGATTTGCTTGATGGAGGTAAAAAATGAGAAAGTTTAACAGACATAACGAGAGAAAAAAGAACTATCTCCTGATTTCCTCTGTCATCACAGCCCTTGTTATCGCGGTTGCAGTTGTGGCAAATATTTGTTTTTTTGCCCTTGCATCTCATTTTGTGTGGTATATAGATATGACTGAGGGCCAGGTGTTCTCCCTTTCCCCTGAGGCAAAGAATTTTCTTGACGAAGTTGAGGATGATGTGAATATTTATTTCACAGTTGAACCTGATAAGGTTGCAAAAACAAGCGCATACCTTAATTATGTTTATCGCACCGCCCTTGAAATGCAGGCGGAATACGACAATATCAATGTAGAATGTATTGATATCGTTAAAAACCCCGGATTCTATAAGCAGTTTTATCAGACAGCGGCGCAGAAGATATACACAGATTCCGTTGTTGTTGAAAGTGGTAGCGAATTCAGAATTTATTATATAGATTCTTTCTTTATCACGGACGAAGACAGCACATCTATCTGGGCATATCAGGGCGAATATAAGCTTGTTTCAGCGATCCTCTCTGTAACAGATTCTGAAATGCCTCCCGTATATTTCACTTCTTCTCACGGCGAAAAGGTTGGAGAGGATGGACTTGCACTGAAAAATCTTTTCAGTGATGCAGGCTATGAAGTCAGAAATATTGATCTTGCAAAGGAAGATATTTCTGAGGATGCAAGAATAGTTGTTATCAATGATCCCCTCTATGATTTCGGCGGTGTTGTTGCAGGCGACGACAGCGAAAATGAAATAGCAAAGCTTGACGATTTTCTTGACAGAAGAGGATGTCTTGTGGTATTCACAAGTCCTGAAAATGCAGGCAATCTCACAAATCTCAGCGAGTTTCTTGAGGAGTGGGGAATAACCTTTAATCCTGATACATATGTGAAGGATATGGAAAATTCCATCTCCATCGACGGCAGAGCTATCGTTTCAAAATATGCTGAGGAGAACACACTTGGGGCATCTCTCTATCTTGATATTTCTTCTCTTGACACAATGCCCAAAACAATTCTCAGAAATGCAATGCCCCTCAATATTCTTTGGGAAGAAAATTCCAAGCTCAATGGTACGATAGAGGTTTCTCCCGTTCTTCTGTCACACGGCAGCGCAAAGGCTCTTTATGACGGCAAAGAAAGCGAGCTTGGCAGTGTTCCTCTTATGACGATTTCAAGAGACACAACCCTTCATGATAACGAATACTATTATTCTTATGTGCTTGCATGCGGCTCAGCCGATTACGTAAACTCAGGCTATCTCACATCAAACACATATGCCAATGCGGATATTCTTTATAACACCATCAAGCTAACGGGCCGCGAGAGAATTCTTGCTGATATCGAATATAAGGTGCTTGATGATACAGCTCTTGATATAACTACCGACCAGGCTAATAAGTGGACAGTTGCCATGACAGTAACTCTCCCCGTTATTATTGCGGTTGCAGGAGTTGCAGTTTGGATCAGGAGAAAGAACGCATGAAACGACAGAAAACTCTTGTGATCGTTTGCGCGGTTTTGTTTGCTGTTCTTGTGGCGGCGTATTTCTTTGTTATAACTCCTTATATCAAAGCAAACACACCTGAAAAAGAGGTGACAACTCCCGAAACCGAGGCAGGCGAGATCGTCGGAATATCCGACAGAATATATATTTTCAAGAATATTTCCAAAGAGAAAATAAAAAAAATAACGGTTGAAAACAGTTATGGCAGCTATGCTTTTGTAAGCAGCGGAGATGGAAAATTCTATATTGAGGGGCATAAAAATGTTCCCTTTGATGAGGAAACCTTTGCGCTCCTTCAAACCATAACAACAAGCACACTGTCCAAAACCAAAGTCGTTTCAGGAGCAACTGACGAAAAGCTTGACGAATACGGATTGCTCACCCCTCAGGCAAACTGGGTGGTTGAAACAAAAGCGGGAGAGTTTTTCAAGGTTTATGTTGGTGATGAACTGCTCACAGGCGGCGGCTACTATTGTATGTTTGAGGGCAGACCCGGTAGCGTTTACGTACTTTCTGAAGATGTGAGCAAAACCGTTCTTGCTTCAGTTGAAGGCTATGTGGCTCCCGTGGTTTGCGCAGGAATAAGCCAGAATGATTACTACACTGTTGATAAGTTTACAGTTTATAAAAACGGCGAAAAGCAGTTCAGGATAAGGCTTCTTGATAAGGAGGAGCAGCTGAATCCCGAAGCTCTGGCGGAGAATATAATGGATTATCCGACAGCGTATTATCCTAACGCTCAGCGTTATTATGAGATCATATATCAGTTTATGGGGCTTGTGGCAGATAGCTGCTATGATATTTCTGCAACTGATGAGGAAAAAGCCTCAATTGGTATGGATGATCCTGCAACAGTTATAACCTTTGAATATAACGATGCGCATTATGAGCTTTATTTCAGCTCACTGCAGGAAAACGGAACGTATTATACGGAAAGCAATATGTTTCCCGGTGTTATAGGCGTATGCAGTGCTGAAACGCTCAAATTTCTCGATTATACGCTTATTGATTGGGTAGATAAGCTGGTATTTCAGCAGTATGTAACAAATATATCTTCAATGAATATCACATCTGATGATGTAACAGTTGATTTTCAGCTTTCTCACGGCGTTTCTGAGGATGGAAAGAACACTCCTCTTTATGTCAATGCAAACGGGCAGGAGTTCACAACTGAGCAGGTGGCTAATTTCCGCCAGTTCTATAAAACCTTGCTTTCTGTGACTATCACAGATTATTGTGTTGATGATGAATACTGTAAGATGAGTGAGAGTGAGCTTCAATCTTATATTTCCGACAAGAGCAACGCAAAGTTGATCCTCACTTATAAAACTCTTGACGGAAAAACATCCGAGTTGGGATTCTACCCCTATTCAACAAGACATTCCTGCGTAACAATTGACGGCGTTGGTGAGTTCTACGTTTCAACCGACTATGTGAACAAGATCATAAACGACGCCATCCGCCTGCTTAACGGCGAAGTAATTGATGCAAACGGCAAATATTGAGCTCATTATTCGGAAGTTTTTTAAGACGAAAAATCATTAAGATGAATGATGAGTGGATTGTTGCTGATACAAAGTAATATCCATAAAACAGGGCGGCAATTAGCGTGATGTCATTAAAGGACAAATCGTGCTAACGGCCGCCTTGTTAGTTTTAAAAGTGGCAGAGGGAGATGCAAACTGTAAATTACCGTTTAGAGAAAAACTTGTAGTGGCACTATTAAAGGTGTTTTTATCCAAATTTTAATTTGACAATGTAATACGTGGATGATATAATTAACATGACTTATTATAAGTATAGAACCATGGGAGGTGTATTATGTATAAATTTACAGTGCCAGACGAACCCTTTGCTGTTGGATATCTCAGCATTGATTCAGAAAGTAAATATGTGCGTACCGGAGCAGGCTATATTGAGATGATAAAGGCTGTAAAAATAACATTCGATCCCGAAACGGGTTTTCCGGAATATGATTTTGGACCTATGGCTTGTACATCATCCTGGTCAACCGGTCAGTCTCCGAATATAGGTTGGCTTATATCCAAAACAGACTATCAGTCCGAGTATGCTGATGACTATAATTACATTATTGAAAATATGAAGCATCTTTCAACGGACAATTTTTGGGCTGGGTTTACGGAAAACGAATGGAATATAACAAGGTCCGGCTCAGGCTGGGGTGGTACATGGGGTGGACATTCTGTTCCCGATCTCATTGATTTTGCTTGCTTGGGAACAGAAAAAATAAGAGAGAAGATTCTTTCGTACAGAGAGAATAATCCTCAGTCGGATGATTTTTATGAAGGTCTGATCCTCACACTTGATGCGGTTGAACTGCTTTGTAAAAAAATATATGATGCGGCAAAAGAGAAAAACGAAAAATCCCCCAATAGCAAGCTTGAAAGGATTATAAAAACATTTGAAAGATGTCCTCAAAAGCCTGCGAAAACTTTTGCAGAGGCTATATGTGTTTATCAGATGATAGTTTCTCTTGATGGTGATGACTCTCCCGGACATTTTGACTGGTTTATGATAGATTTCTGGAACAGATCTGATTATGCAGAGTCAAGAGAAGCACTTGAGGATATATGGCTTTATTTCCATAAAACAAGAACGTGGAATTTGTGTATTGGCGGCTCCGATGAGAACTGGAATGATAAAACCAATGCACTTACATACGAGATTCTTGACGTTGCAAGAAAATATAAGTTCCAGACTCCCAATTTAACTATGAGATATCATAGAAACACACCTGAAAAGCTCCTTCTTGAAGCGGCAGAAACTATTGGCTGCGGAATGGGTATGCCTGTTCTTTATAATGACGAAGTGGTATGTCCTGCTCTTGAAAGTCTTGGTATTCCTCCTTGCGATTCTCATCTTTATGTTATGAACGGATGCAATCAGATAGATATTCAGGGCAAATCTCATATGGGTCTTGAAGATGGAGAGGTCAATGTGGGTCTTGCGCTGAAATACGCGCTCTTTAACGGCTACAATGTGAAGGCAGAAAAGCAAATTGGCGCAAAAACGGGAGATGCGGAAGAGTTTGATACGTTTGAAAAATTCTATGATGCTGTAAAAGCGCAGATAATGTATCTCACAGATGCAGTTTGTTCTATGGCAAACAAGGCGCAGAAGTCGTATGCTGAGTATACTTCAAATCCCTTGCGTTCAATAACGACCGAAGGTTGTATTGAAAAGGGGCTTGATTACAAGAACAGTGGTCCGCTGTATCTGCACGGACAGGTACTTGCAGAGGGTGTACCCGAGCTTATAGATTCTCTTGCCAATATCAAAAAGTTTGTCTATGAAGAGGGGAGATTCACTCTCGCAGAGGTGCGCGATGCCCTTTCGGCAAACTATGAGGGCTATGAAAAAATGCGGCTCACGTTTAAAAATTCAGGGCTCAATTTCGGCAATGATATAGAGTATGTAGACAGTATAGCAAAGGATATTATAGATTTCTATAATACGTATCTCAGAACTAAAAAGACGTACAGAGGCGGCATATATACAGGCGGATGCTCACCTTTCAACCGCGCAGCCAATAACGGATACGCGGCAGGCGCTCTACCAAACGGCAAACGTGATGGAGAAAGCCTTTACGGTGACAGTATCGGGGCAACTCCCGGATGTGACGTAAAAGGTCCCACAGCGCTTCTCAATTCCTGCCTTGCCTTTGATCATAAGCTTGCAGGAAGCGGATTCATTCTTAATCTGAAGTTTGATAAATCACTGTTCAATTCTCCTGCAGGCATCAGCGGATTTATAGCCCTTGCCAAAACATATTTCAGTCGAGGCGGACAGCAGCTTTCTGTAACGGTAGTCAGCCGTGAGGAACTCCTTGATGCGGTTAAAAATCCCGATGCACACAGAAATCTTATAGTCCGTGTGGGCGGCTTCAGTGAGTATTTCGTAAACCTCACTCCCGAGCTTCAGCAGAACGTTATTGCAAGAACGGATTATTGATTTTAAAAGAAGCACTTTTTTGTAAAGTGCTTCTTTTTTATTGATTTTTATGTGTGTATATTGTAA
>JAGAPL010000108.1 GCA_017623255.1 Clostridia bacterium
AATCTTCTTCGCAGAAAATTTCTTCTTTAGTATTGAAACCGAGAACAACGCTAACCTTTTTACCCTCTGCAATAAGCTTCTTACAGAGCATATAAAGAGGCGGAACACCAACGCCACCGCCTAAAAGTAAGGGCTTGTCCCCTGAAAGAGAAATATCGTAGCCATTACCAAGACCTGTGAGAATATTAAGTTCTTCTCCTGCATTCATTTTCGCCATTTGTTCTGTACCTTTACCTACAACCTTGTAGATAAGTGTAAGCACATCGCCTTCGCAGTCACAAACTGAAATAGGTCTGCGAAGATAAAGACCGTCTAATTTAATATTTACAAACTGTCCGGAAGATGTGATATCACTCACATCTCCCTGAAGTTTCATTTTATACACCGTTTCAGTAAGAGGTGTATTATCAATTATTTTGAAAATAGATTCTCTCATAAGTTTCCTTCTGCATCGATAGTTGAAATTGTAAGAGTGATATCTTCAAGAACATCAAGAAGAACCTTTACTGTATCGAGTGCGGTAAATATTGTTACATTGTTTTCAATAGCATAACGGCGAATTAAGTGACCGTCATTGTTGTTTTCACTACTTCCGTTAATATCTTTTGTATTAATAACGTAAGCAATATGACCCTGACGGAGTGCATCGGGAACTTCGTTGCTACCCTCGCTGATTTTGCCGAGAACATGAGTTCTGATTCCGTTTTCTTTAAGGTACTTTGCAGTACCTGCAGTTGCCTGAATATTGAAACCGAGTTTATAGAAACGGCGTATAAGAGGAAGTGCTTCTTCTTTATCCTTATCCGCAACTGTTGCAAAAACAGTTCCATAATTTTGGAGGTGCATACCTGATGCCTGAAGAGCTTTATAAAGAGCTCTGTTCAACTTATCGTCATAACCGATTGCTTCACCTGTTGATTTCATTTCGGGTGAAAGATAAGCGTCAAGTCCGCGTATTTTGTTGAATGAGAATACCGGAACCTTTACATACTAACGCTTCTTCTCTTCAGGATAGATATCAAATATACCTTGTTCTTTAAGGCTCTTGCCCATAATAACCTCTGTTGCAATATCTGCAAGAGAGTAGCCTGTTGCTTTTGAAAGGAAAGGAACAGTTCTTGAAGAACGGGGATTAACCTCGATAATATAAACGTCATCTTTTTCATCAACAATGAACTGTATATTGAAAAGACCAACAATACCGATTCCAAGACCAAGCTTCTTTGCATACTGAAGAATGATGCCTTTAACTTTGTTTGAAATACTGAATGAGGGATAAACGCTGATGGAGTCACCGGAGTGAATACCTGTTTTCTCAACAAGCTCCATAATACCGGGAACGAAAACATCTCTGCCGTCGCAGATAGCGTCAACCTCAACCTCTTTACCATAAATGTATTTATCAACAAGAACGGGCTTGTCCTCATCAATTTCAACGGCTGTTCTGAGATAGTGACGAAGCTGTTCTTCGTTAGCAACAATCTGCATTGCACGTCCGCCAAGCACGAAGGAAGGACGAACAAGAACGGGATAACCGATTTCAGCCGCAGCTGCGATACCGTCTTCAAGATTTGTAACAGCCTTACCCTTTGCACGAGGAATATTAAGCTCGTTAAGAAGATTTTCAAAAGCATTACGATCTTCTGCACGATCAATTGCAGCACAGTCAGTACCGATAATCTTAACGCCACGGTCATGAAGAGGCTGTGCAAGGTTGATAGCAGTCTGACCGCCAAGAGATGCCACAACACCCTCAGGCTTTTCAAACTCAACAATATTCATAACATCTTCTGGTGTGAGAGGCTCAAAGTAGAGCTTGTCTGCAGTGGTATAGTCAGTTGAAACGGTTTCGGGGTTATTGTTGATGATAATAGCCTCGTAGCCTGCATTTTTAATAGTCATAACAGCATGAACGGTTGAGTAGTCAAACTCAACACCCTGACCGATACGGATAGGACCTGCACCGAGAACGATAATTTTTTTCTTATCAGTAAGGCGGGAAGCATTCTCACCTGTATATGACGAGTAGAAGTAAGGAATATATGCGT
>JAGAPL010000109.1 GCA_017623255.1 Clostridia bacterium
GCTAGTTCTTAACAGAAACAGGTGTGATTACAAATTCTCCGATAAGAACAACACTGTTTATGCGGTCATTTTTATTTTATGTTAAATTAGTCAACAAGAGAAACTTCCTTGCCTGTCTTAGCAGATTCATAGATCGCAGAGAGGATCTTGATCATGTTAACGCCCTGCTGAGGAACGAAGTCGGGCTTAGCGCCGTTGAGAACAACGTCCAGGAAGTGACGGAGGTTGCCTTCGTGGCCTGTCATATAGCCTTCGCCTGTCATATCAACGTCGATGAGCTTGCCGTAAACTTCGCTGAGAACCTTACATGTTGTGCCGCTCTGCTGCCACTTAACGCCTGCCTTGGAGCCGCGAAGTTCAACAAAGTTCAGGTCATATTCTTCAATATTAGAAGCCCAGGAGAATTCGATCTGGAGGCATGCGCCGTTATCAAACTTGATGAAGCCCATTGCAAGGTCTTCAACGTCGAATGTACCGTCTGCCTGTGTTTCACCGAATGCTGCGTGCTCGGAGGAAGCCTGAGCATCGTCGTCAGCAAACTTTGTGAAGATAGAGCCGGAAACTGCAACGGGAGTGGGGTTACCCATAAGGTACATAGAAAGGTCGATCATATGTACGCCAAGGTCGATAAGGGGACCGCCGCCGGACTGCTCTTTAGTTGTGAACCAACCGCCCTTGCCGGGAATACCGCGGCGACGGATCCAACCGCAGCGACCTGCATAGATGTCGCCGAATTCGCCTGCGTCAGCGAGAGCCTTAAGCTTCTTGGATGTTGCAACATGGCGGTTATTTCTCATGATCATGAGAACCTTGCCTGCCTTTTCGCTTGCAGCCTTCATTTCAAGTGCCTTTTCAACACTTACAGAGTCGGGCTTTTCGCAGAAAACGTGCTTGCCAAGCTCAAGAGCCTTGATTGCAAAAGGAGCATGGAGATAGTTGGGAACGCAGATATCAATAGCTTCGATATCGGGGTTCATAATAAATTCGTCAAACTGTGTGTAGCATTTAGCGTTAGCGAGAACATCTGTGCCAACTTCGTTTTTAGCGTAAGCCTGAACTTCTTCGCATCTGCCTTCTACGATGTCACAAAGAGCAACGATTTCAACGTTGTCAACGTGAGAGTAAGCGGGGAGGTGAGCCCACTTCATGATACCGCCGCAACCAACGATACCTATTTTGAGTTTCTTGTCTGCCATGTTAGTATACCATACCTTTCTCAGTATTATTTACAATGTTACGAGACATATTTCTCTAAAATAAATTCTACCACAATTATAATATATTTTCAATGATTAGAAGAAATTTTATTATATTGTTTTTGTCATTTTTTTGTGATAAAATATATAAAAAGCTAAGGGGAGATCGTTATGGATTGGGAAAACGAATTTTTCAGAGAAAATGAGCAGCCGCTTGACAGATTGGTTGAAGGCTACAGCAACACGGCTGTTTTCAGAACAATGGCCTTTGTTGGTGACAGTCTTTCTTCAGGCGAGTTTGAATCAGTGGATGAAAATGGTATACACAGCCATCTGGATCTTTATGAGTATTCCTGGGGACAATTTATAGCGCGCCGTAACGGGCTGACAGCCTATAATTTTTCGCGCGGCGGAATGACCACCTTTGAATATATGACGTCTTTTGCTGAAGAAAACGGATATTGGGATCCCAAATATGCTTCTCAGGCATATGTTATTGCCCTTGGCGCAAACGATCTTCTTAACCGCGGTTTTGAAATAGGCTCAATTGATGACGTTCATCCTGAGAACTATAAGCTTAATAAAGAAACAGTTGCAGGCTATTTCGGGCAGATAATCAGCCGATATAAAGAGATTCAGCCTCGTGCAAAGTTTTTTCTTGTAACCATGACAAGAGAAGGTGTGGAGAAGGACTCGTTGAAGGCTGCCCATGCATCTCTTATGTATGAAATGGCAGAGAAATTTGATAACACCTACGTGATTGACCTTTATAAATACGCCCCTGTATACGATGAAAAATTTAAGCGCCGCTTCAATTTGTATTCCCATCAGAATCCTGCGGGATATATTTTCACAGCAAAACTGATAGATTCATATATTGATTATATCATCCGCAAATATCCGGAGGATTTCAGCAGAGTAGGATTTATCGGAACGGAGCTTTATTGAGATAAACGATAATTTATCTTCTTAACCGTAGGGACCGACGTCCTCGGCGGTCCAAAAAACATTGGTTAAAGGATAAATCATATTTGATGGATTTCTGATACAGTTATCAAATA
>JAGAPL010000110.1 GCA_017623255.1 Clostridia bacterium
TAATTTAAATTCTTATCCGTATGGACCGACGTCCCCGGCTGTCCGAATATGCAGGAATCGAACTGCTATATCAGATGGTTGTATATGATATCCGTATAAATTAAATTTATCTATTGTCAATTGTTTTACGGACCGCCGAGGACGTCGGTCCCTACGGAAATTTGCCAGCTAAACAATAATTTATCTGAATATTCATAACGCTACACACTCCCTATACTACACTCTATTGTCCACAAACAAAAAACGGAGGCATAGCCTCCGTTTTTTCTATGATATATATGTAGCTTAGTCCTTCTTAAGCAATTCGCGGATCTCCTTGAGGACAGCAAGCTCGTCCTCTACAGGCTCAGCGGGAGCAGCAGGAGCTTCTTCAACAACTTCTTCCTTCTTCTTTGAGAGATCTTCAAGCTTCTTCTGTGCGTTCATAATTATACGAAGCACAAGGAAAATGGAGAAAGCAATAATAAGGAAGTCAATAATTGTCTGAATGAAGTTACCGTACATAAGCGCGGACTCGGGCTTGATCTCAACGCCCGCGCTGTCAAACTGCGCTGCGCTGATGACCCACTTCAGGTCTGTGAGCATAACCTTGCCTGTTGCAAAGCTGATAAGAGGTGAAATGATATCGTTTACAAGAGATGTTACGATCTTGCTGAAAGCGCCGCCCACAACAACACCGACAGCCATGTCAATAATGTTGCCCTTCATAGCGAATGCTTTGAAATCGCTGAAAAACTTTTTCATTTTAGTAGTTTCCTTTCAGTTTATTGGGAATTGTCTGTATTTTAGCACAATTCACGTTTATAGTCAATAAAAATATATCAGTTGCGTTCATTTAGCTTATCATAAAGATCGTCTTTAGCGATATTTCTTGCTCTCAGAAGGAACACAGCCATAACAACGCCAATTAGGATATTAAGGATCCATATTTCAGGATAATAAACTGCAACTACGCCATGCGCACCTGAAACAACGGCCATTGCAGTTATAAGTGAAAAAGCAATCTTATATTCCTTCATTATAGAATCACAAAGAGCCTTGCCCTTGCCGCCTCTTGTTTCCGGACGTTTTTTTTCATAAAGCACGCAATGGGCTTCCGTCATATCCTTGATGCACTTGGCAAAAAACCAAACTGTTATGATAAGGCAAACGGCACCAACCGCTTCTGCTATCATAATTGCGGGATACATTTCTCCCGATTTCCCGATGCCATAAACAAATGAAGAAGGAGTATATTTCATTTCAGCATACTGATACTGCCATATAACCTCAAGCACAGAGGGAACAATTCCTATAAATCCGGAAATCATTGTAGGAATTGCCATTTTTGTGTTTTTTCTAAGCAATACAGCAACAACGGCAAAGAACAGACACGCAACTCCTGAAGGGAGCCAATTGACGTAGTCAATATAAATACTGAAACAGAAAACTGCTGCAAGAACTGTGAACACCCAAACTGTTGTTGTTTTCTTTTCAGCAAAATAATTTTCGTTGGGAGCAATGTTCTCGTTATACCTCTTTTCAAGAGCTTCAATAAGAGGTCTGTCTTCTGTGATCCCCTTTACATATCTGCAAAACCTGATAGCCCAAGGCAAGCAAACCGCCACAACCAGAACACCGCAAAGGAAATACATATGAGGAATAAAATATGTCCAATCCGTTCTGTAGCCACCGTTGATTATTCCCTTATTGCTATATGAAAACAATGTGGGAAGCTGAGGGAGAAAATAACAAAGAGCGCGGATCACAAAAGCTGTGATAGTGTATGCAAGGATAGAATCTGATGAGCAAACTCTTTTTCTCACATTCACCTTATTTCCGCTTTCGTCTTTTACACAGGCATTCTTATAAATGCCGTAGCAGGCTTTACTTTCAAGGCGAAGACCGTAATAATGAAATCCGCCGAACATATTGACAACAGCAGGAATAAAGAATATTGCTTCAAGAATCGCGAATACAAAAGAAAGAAGAATTACAAATGTGCCGTCTATAACCGCAAGAAGCAGACAGCTCACTGTTTTTGCTGCACTGATAACCGAAAGAAGCACAAAGTTCCTTTTTGCCTGAGCAAAATGATCCTCCATATCAGCCAAACGGTCAATTCCGCAAACGATAAAAAGATATCCGATAAAATCGGGAATAACGTCAATGATGTTCACTGTGGGATTGATGAGGAAAAACATTCCCACAGCAATAAGCATCATTCCAAGATTTTTAGTTTCAGTTTTCTTCATTGTTAGTGTTTGCTCCGCAACATTTTTTATATTTTTTGCCGCTTCCGCAAGGGCAGGGATCATTTCTTCCGATCTTTTCGGAGGCTTTTTTTACAACGGGCTTTTTCTTGAGAGTTCCGTCACCGGCGCCTGCAAATCCTGCTGCAACGGGTTTTGCTACTTCAACTCGTTTGATCTGCTCGCGCGGCATAACGGAAAGGAGCATTCTCACGGTGTCGTCGCGGATCATCATAACCATTTCATCAAAGAGGTCTGCGCCAACAATTCTGTATTCGCTGATGGGGTTACGCTGAGCATATGCCTGAAGACCAATGGTTTCCATAAGAGAATCCATCGCTTCAAGATGATCCATCCACTTCTGGTCAACGTTGCGAAGAAGCACAACTCTTTCAACTTCACGGAAAGTTTCCTCGCCGAAAACATTCTTCTCTTTATCTTCATAGATCTTCATTGCTCGCTCAAGCAATGTTTCTCTGATCTCACTTCTTGCCTTGGCAGCGTCGCTTCCAAGATCGTTAAAGTCCTCTTCCTTGCAAAGAAGACCCATATATTTTGCCTTGAGAGATGCAACATCCCAAAGGCTCATATCCTCTTCATGAAGGAACTGATCAACGCTGTCGCCAACAGTGCCCTCGATCATGGAGATCATCTTGTCTCTCAGAGAGCCGCCTTCAAGAACTTCCTGACGCTGCTTATAAATGATCGTTCTCTGCTGATTCATAACGTCATCATAAGCAAGAACGTTCTTTCTGCGCTGGAAGTTGTTGTCTTCAACCTTACGCTGTGCACTTTCTATAGCATCGGAAAGCATTTTCAGGTCTATGGGATCATCCTCACCGAGAGCTCCGCCCACACGGTTTACCATATTGTACATACGGTCACCGCCGAACAGACGCATAAGATCGTCCTGAAGGGATATATAGAATCTTGATTCACCGGGGTCACCCTGACGTCCGCTTCGACCTCTCAGCTGGTTGTCGATACGGCGGGCATCGTGGCGCTCCGTGCCGATAACAAACAGACCGCCCGCCTCGCAAACCTTTTCGGCTTCGGGACGTATCTCGCTCTGATATTTATTATAAAGCTCTTTAAAATAAGCTCTTGCTGCAAAAACTTCCTCAGAAACAGACTGAGAAGATCCTGTTGCAAGCATTATCATTTCTTCTTCATAGCCTTCTCGACGCATCTGACTCTTAGCGAGAAATTCTGCGTTACCGCCAAGAAGAATGTCAGTTCCTCGACCTGCCATATTGGTTGAAATGGTAACTGCTCCGAATTTACCTGCCTGAGCTACTATTTCAGCTTCTTTTTCATGATACTTGGCATTGAGCACGTTATGAGGGATTCCTTCCAGCTTCAGCTTTTTGGAAAGAAGCTCGGATTTTTCAACAGAAACCGTACCTACAAGAACAGGCTGACCCTTAGCGTGACATTCCTTTATCTGCTTGATTATAGCTCTGTCCTTGCCCGCAACCGTTTTATAAACAATATCGCTGCGGTCGTGTCTTATCATAGGCTTGTTTGTGGGAACTTCAACAACGTCAAGGTTGTATATTTCACGGAACTCTGTTTCCTCGGAAAGTGCTGTACCCGTCATACCGGAGAGCTTACTATACATTCTGAAATAGTTCTGGAATGTGATAGTTGCAATGGTTCTGTTTTCTCTCTTGATCTCAACGCCTTCTTTGGCTTCAATTGCCTGATGGAGACCATCGGAATATCTTCTGCCGGGCATAATACGGCCTGTGAAGCTATCAACGATCATAACCTCGTTATCTTTGATAACGTAGTCTGTGTCGCGCTTCATAATACCGTGAGCTCGAATCGCCTGATAAACGTGGTGAGAGATATTTGCATTTTCGGGATCGGCAAGGTTTTCAATTCCGAAAAATTCTTCCGCCTTTTTAACGCCGTTGGTTGTGAGAGTACAGCTTCTTGCCTTCTCATCAACGATATAATCTTCTTTGATATACTCGTGATCTTCCTTGGAGTCAAGCTCCTTGATAATGAAGCGGCTCATTCTCTTTGCAAGCTGATCAGCCTTTGCATAAAGCTCATCGCTCTTGTTACCGTGACCTGAAATAATAAGAGGAGTTCTTGCTTCGTCTATGAGAATAGAGTCCACCTCATCGACGATAGCGAAGTTATGGCCTCGCTGCGCCTGATTTTCCTTATAGGTAACCATATTGTCACGCAGGTAATCAAAGCCGAACTCATTGTTTGTACCGTATGTGATATCGCAATTGTACGCCTTCTGCTTTTCAGCCTTCGTTTGATCGTGGATAATAAGACCTGTTGAAAGTCCCAGAAATTCGTGAACTCGGCCCATTTCCTCCTGACCCATTTTTGCAAGATATTCGTTTACGGTTACAACGTGAACGCCCTTGCCTTCAAGTGCATTAAGGTATGAAGGAAGAACTGCAACCAGAGTTTTACCTTCACCTGTTTTCATTTCTGCAATTCTGCCCTGATGAAGCAAAATTCCGCACATCAGCTGAACTCTGAAGGGGCGCTTGCCAAGCACTCTGTCTGCCGCCTCGCGCACGAGAGCATATGCCTCGGGGAGAATATCGTCAAGAGTTTTGCCTGCCTTCAGCTCTGCCCTGAAGGTGTCAGTCATAGCTCTCATATCAGAGTCGCTCATTGCCTTATATTTGTCACCCAAAGCCTCTATCTTATCAACTATGGGGATTATCTTTTTGATCTGTTTATCACTGTAGGTTCCGAAAATTTTAGTTATTAAGCTCATTATATTCCTCTCTTTTCACAAGCAGTGCGAAAATGAAATTTACATATATAATATATCATCCTATTATACAGTATCTTCATTGCAAATAATATACCATTTTGTAAATTTTATTTATCCGCTTTACTTTTTTTGGCATAAATGATATACTATTTTACATGGGAAAGATAAATATTGTATTATGGGAGCCGGAAATTCCCCAAAACACCGGCAATATAGCGCGCACTTGCGCAGTTACAGGCGCAAGCCTGCATCTTATTGAACCTTTGGGATTTAAAATAGACGATGCTAAGCTGAAACGCGCGGGGCTTGATTATTGGCATAGCCTTGATATAACATTTTATAAAAACGCTGATGACTTTTTTGAAAAGAATCCGGGCGCCGCTTTCTATTGTTTTTCAACAAAAGCGCCCAGAGCATATAGCGAAGTGGAATATCCTCTGCCCGTTTATCTGTTCTTCGGCAAAGAAACAAAGGGGCTTCCCGAGGATTTTCTGAAAGCAAATTATGAAAAATGCGTGAGACTTCCTATGCTTGATAATCAGCGCAGCCTGAATTTGTCAAACACGGTGGCAGTGGCAGTTTACGAGGTGCTCAGACAGCACAATTTTTTGGATCTCTCCTCTGCGGGACATCTGACCGAAACCACAGTTTCGGAGTGAATAGATAAAATCAAAACAAATTGAAAGGATCACAGTTATGAAAATACTTATGCAGGGAGACAGCATAACCGACGGCGGACGCGACCGCAACGATCCCCATAGCATTGGCTGGGGTTACGGACTTTATGCTAAAAGATATATAGAAGCGCGCCATCCCGAAATGGAATTTGAATTTCTCAATTTCGGAATCTCAGGCAATCAGAGCTCTGACCTTGTTGGCAGATGGACTACAGACTGCATCGAGTGGCAGCCCGATATAGTTTCAGTTATGATCGGAGTCAATGACACATGGCACCGCGCCGATAACCGCCAATGGCTCTCCGATGAAGATTTTGAGGCTAACTACAGAAATCTTCTTGAAAGAGTTAAAAATGAAACTAATGCCAAGATCATTATGATGGAACAGTTCTTGCTTCCCTCAGATGACAAGGAATATTTCCGCGAGGATATCAACCCCAAGATTATGATCACAAGAAAGCTGGCAAGAGAATATGCCGACGTGTATGTTCCCCTTGACGGTTATTTCGCTGCGGCTTGCGTTGAAAAGGATCCTTGGTTCTGGTCAGTAGACGGAGTTCATCCCAATAATAACGGCTGCGCTCTTATCGCTCGCCACTACGCTGATGCAATTGATAAAATACTTGAGAATATGTGAAACGTAAAAGAAAAAGCACCCTTTTGGGTGCTTTTTCTTTTGGTGGGCGTCTGCTCTCGCAGATGCGAAAATACATTTTCGCCTTCCCGGTCCGACACCAGTACAAATCTCGTGGTCAGTCTAACACTACGGGCTAAAAACTCCCATCGGGAGTTTTTGGGCTATGTTCTATTCTTCCGCACAAATACCAACATAAAAGTTCGAAATGCCTTGTAAATAAAGGATTTCTTGGATAAATATACACTAAAAAATAGCTTTCTATCGCACACAAAAATGTTGTTCATTGTTCAACGTGTTACACAATACGAGCGTATATAGTGTAACGCGTTATACTGCAAAATGCAGTAATATGCAACATGTAGTACGGTATTATTAGTCGTTTCAAGTGCAGTTATGTCTAAAGTGTAAATATTA
>JAGAPL010000111.1 GCA_017623255.1 Clostridia bacterium
AATATTTTTTCAAACTTGGTTCTGAACGGTGAATTCTGGATATTATGAATATCCCTCTGAAGACCTATTTCTTTATCATACGCCGCCATACCGCCTCTTTTTGTTCCCAGGTGGGAATGGTAGTCGGTGCCGAAAAATACGTCCTCTATGGCATCGTGGTTACACGCTGCTCCGAAAAATCCTCCCATAATCTACTCCTTGTCTGTGCCGGTTGGATAATAACTGAAAATATTTACTTCTGTGCTGTCTGAATTAAGCAAAGAAAAGCTTGGAAAGTGTCATGGGATCAATGTACTGACCGTCCTTGTAAACTCTCATGTTACCGGAAGCGATCTCGTCGATAAGCATAACCTTACCGTCAGCATCGTAACCGAACTCAAACTTGATATCGTAAAGAACGAGGCCCTTTTCCTTAAGGTCGTCAGCAACGATCTGTGTGATCTGCTGTGTCATAACCTTGATATCGTCATACTGCTCAGCTGTCATAACGCCAAGGTCTACAAGGCCGTCCTTTGTTACAAGAGGATCGCCCTTTTCGTCATTCTTGAAGGTTGTTTCTACGTATGCAGGAAGATCTGCGCCTTCTTCGATATAATCGCTGTAGCGGCGGAAGAAGCTGCCAACTGCTTTGTGACGGCAGATAACTTCAAGACCCTTACCGAATACTTTGCCGGGAAGAACTTCCATTGTTGTGTTTGCAAGACCTGCGCTTACGTAGTGAGTTTTGATGCCTGCAGCGTTAACCTTTTCAAAGAAATAGATGGACATACGGAGGTTTACGTCGCCAACGCCGTCGATTGTGAGACCTACAGAGTTTTCACCGGGATCGAAAACGCCGTCCTTGCCTGTGCAGTCATCCTTGAACTTGAGGAGGTAGTTACCGTTCTCAAGAGCGAATACGTCCTTTGTCTTACCTGTATAAACGAGAGTCTTTTCCATGATTTTTTTCTCCTTCAAAATAATTGTATTTAAATTTTATTTTTTGACTTTGATTAGTTATTATATGCTGCAGCTATCTCAGCATCTTTTGCAAGAACTGCTTCTTTGCCTGCTGCTCTCTTGGCATCAAGCTTAGCCGCGATATCCGCATCTGTAACGCCCAGGATCTGAATAGCAAGAAGGGCTGCGTTTGCCGCGCCGTTTACTGCTACTGTTGCAACGGGCATACCTGTGGGCATCTGAACTGTTGCCAGAAGCGCATCAAGTCCGTCAAGAATACCGCCCTTAACGGGGATTCCGATAACGGGGAGAGTTGTGTTTGCGGCAACTGCGCCTGCAAGGTGAGCAGCCATGCCTGCTGCAGCAACGATAACGCCAAATCCGTTATCTCTTGCGCCGCGAACAAATTCTGCGCACGCCTCAGGAGTTCTGTGCGCGCTGAACACATGAACTTCATAAGGAATTTCATATTCCTTAAGAGTGTTGATTGCTTTTTCAACTACGGGCATATCGCTTGCGCTGCCCATAATAACAGCTATTTTTTTCATATTTTTAATCCTTTCTCGGAAAGAAAAATAAACTTTTTTAATAGACCAATATAACAATGTAGGGCGGCTTGCCCTGGGTCCGCCGATGATAAATATAGCGTCGCGGCTTTAGAACAGCGGCTTGAAGGCAAGCCGCCCTACCAATGATTTTTTGGCAAAAAAATCAAAAAAAGCACACTCCTCCCCTCTTCGGAGAGAGTATGCCCAGACGGTCGACAAGCGGTTCCTTCGCTCCCTTGCGGTTATCCCGCGAAGATCAGCCGGCGGCTGTCTTTTTCCGTCAGTTACGAAGGTTTTATCTCACACTCTTATTTTACCATACAGGGCGCTTTTAAGTCAATCAAAGAACTATGTCATTTTAACCAAAATATGCGATAAAAATATCATGTTCTGTGGCTGATTTTAAACTTATATCTAAAAAATGAAATAAGAGCCTAACCCTTGCGGCTATGTCCGCAAGGGTGGCTCTTTCTTATTATTCGGGTTTATATACCGGCACACCCTTGTTATTTCCGTCAGCCCAGAGAGTATACTGACAAACGGGTGTTTCAAAAATAGTATAACCAACGTGAACGCCGTTTTCGCTTGCAAAGCCTGTGCTGCCAAATTCACCGATCTGGTCGCCCTTTGCAACAACATCGCCAACCTTAACAGCTACTTTGCCAAGGTGAGCATACCAGCTCTTAAGACCAAGACCATGGTCGATTACAACGATATAGCCTGTATGATCAAGATAGTCAGCAAATACAACTTCGCCTGCGTTACCTGCATTTACAGCTGTGCCTGCAGGGCCCGCATAGTCAATGCCGGAATGGAAGAAGCTGATATCCGTGCCTGTAACTTTAAGGGTGTGTCCATAACCAGTGGAAAGCTTTGCAACCTTTGTGTCGCAAACCTCAGGGAACACGCCTTCAAAATACATCTTTTCAACGGATGCCTGCGCTATGGGACGAAGAGTCTCTTCTGTTTTAGCTATAACCTCTTCGTTATAATAGTTCTTAATAACGGCATCAGCATAGGTCTTCTCTCTCGTTCTGAAGCCGTTATCTCTCTGCTTAAGGTCGATATTGATATTCTGACTTGCGCCGCCGTAGCTGAAGGAAAGTGTGTACTGACCAACTTCAAGATCGCTCTTGAAAGGCACGAGGGCGTAGGAAAGGCCGTCCTCCTGAGTGAAGAACTTAGGTGTGTAACCGATATCGGGCTCGCTTGTGAACTGTATGTTTTCAGCCTTGTTTACGTTGACAGCTGTGATGCACACAAATTCGCCAATCTGGATAGTGTTCACTCCCGCATAGAATTCTGCAGGCGCGGACAAAGCAGCCTCAAAAACGAAGGTCTGCTCACCGTAGTAGTTACGGGTTTTATCCTCAAACCACTTTGCCGTTACCTCCGCCTTGAGTGCCATATCCTTTGTAATAATAACGCTGGAGATGTTATCGTATACGTCATCAAAAATAACGTCGCCCGTGTTTTTATCTGTAAGCTTAACCGTGAAGGAGTCAGGCTCAGTGGAGAAATCCATAGCAAAGCCGCCTTCGATCTCAACTGCCTCAACGTTATCGGAAACAGGCGCCACAGCTGCCGTGTATTTACCATCGGCATTGATAAAATTCCATGTGCAAGCATCGGGCAGGAGAGTCTGTCCGGTTACATTGAGTATGGGCGCAACGCCGTTTTCATAAAGATGGGCAGAATATCCGCTTGAAAGGAACTGCTGAGCCTTCTTTTCGGACATCTGATATGTTTTTCCGTCGCCGTCAACGAAATAGCAATCCTGAGTGTTGGAAGTGAAATAGTATTTATAAGCTGTTTCACTTGCAGATGTGTTTACGCTGAGGCGATAGTAGTTTCCGCTTTCAATTGTGGGAGGAATAGCTGAGATCTCCTCAGCGCCGTCCTTTGTTGAAACGAAATATTCTATCATTTCCAGCTGCTCTTCGCCACCGTCTCTTGCAAAATTATAGATATTTCCCGCAGGGTCAACCAGTGACATAGAGAGAACGTTGATGTTGCTCACCTCGCCGCGCTGCTCGCTGTTGTAATTAACGATAGCGATAACAGAGGGGATAATCATAACAATGAGGAGGAGCGCTATAACTACTTTATTTTTCATAACAAAGTTCGTTCCTTTCAAAACTTTGATTTTTACACAATACCACTATATATTATACTATAAACAAGTCTTTCGGTCAAGTGGTTTTTGGGAAGAGATAAATTATCGTTTAACGGAATAAGCCTTCTCCAGCAGAGAAGGTGGCCGAGGGAAGCGAGGTCGGATGAGGAGAGCATTTTTAAGTGATTGTAGTATTTTTCTCCTCACCCACTAGTGAAACGGTTCCCCCCTTCCCGCTGGGGAGTGCTTTGGGTAACATAAATTATCGTTTGATTAACCACACACCTTTTCATTCCCTCTTGACAACATCGCTTTGGTATGGTAGAATGATGAAAACCGATGAAAAAGAGAAGTAGTTTGCTATTAAAAACTTCAGAGAGCTGATATTTGGTGCGAGTCAGCGTTTTGCGGCAAATGAATGGACTTTTGAGGGCGGCCCGAATTTTCAAGTAGGCGCCGACGGGTTTGCCCGTTACAGCAATGCGCATATGATAGTATGCGGCAAAGTGGACTCAGTTCAATTTGGGTGGTACCGCGGAATTTGTTATTTCGTCCCAAGTATCCTTTTCGGATGCTTGGGATTTTTTGTTTTGAAACGGAGATTTAATATGTTTATTTTATCAGGACGATGGCGAAGCTCAGCTTCATAAACGAGAAAACAACATAACTACTATAACGAAACGGAGATATAACTATGAATAAATATAAG
Source organism: Clostridia bacterium (assembly GCA_017623255.1). Taxonomy (GTDB): domain Bacteria; phylum Bacillota; class Clostridia; order Oscillospirales; family CAG-272; genus Avispirillum. The sequence continues at coordinate 4,313 of JAGAPL010000111.1, forward strand.
GATTTTGACAACTATTTGAAAGAATTTCCCTCAGAGGACGGATATTTCGGAGAATACGGCGGCGCTTATCTGACCCCAGAGCTTGTCCCCGCCTTTGAAGAAGCTGACAACGCATACGAAGCTATCTGCCATTCAGCTCAGTTTATAAACGAGCTGCGCAGGATCCGCAAGGAGTTTCAGGGCAGACCCACTCCCGTTTACCACTGCGAGCGCCTCTCCAAGCTTTTCGGAAACTGCCAGATCTATCTGAAGCGTGAAGACCTTAACCACACAGGCGCGCACAAGCTTAATCACTGCATGGGCGAAGGTCTCCTTGCCAAATTTATGGGCAAGAAAAAGGTTATCGCAGAAACGGGCGCAGGCCAGCACGGAGTTGCGCTTGCAACAGCAGCGGCTTATTTCGGCCTTGAATGTGACATTTATATGGGCGAGGTTGACATTGCCAAGCAGCATCCCAACGTTATCAGAATGAAGATGCTTGGCGCAAACGTTATCCCTGTCACTCACGGCCTCAAGACACTTAAGGAAGCGGTTGACGCAGCCTTTGAAGCTTATACAAAGGAATACCACGACGCGATCTACTGCATCGGAAGCTGCCTTGGCCCTCATCCTTTCCCCAAGATGGTCAGAGACTTCCAGTCGGTTATAGGAATCGAAGCAAGAGAGCAGTTTTTTGATATGACAGGCATTATGCCCGACGCAGTTTGCGCCTGCGTTGGCGGCGGCTCCAACTCTCTCGGAATGTTCACTCCCTTCCTTGCTGACCCCGTTGAGATATACGGCGTTGAGCCTCTTGGCCGCGGATCAAACGTTGGCGACCACGCCGCAACAATGAAATTCGGCACAAAAGGTCGTCTCCACGGATTTGACAGCTACGTTCTTCAGGACGAAAACGGAGAGCCCCTGCCCGTTTATTCCATTGCCAGCGGACTTGACTATCCCGGCGTTGGCCCCGAGCACGCATACCTGAGAGATCAGGGCAGAATACACTACGAAGCCGTTACAGACGAAGAAGCTATGGAAGCGTTTTTCCTGCTGAGCCGTTTCGAAGGCATCATTCCCGCAATTGAATCATCCCACGCCGTTGCATATGCTATCAAATATGCAAAAGAGCACAAATCCGGCTCCATTCTCGTTTGCCTCTCCGGACGCGGAGACAAGGATATTGACTACGTTTACGAAAACTACGGATGCGGCGAACAGTTTAACCTGGATAAATATATTAAATAACTTTAAAGAGCCCCTTCCGCACGGAAGGGGCTTTCGTTTTTTTTATTTTTTGCTGAATTGTTGTTTACAGTTATATGCCTTCCTTTCCAACTTTCCGAAGGACAGTTGTGGGAAGGGGGACATCGTTTCACTAGTTGGATGAGGAGTCTGGGCTTAGTTTATGCGTAAATTGATAGATACCCGTAGGGGCGCACTTTGTGCGCCCGTTACGAACATTAAAATCGGACAAACACAGTTCGTCCCTACGAGTTTGTATGATAAATTACCGTTTAGCCGGCAAATTCTCGTAGGGACCGACGTCCTCGGCGGTCCTTACACATAGAGATTGAATTGCCATATTTGATAACT
>JAGAPL010000112.1 GCA_017623255.1 Clostridia bacterium
AATCAAGATATTCAGAAGTGATGGGACGGAATTCAGGACCAACCTGCTTGCCGGAGATTTCATCGATACCGCCGTTGATAGCGTAAAGCAGACACTTTGCAAGGTTTGCTCTTGCGCCGAAGAACTGCATTTCCTTACCAAGTCTCATAGAGGATACGCAGCAAGCGATAGCGTAGTCATCACCGTGTGTGAATCTCATAAGGTCGTCATTCTCGTACTGAACAGAGGATGTTTCGATAGAGATCTTTGCGCAGAAACGCTTGAAGTTATCGGGAAGTCTTACAGACCAGAGAACTGTAAGGTTAGGCTCGGGAGCTGCGCCAAGGTTCTCAAGTGTGTGCAGGTAACGATAGGACATCTTTGTTACCATGTGACGACCGTCGATAGCTACACCACCGATGGACTCTGTTACCCACTGGGGGTCACCGGAGAACAGTGCGTTATACTCAGGTGTACGAGCGAACTTGATGAGACGGAGCTTCATAATGAAGTGGTCAACCATTTCCTGAAGCTGTTCTTCTGTGAACACGCCGTTCTTAAGGTCACGCTCAGCGTAGATATCAATAAATGTGGAAGTACGTCCGAGGGACATAGCAGCTCCGTTCTGCTCCTTAACTGCTGCAAGGTAGCCGAAATAGAGCCACTGGATAGCTTCCTTTGTGTTTGTTGCAGGCTTGGAAATATCATATCCATAGCTTGCAGCCATCTTCTTAAGATCCTGGAGTGCGCGGATCTGCTCTGCAAGCTCTTCTCTTGCACGGATAACCTGAGAATACATTGCAGAACGTGTTGTTGCCTTCTGCTCCATCTTATCTTCGATAAGTCTGTCAACACCGTAAAGTGCTACTCTACGATAGTCACCGATGATACGGCCACGGCCGTAAGCATCAGGAAGACCTGTGATGATATGGCTGGAACGGCAAGCTCTCATTTCAGGTGTGTATGCATCGAAAACGCCTGCGTTATGAGTTTTTCTATGAACTTCGAAGAACTCCTTAACTTCAGGGTCGATCTGATATCCGTTATCTGAAAGAGCCTTCTCTGCCATACGGATACCACCATAAGGCATAAGAGCACGCTTGAAAGGCTTGTCTGTCTGGAAACCTACGATTGTTTCCTTATCTTTGTCAAGATATGCAGGGCCGTGGGATGTGATAGTGGAAATGATCTTTGTATCCATATCGAGAACGCCGCCTGCTTCTCTTTCCTGCTTTGTGAGTTCAAGAACCTGAGCCCACAGATCCTTAGTTGTCTGTGTAGGTCCTACAAGGAAGCTCTCATCACCGTCATAAGGTGTAAAGTTATGTCTGATAAAGCTTCTTACGTCAATTTCGTTGACCCAGCTACCTTTTTCAAAGCCGGCCCAACCTTCAAACATATAGTTCATATGGCTTTCTCCTAACTTATATATTTATTAGTATTACTATCTCCGATTATTATACATCACTATAGTTGAAAATGGAAGAGTTTACGAGATTTTTCTCATAAAATTTTTTCAACTATTTTGATATAAATTTAATAATATCCACCAAAACCTTTTCGTGGCTCTTATCATTAAGGATTTCATGGCGATATCCTTCATAAAGCTTCAGCTCCGCTTTACAATCTGCAGCTTTATACCCACTCACAACCTTTTCAACACCCTCTCCGTAATCCCCCACGGGATCATCAGAGCCCGATATGACATATATGGGCATATCCTTAGGCGTTTTCTCAAAGGTCTCTCTCAAGTTTGAGTTTTTATTGAGCGTTACAAGGTCTGCCATTGCGCTGACGGTGAATTTATAATTGCACCAAGGGTCTGCCAAATATTTTTCCCTGACGAGCATATCACCCGTAAGCCACGCTTTATCGTCCTCTCCCTTGAATCGCTTATTATACGAGCCGAAGGCGATACTGTCCACAAGCTTTGATATATGCTTTTCACCGAACAGCTTTGATATCAAAGCGATGATGCCAAGGCCTATATCCGCTGCGGGATTTTCTCCACCTGTGCCCATAACAACAAGCTTGTCCGGCTTAGAATCCATGGTGACTGCAAGGCGTACTATAAACGAGCCCATGCTGTGTCCCATCAGATAATAAGGAGCCTCGCCGTATTCGCTTATAACGGAAGAAGCAAACTGATGCACGTCTCGGCACAGGTATTTCCAACCGTCCTTTGAAGCAACAAATCCAAGTTCACCTTCGCCTGCCGTTGCTCCGTGCCCCAGATGGTCATATCCAAAGCAAATATATCCCGCCTCCGCCATTTCGCACATAAAGCGATGGTATCTGCCAATATGCTCTGTCATTCCGTGAACTACGTGAAAATATCCTTTTGCATCCCCTTCAGGAAGGTAAACCTTTCCGCGAAGCTGATGTTTATTGTCAGTTGACAGAACTGACTTTTCTGCAATGTTCATTTCAGGCACCTCTTTCAATGTCCGCAGCAAGCCGCTTTCACGGCATCATGCCAGCCGCCCAGAAGCTTTTCTCTCTCAGAAGCCGCCATTTCAGGAGCAAATTCTTTTCCGCTTTGGAGCTTTTTACCTATTTCCTCACGATCCGAGAAAAATCCAACCGCAAGACCTGCGAGGAATGCCGCGCCTGCCGCTGTTGCCTCCATTGTGTGAGGACGGAAAACCTTCACATCGGAAATATCGGATTGGAACTGCATAAGCAGATCGTTTGCCGATGCGCCGCCATCCACTCTGAGAATATTTATCTTGCCACCGAAATCCGCCTGCATTGCTCGGATAACGTCCTCAGTCTGATAAGCAATGGATTCAAGGGCAGCTCGGATAATATGGTTTGCCCCCACGCCTGCCGTGAGACCTGTTATAGTTCCTCTTGCGTGCATATCCCAATATGGCGCGCCAAGACCTGAAAAAGCAGGAACTACATAAACTCCGCCGTTATCCTTCACCTTGCCTGCAAAATATTCGCTATCACGGGATTCGGAAATAAGACGCATTTCGTCTCTGAGCCATTTCATAACCGCGCCTGCAACGAACACACTACCTTCAAGGGCATATTCCGTAGGTTTGTCTGCTTCAGTTGCCGCAATAGTTGTGAGAAGACCATGACTGCTGCGGATGCGCTCACTGCCTGTGTTTGCAAGAAGGAAGCATCCTGTGCCATAGGTGTTCTTCATATCTCCTGCATTGAAGCACCCCTGACCGAAAAGCGCGGCCTGCTGGTCGCCTGCAATACCGCAGATAGGAAGACGCTCACCCATTATGCGAAGATATCCGTACACCTCGCTGCTGCTGCGCACTTGCGGAAGCATACTGCGGGGAATATCAAGAAGCTGAAGAAGCTTTTCGTCCCATTGCCCACGCTCTATATCATAAAGCATAGTTCTTGAAGCGTTAGTACCGTCAGTTATATGAACCTCTCCGTCAGTCAGCTTCCAGAGGATCCACGTGTCAACCGTTCCGAAGAGGAGTTCTCCCGCCTCAGCTTTTTCTCTTGCACCGGGGACATTATCAAGGATCCACTTGATCTTCGTTGCGCTGAAATAAGCATCGGGACGAAGACCTGTCACCTCAGAGATATAGTCGCCATGGCCGTCACGTATGAGCTGTTCGCACATATCGGCAGTTCTGCGGCACTGCCACACAATAGCGTTGTAAACAGGACGACCTGTTTTCTTATCCCACACGATAGCAGTTTCTCGCTGATTTGTTATACCAACGCCCGCTATCTCCCTTGGGTCAATACCGCTTTTGGCAATGCACTCCGTAAGGCTTGCATACTGGTTAGCATAGATAGCCATAGGATCCTGCTCAACCCAACCGGGCTGAGGATATGTGAGAGGGATCTCGTGCTGAGACATACTGATGATATTACAATCGCGGTCAAACAGTATGCTTCGGGCACTTGTGGTTCCCTCATCAAGAGCAAGAATATATTTCTTTTCCATTGTAAAGCCGTCCCTTATGTCTTTTTTTTCATTATATCACATATACGATTTTTTTACAATACAAGAGCCTTATTCCCCTCTTGATGTAACCATTATACACTGCTTTTTATTCCTATTCTGTGACTAGGTTACATAAAATAGTTTCTTCTTGGAGAAGGCAGATAAATTATTGTTTAGCGGTATAATTATGGCGAAACCTGTAGGGCGGCTTGCCCTCAAGCCGCCAAGAACGTAATTCCTAAGCCTTATGAAACGGCGGACCCAGGGCAAGCCGCCCTACAGTCGTTGAAATTGTTATTACGCTAAATTATCGTTTATTATCCAAATATACTTTCAGCTATTGACAAATGCTGTCTAACGTGTTAGACTATAGTTGACTAACAGATTAGACAAAGGAGGTTTTTATATGACAACGCCAAAGGTTTTCGAAAGCGAATATCGTTTTTGCCTCATTCTTTGGGAAAACGAGCCTATCACAAGCGCCAACCTTGCAAAACTATGCAAAGAAAAGCTGGATTGGTCCAGAACAACAACATATACAGTTATAAAACGGCTTGTGGAAAGAGGGGTTTTAAAAAACGACAACTCACTAATAACATCGCTCGTTTCAAAAGATGAGATTCAGGCAGCTGAAATAGATGAACTTGTTGAGAAAAAATTTGAAGGCTCACTCCCTGCCTTTATTTCAGCTTTTACAAAACACGCAAAGCTTTCAGAAAAAGAAATTGCCGAACTCCGAGAATTGATAGAAAGGAGCAATTAATATGACAGATATATTCTTAACTGTTTTCAACCTCAGTATAACTGCCAGCTGGATGGTTATAGCCGTTCTGCTTTGCAGAGTTATATTCAAAAAAGCTCCAAAAAATCTATTTTGCATCCTGTGGCTTCTGGTTGGGTTGCGGCTTGCGATTCCCTTTTCCATTGAAAGCGTTTTTAGCCTTATTCCAAGTGCACAAACAATTCCACCCGAAATAATATACCAGGCTTCTCCTGAGATACAAACGGGAATTGGACCCATTAATGACGTAATAAATCCGATTCTCAATGAAAATTTCGCTGCCACTCCTCAATATAGCGCAAATCCTATTCAGATACTTATAGTCGTAGCTTCATATGTTTGGATAATTGGAATAGCCTTAGTTATTCTCTACGGCATTATCAGTTATACATTGCTGCGACTCAAGGTGCGTGACGCTGTACCTGCGGGAAACAATATCAGACTGAGCGAGAAAGTAAGCACCCCTTTTATCCTTGGATTTATAAATCCAAAGATTTATATTCCTGTCAATATGGACGAAAACAATCTCCAATATATACTCGCTCATGAAAAAGCGCACATCAAACGCCGAGATCATCTAATAAAACCCATTGGGTTTGCTTTACTTGCAGTTTATTGGTTTAACCCTATGATGTGGCTCGCTTACATTTTCCTTTGCCGAGATATTGAACTTGCCTGCGACGAAAAGGTTGTGCGCGATTTTGCCGCTGATGAAAAGGCAAGATATGCTTCAGCACTTTTGGACTGCAGTGTAAACAGAAAATATATCACCGCATGCCCGCTCGCTTTTGGTGAGGTTGGAGTTAAGGAAAGAATAAAAAACGCGCTCAACTACAAGAAGCCAATGCTGTGGATAATCGTAGCGGCTGTTATTTCTGCAATTATCATCACAGTTTGCTTTATGACAAATCCAAAAAATGAAGAATCTCCTCATTCTGACAACTCCACCGAGGAAAGCACAACGGAGACTACTCCAGAAATTTCTTTAAATTGGGATATTAAAAAGATTGGATATGCAACAGAGCTGGCAAAATATATGTGTGGAGACGAGAACGGTAACGGCTGCATTAAAATAATCCATATAGACGAGCTTGAAGAATTCCTTTCACAACTCAGTAAAAATCCTCTGAAAGATATAACCGACCCTATTGAAAAAGTTTATTTTGAAAATAATCTTCTTTTGGCTGTTTACTACACATCGGGCAGCGGAAGTAATAGATACTCAATAGAAAACGTATATATAGACCACAACAACAAAACAATCACTGTTTCAGTACTTAAAACCATTCCGGAAGTTGGAACAGATGATATGTCAGGTTGGCTTGGTTTTGTTGAAATCAAGAATATTTACGGAACTGATATAGCTGATTATTCCTGCACCACAGAATTATCCCAAAAGCAATATTCAGCACCAAATCTGAAAAAGGACAGTATTAAAAAAGCTGATGATTGGAAAACAGAGGGACTAAAAAGTGCAGGACTTGAAGGTGTTGAAATAACATACACCAGCGATATTTCTCAGGGCAAATTATATTTGCTCGAAGAAAAAGATCCGATTTATGTTATAGATAAACACTTTTTCTTAGCTGTTGAAAAAGGCGATCAAATCTTACTTGCAGAAGCAGGAACAGGAGTTTTGGCAGAATATATTCATTGCTGCGATGTTGATGGTGAGCAGGGAGATGAAATACTGTTTATGATTGATACTGGAGGTAATGGCGGAGCAGGTTCTCATTCTACCTACGTTTATAATATTAATAACAACAAAATCTCCAATATATATCACTCAGATTATTCTAACAACAACCATGGATTCTCAACCAAGTTGATCGAACCTTTTAAAGTTGAAATAAAAAACAACTATACCGGTTATACTTCTGTTATAGAGGTGCAAAACGAATTCAGAATTTTTTTCGACGAGCAAGGAAAACCTAAAGTAGCCACACAAGTCATCTTTGACTGCATCTATAATTTAGAACCCAGAGATGTAGATAACGACGGTATATATGAATTGATTTGCAAACGTTATTCAAGTTTAGGTCTCCACAGTAGTTATTTTGGAGATGCTGTTACTACATTGAAATATGACAAATCAAGCAACAGCTTCAAAATAATAGATGCGGAATTTATCCCTTACAAAGAAAAACATGAAAAAGTGACCACAGAATTCTATGAATTGATTACGTTTACACAGAAGCCTACCGACTCACACTTCACCTACACATACACTGTATGGGGCAAAAACGGCGATATTTTCTTTGGCGCATCATCAATGCGCAAGCCTAATTTCCAAATGATTTCTGAAGATATTCTTCGCGTATATACCCAGGCAGGTACAGGACTCAGCACACGAACCAATCGTTATTTTGATGTGGAGAAGGAACTCGTTTCTGAAGAATACACTTGTGTCCTTAATGAAACCGATTCGCTTGTCGCCTATGGAGAATTCAATGGAACAACATATTCCCTTATTGTTAAGGATATTTTTCACGGTAGCTATAAAAAAGAGTTTTCCCTTGATAACATAGCAGCCAATATAGTAGATCCCATTATCTCCGCGGAGTTTTCTGACGACAGTAAATATATTACAGTTACATATTTCGTTGGGAACAATGATGAAACAGCTATAATAGATTTGCCACTATAACAAAAAAACTTGCATCGTTTCCGATGCAAGTTTTTTGTTTGATTTATCTTACTTAAGCTTAATTTCAACTATATGCTTCTTCTCATCCGCGGGGTCGGAGATAAGAGATGTGCACTGCTGTCCGTCGAAATAGTATTCTGTGTTTTCATCCACTCTTGCAAAGCCATGGGGTTTTGTTACCTTAACTACAAAGGTTGTGCCGTTACGCTTCACCTCATATTCAACGCTTGTCATATCGGCGCGGAGCACAGGACTGAATGTGAGTCCGCCGTCCACGTAGCCAATTCCAAGGAATTCAAACACAGTGAGAGTGAGCCAGCTTGCTGTGCCGGAAAGCATTGGTCCAACACCTTCAAGAGTTTCGCTGTTATTATACTGAGTGCAGAATCTGGGATTGCTCTTTACAACAAAGGGGTTTTCAAGTGTTTTATAGGGGAACACTCGGTCAAGCATCCAGAACGCCATATCACACAGTTCTGCCGCAAGGTCTTTATCCTTAACATTTTTTGCCGCCTTGAACATAGCCGCCGTTGCCATCATCGTTGCATGCTTGAACACTGCGCCGTTTTCACGGTCACCATAATAATAATGATCTTCCGCAGTTGTTCTTGAGATCTTTCCAAGATCGCAGGGTGAGGAAAGAAGGAAGCCTGCATCTGTTCTGATGCAATTATTCAGCGGAACAAGCATAGCCTTGATCTGCTCTTCAGTTGCGCTGTTTGCAAGGATGGACCAGCTGAAGCAGTTAAGGAAATAAGAACCGTCGAAATCAGGATTTCTTGAAAGTCCGTCATTTTTTGCGCCAACGTATGTATAGGGCGCCTTAGCAGGATTATTGATAAGGCAACGGGCAAAGAAGTTTTCCTTCCATGCGTGAGCCTGAATGTTGCCCTGAAGCTCCTCTGACATTTTGCGAAGCTCTGCAGCCTTTTCTTTATTGCCCATCATATCTGCCATTTCCGCAAGATTATCCTCAGCAACTTTAAGAAGGAATGCATTCATAACGCTTTCGCAGGAATGTGTTTCAAAGGGAACGCCCCACTCTTGCCCCTTTTCCTCTATCTGCTTTCTGTAAAGCTCCATACGAAGAGGAGCGCTGATACTGTCGTTATCAAGTTTAAGGCAATCGTTCCAGTCAATGTGGTCAAGCACGGGAAGATGATGCTTACCAACGGCTATTTTGCCGCTATAGAACACAGCTGCCCACATTGTTTCAAACACAGTTCTCTTTTTATTGCTGCCGGCTATTGGATATTCTTCACTGAGGAAGCCCACGTCGCCTGTGAGAGAAACGTATCTGTAAACTGCCTGCATAAGCCAGAGCTGGTCATCAGATGCATCGCCTGCCCCGTTTCCTTCCCAATAGAAGTTATGGTTTGCATAGCCATCCTCATAAACATTCTGCACCCACTGGCTTATCATCTCTTTTGCAAGGGGAGCATTGCCCATTGCAGCAAGATAATAAAGAGAGGGATACATATCCTGAATCTCACGGAAGCCTATCATTCGAAACGACTTCTGAGTCCATGCAAATGAACGGGACAAGAATGACTGATATAGCACCTGGAAAGGCAGATTGTTATTTACGTAAGCATTGAGCTTATCGTCCTCTGTGTTAAGCACGAGATATGAGGAATAACCCTTATAAAAATCAATAACGTCCTGCAGATCGCGCTCTGACTGAGTTGTGTCGGCGTATCTGTCAAAGAGCACCTTGAGCATTGAATCAAGCTGAGGAAGCGCGTCGCCCTCCTCGTTATATGTATATCCAACGAAGCTGTCAATGTTAGCTGTTTCACCATCAGCAAGAACAAAGCTTTTTGCCATTGCAAAGAAAGCAACGTTCTTTCTGTTGGGGTGAGAATTGAGACGGGCAACGTTCTGAGGTCTTGCAAGAATGCCCTTGCCTACAAACTCGTTATAGCAAGCAGAATATTCATCCATAGTTTCGCCGTTTACAAGCATTGTTGCAAAACGTCTGTGCTTTTTAGCATACATAGGATTGGATGCAGGAGAAATTGCAATAACCTTACCATCGCGCATAATAACGCCGGACTCGTGAGTGATATTACCGTACATAATATCGTTCATAACCGTTGCAGAATCGCAAACGCCAAGGCTGCCTGTTGCAACTATACGTATCTGACGCTCTCTGCCCGATACGTTTTCAACCTTGATTATCTGAGCCTCTGTTGCTTCGGGCATACCCTCATACTGAGGAACGATGAATATCTTACGGGTTATTTTAAGTCCGCATTCTGTTTCATATTCAATAACGGTATGATTGGGTTTATGAATACAAACAGCGCTCTTTACGTTTGTTTGGGCATCGGCAGAATAGAATATCTGCTCGTTATTTTCTGTGATATAAAACTGACGGTTTGCAGGCTCGCCCGCTTCCTCGGGATTCATAACACAGCGGCTTGCAAGAACCTGTGTGTGCGCGCTTGCTCTGAATGCGCCGCGACCAAATGCATCAAGGGCTGCCTTAGGTGTTGTGATCATTGGCTTTTCAAATCCGACGCGGCATCCGAGAAGAAGGTTTACAGTGTAGTGAGGGCCCACAAACGCGCCCTTGAGGTCGATTACATGCTCACCTTTTTCGTTAAGATAGCCAACGCCTGCCACAGCATACTGAACCGCTTCTTTTATGATTGCGTCAATTTCTGCAGGAATATCCTCTCCGTTTGACTTAACTGTGTCACCGTAGACAAGGTGAATATCACCGTCAAACGAATCAATATAGTCAAGCACAGCCTTTTCGCCCATAATAAAATTGCAAACGGGCGCAAGGATGGGAAGATTGGAAATACCGAAAACTCGGCTTCTGTCAGCACTAAGGTATTCCGCATCTATTATTCCCTCAGACTCAGGGACAACACTTTTAAAATATTCAACTGAAGTTATATATTGATCTCTTGATCTTTCGCTTTCAAAAAACATAACAAGTTCCTTTCTAAATCAAGCAAGCTCTGCAGCAGCTGCTATACATTCACCAATACGGGCATATCCCGCCGCATTCAGATGTGCCTGGTCGGCATACTGAGGATAGGGCGCGATATACTCCTTTGAAGGATCATAATCCTCTTTTATTGCTGTGGGAGAATTAGCAAAATATTTCCATGTGAAACGGTTGATGCCGCTGTTATGCCACGCATCATAGCAAGGGAGATTATGATATGCGGCTATATCTTTCACAGCCTCCGCCATAGTTTCAAGGCTCCTGCCGCTTCCTTCGGGAAATTCTCCGTAACCATCCACATTTATCCAATCGTATTTTCCAACGCAATGAGGGCAAACCAGCATTATATGCAGGTTGTGGTTTCCGCTTTCTTCTATAAACGAATAAATCTTTTCCAGCGCGTATGCATACTTCCCATGAAGAGTTGCCTTTTCGGGATACATATCCCCACGCTCTCCGTATTCAATATGGCGTTCATTATAGCCCATAAGCAAAATAACAAGGTCTGCCCAGCCGATTTTCTCCTTTGTCAATGGACCAAACTCAAACCCCGTGCCCGTTATGGGATCATAGCAAACAGATTTGTCAGCCGATGCAGTTTTGCCGTCAATAATTTCAATTATTCCAAGACCGCCGTAAGCATGAGTTTCAATATTGGCTCCTGTCAGTTCAGAAAAGCGTTTTTGCCAACGTCCGTCCGAGGTCAAGCTATCGCCAACAACAAGAACGTTTTTGCCGTTCCACTTGCTGTTTTTCATATACCCATACACCCCCATTTTAGTTTATATACATTTTATCATAGCAAATTTTTCAAGTCAATGAAATATTTTGTTAAATGAGAATTCATATAAACATTCGCGAGACCGACGGAGATTACCTATAAACGATAATTTAGTAATTTAGCGCTAAACATTGTCAGGTTGTTTTTATCGACCTTTTTTTGAAAAAGGTCGCGGATTATTAGGGCAGAGCCCTAAGACGCGCTCCGCA
>JAGAPL010000113.1 GCA_017623255.1 Clostridia bacterium
ATGCTGACGATATCGCTTTCGCCGTCAACGGTCACAGCATAGCATTTGTCGAAGGTGATTATCCCTTTCTTATATTCTTCGGGAAACAAGCCTTCAAGTTTGATGTTCTTTTTCTCATTTGTATTATTTTTTAATGTGAGTGTGCAGTAGTAATAAACATATCCGTCCTGCTCCTTCGCATCTGAGAAAAAACTCTTTTCTTCAATAATATCAATATCCAACGATTTATAATTTGCGCTGCAGGATGGGAGCATCATCAAACATAGAAACAAGCAAAATAGTTTAATTGCTTTCATATAAACCTTCTTTCTTTGCGTTTCGTTTCCTCGGCACTGCCACATAGCAGGGGAAATAAGCAAGAAAACAGATGGGTAGAGCAACAATAATGTCAATAACAGAGTGTTGCTTGAGAAAAACGGTTGAGATACTGATGAGGATCGTTGAGATAATAAAGAATGTCATCCACGCGGGAGTTTGAAATCTTTTTATGTTCACAGCCGATGTGAGAACTGCCACAGATCCAATCACGTGCAGAGAAGGGCACACATTTGTATTGGTGTCGAATTTATAAAATGCTGCCATAAACTGCGTCAGAATATTATCTCTTTCAAATTCCGCAGGCCTCAGCTGTTGGCAATTGGGAAATAAAATAAACACAATAAGCGCGGCGGAATAGGTGAGAATAATATATTTCATCAGTTTTCTGAATGCTTCGATATCGTATAGTAACGTATAAACGTGTATTCCGATCAGAAACACGAACCAGAACATATACGGAAAAACAAACAGCTCGTTAAAGGGAATATAGTTATCCCACCTGCAGTACATAGGATAGTAGCTGTCAACGGGAACAACCCTTTCAAGCAGGAAAAACATCAAACCGAAGAGCAGCCAATAAAAGAGAAGATTGAGATGGCGAAATCGGTCTGTATTAAGATTTGAGAGTCGCAGCTCTCTGTAATCAACAACGGGTCTTTTGATTTTCATTTTGCTTCACCACAATTCAAGATTTTTGGTTTATAACAGGTGATAAATGCTGTATATATTGTATAACTGATCATATTAAAATCCAATTGTGTAATTGATTAAGATTTGTTTAAGGGTAGATGCTTTTTCTTTCGGATTAATTATCCCACGATAATAGTATCTTCGTAGTACTTGTAGTACTCCTCATCATATTCGTAATTGCGAACGTCGAAGTTATCGCTTTCGGGCATAAATCCGTCGGGGTAGGGGATGAAAACTGTGCCGTGGTAGTTAATATAATCTACATCAGGGTCTTCAGCTTTTTCATCCTGATCAGCATATTCTATATGAACTATTATAAATTTATCTCCTTCAAGCACACCTGCTTTGGATTTGTCTGCTATGGCTTTAAGGTCAGCTGCAAATTCGTCGGAAACATTATTGTTTTTGCCACCGTCTTCAGCATAGTAGTGATGATAGAGACTCCATGCAACCCTTTCGTCTATTGCGGACATATTGATATAAATACTTTCGTATTTTTCAGTCGCAGCTTCATAGTCGGAAAGTATTTCATAAAGAATTTCTGTGTGTTCTTCTGAAGACTTGTTCAGCATTTCCATAACAAGCGAAGTTGTTTTTGGGAGAATAGTGCCGTCAAAATAGAACTCCAGAGTGATATCTTCATTAGTAGG
>JAGAPL010000114.1 GCA_017623255.1 Clostridia bacterium
CCGCCGAGAACGTAATTGCTAAGCCTTATGAAACGGCGGACCCAGGGCAAGCCGCCCTACAGGTATCCGCCACAATTATACCGCTAAACGATAATTTATCACACCAAGTCGTATGGAAAGATAAATCCCCCCTTCAAGCTATACGGTTTTTCACTCAGCAAATCAATTGGCCGTTGTGTGTCATATAAAAAAGCGTAACTTTCGTTACGCTTTTTTGAATGTTTGTATAACTGCTTCAACCGTGATATCGAGGCTGTTGGTTTTTCCAAGGCGCTCTCTGCCTTCTTTGGGACAGCGATGATAGAACGGTGTCATAGTGAAAAGGTTCATAATCGTTTCGTTATCGGGAAGGCTCACTTTTTCGCTAACCTTCGTTTCGCTTTGCAAAACAAAACCTTCGGGGCATTTGATGCCCTTTGTGTTTTCTCTTGGCTCATCATATATAATGCTTCGCATTTCCCACAGGTGATGCACACCTGAAGCAACCACCACAAGCACTCCGTCGTCGCGCAGCACTCTCGCGGTTTCCTCTGCAGGTATTGGCGCAAACATACTGATAACGGCATCGCAGCTGTTTTCTGCAACGGGAAGCGAAAAAATATTTCCTGCGGCGAAAAAAGCAGGCAGTTTTTTGAATCGGGCGGTTTTAGCGCCCATATCTGCTCCGTGCTTTGATGCATCTACACCGATTGCGCAAACCTGCTTATGTTTCATAAGCTTTGAGGTGATGTTGCACAGGTGATATCCTTCTCCGCAGCCTGCATCAAGCACAGTCAACTTATCTTTAGCTATATTTTCGTCAACGATATCAGCAACTGTGTTTGATATGATATCGTAGTATCCGCCCGAGAGGAAATTCACTCTTGCGCGGAGCATATCTTTTCCGTCACCGGTTTTGGCGTTATTCATTTTCCCGGGAGGGAGGAGATTAACATAGCCTGAGGCCGCCATATCGTAGCAATGAGTTTTTTCTCCGCCGCAGCAAAGGCTTCGTTCTCTCAATGAGAGTGGAGAAGCGCACAGAGGGCAGATCAGGTTTTTGGGAATGCTCATAGAAAACCTTTCTTAATTGATTATTTCAACGAGAACTGCGTGCAGCGCATATCTTTCCACGCTTGCAGTTGAACCTGTACAGGTTGAAAGTGTCAGAAGCTTTTCGTCTCCGTCAAAGGTGAGTCCTGCATCAAAGTTGCTTTTTGCGGCAGCGTTCTGCGCAAATTCGACCAGCTCGCTTCCGCTTGCAAAGTTTGTTTTGAAATAGTAAACGTCGGACGTGGTCTCATATATGGAGAAGGGCTTGAACACGTATATTCCATCCATTGTATATATGTATATAAGCCTTGTGTCAAAAACGTCCTTTTGCAAAAATGTTGTAACATCGTGGAACATGGCGCCTGTTGAGATATTATGTCCGTAAAGCACGGTGTTATAGTTATCTGTCAGCAGGTCTTTGGTGGTGCAATCAGCAAAAATAGAGCCGATTGCAAGATATTCCTTTGTGTAGAAGCGGTCAAGATAATATTCATTATCTTCTCCGCGCAAAACGGGATAGTTGATCCTTGTACCGTCAATGTATATCCAGCCGTAAACGTCGGGGTTTACTTCTCTGAGCGATGTGATGGAAGCTCTGATATTCATAAGCTGCTCAGAGTATTCGCTTGTGCCCTCGCTAAAGTCCGTGCTGCCGCTGGAAAGGCGGTCGTAAAGAGTTTGCATAGATGAGTCGGGGGCGGGGAAGGTCATTGTGCTGTAGAGGTTTGTGCTTTTATTTGAGGAGCTGCCGGGGATAAAGGCGTTGAAGCTGTCGGAGGTTTGATTATAAAGTGCGTCTCCCTTGATCTTTCCGTGAATATCCTTGGCAAGCCAAACGGCGCATCCTATGAAAATGATAGCGAAAACCGCAATGAGAGAAAGCTGGATGATGTTATCTCTTTTAGAGATGCCCGAGCTTTTCTTCTCTTTTTTGATTTCACGCGCCAGCTCTTCAATGGATCTTTCAAATTCTTCGGGGGATACGCTTTCATAATCTTCTGCTTCCCATTCAGCTTCAGATTCCAATTCTGTTTCTGCTTCTGCTTCTGTTTCCTCGCTATCGGAAACGGGAATTTCTTCGGGTTCTGCCGCAGGAGAAGCATCGCAAACAGCTTTTTCTGCTTCGGTTTCCGAAATTTCAACTTCAGAGATATTCTCAGCTTCGGCTTGCTGAGCTGCTTCCTCTTGGCGTTTTTTCTCCTCAGCCTCGGCTAAAGCTGCCGCTTTAGCTGCGCGGTTAGCCTGACGTCTCGCTTTTTTCTTTTCAGCTTTAATTCGCTTTTTTTCTGCGGCTGCCCGTTCTTTTTCGCGAAGTCGTTCTTCGAATTTCCGTTTTTCTTCTTCTTTTTTTCGGGCTTCTTCCAAAAGCCTTTCTTCCTCAAGCCTTTTTGCCTCTTCGCGAAGTCTTGCTTCCTCGAGAAGTCTTGCCTGTTCACGAAGGCGTTCTTCTTCAAGGCGCTTTTCTTCCTCGCGCCTGCGCTTTTCTTCCAAAAGCCTTTGCTCTTCGCGAAGCTTTTCAGCCTTTGCCGCTTCCGCTGCTTTTTTCGTTTCGGCAGCTTTGTCAACAGAGCTTTGAAGCTTTGACTTGAGATTTTTTATATCATTAGTAGCCATTATTAACAGATCCTTTTTAAAACCTTAGAATAGGTCATTGGCATTAACGTTTGCAACGGAATATTTTGAGATAAACTCTGTGTCGATTGTCAGAGAATCAAACTGTTCCGAGGTGAAAACTCTGAATGCTGCATTTGCCGCAAGAGTTTCAAAAGAATTGAAAAAGTCTTTGTTTATGCTTTGGTTCCAAGCGTTTTCATCAAGGGGAAGGCGCTTCATAATATATGTTCCCGAGTCGTATTCGGCAACTGTTGTTTCGCCTTCCTCGATTGAGGAAATGTCACCTATAAGCTTATAGAAAACTGCGTTTGAATATGAATCGGAAGCGGTGAAATAATATCCGTTTGTGTATGTTTTCTGCTCTGAATATGTGTTGAAAAGGCTGTCAAAGTCCTCTCCTGCGGCAATTTTATCGCAAACAGTTTTGATGCTTTGATTTTTTGCATCAAGTGCATCGCCTGAGAGCGCTCTCGTAACGTAGGTGCCGTCAGCGTTGGTGGTATAATTGCCTTTGCTATCAAGCACGTATTCGTATTTGTTGTTGATATAGATTATCTGAAAATGGTAGTAATTTTCCTGATAATATTTTTCGTAGTCTTCGTCTCTCAGCGCTTTTTCGCCGCCCTCTGAGAAAAGGAAGTCGTAAACGAGGGTTCTTTTAGCTTCGGCTTCTTTAACCTCTCTTAGAATGGACATATTTGCGCCGTAGGCGGAAAGGGCGTTATTGAGGGTATTTTTGTTGCCCCCTGCGTATTCGCTCAGGTATCCGTTGATCGTATTATCAATGGCTTCTCTTTGGCTTTCTGTAAGAGAAAGGCGCATTTCGTTATAAAGAGAGAGACAAACGGCGGTTGTTTTTATATCCTCAAGCACAAGGCTATCAAGATATTCTGCGTATGTTTTGCCCTCTTCATATTCGCTGTGCCAAAACTCATCCGTGTCCTCAATATCAGTGTATGAATGCATAAAATTGGCTTTGCTTGTGGAAGCCCAATAGTTATACATATTAGCGGTTATATCAGCGCTTTGGGTGTCTTTAGCGGAGATAACCACGTTGCTTGAGTCGCCCGTGCAGGAGGCAAGAAGGACAACGCAAGTGAGCATAGCGGCAATTATTTTAAAAATTTTCATAGAAAAATTCCTTAAATATAAGTTATACGATTCTATTATATACTATCTTTCGCTGTATTTCTACACAAGAGATGAAGATATTTGTATATATTCGGTTAACAAATCGCAAATGAAGTCAACCGCCTGTTTGCCTTTTTGCTTTTTGACAACCACAACGGGAGAAGCGCCCAGTGTCATTCTCACGCATCCGGGGTATTTGTTTGCAAGGGCTTGAACTGCGGTGAGGTGGGGATTTTGTCCTGTGAACATGATCTCCTTGTCTCTTTCCTCAATTTTATCAAAGCAAGCGGTAATTCCAAGGCCGCGCACAAGAGCAATGCGGCAAAGGGTGTAAGCTGCTCTGGGAGGCTCACCGTAGCGGTCGCAAAGCTCGTCTATCATATCGGAGAAGTCATCTTCATCGCGTATCCTTGCAATTTTGCGATACATTTCCATTCGCTGAGCCTGGTCTTTGATATAGCTTTTGGGAATATAGGCGTCAGCCTTGACGGAAACTCCGCATTCTGCCTTAGGCTTCTTTTCTATGCCCTTTTCTTCAAGAACGGCTTCTTCAAGAAGCTTCACGTACATATCGTAGCCAACGCTTTCCATATTTCCGTGCTGTTCGCTTCCCAGCAGGTTGCCTGCGCCTCTTATTTCAAGGTCGCGCATTGCGATTTTAAATCCTGCTCCGAATGCGGCGTATTCTCGCAGTGCCTGCAGACGTTTATCCGCAATTTCTGTCAGCTGCTTCATTTTGGGATAAGTGAAATAAGCGTAGGCTCTTCTGCTTGAGCGACCAACTCGTCCTCTTATCTGATGGAGCTGAGAAAGGCCGAAGCGGTCGGCGTTTTCTATAATAAGTGTATTGGCGTTGGGGATATCAACGCCTGTTTCTATAATGGTGGTGCAAACGAGGATGTCGATTTCGCCTCTCGTCATTTCCGCCCATATATCTTCAAGGTCTTCTCGGTCGAGCTTGCCGTGGGCAATGGCGATTCTTGCTTCGGGTAAAGCCTTTGAAAGCTTGCCTGCAAGGGTGTAAAGATATTCAACGTCGTTGTTTAGGTAGAAAACCTGACCTCCGCGGCGAAGCTCTCGGTTGATTGCCTCAACTATCATATCCTCGTCGTGCTCGCAAACGTAAGTCTGCACGGGGGAGCGAAGGCCGGGAACGTCGTCAAGCACGCTCATATCAAGTATTCCGCCCATTGCCATATTGAGAGTTCTGGGAATTGGAGTGGCGGAGAGGGTGAGCATATCGGCTCCGATTGCTATTTCCTTAAGGCGTTCCTTTTGTGCAACACCGAAGCGTTGCTCCTCGTCTATAATAACAAGGCCGAGGTCGTGGAATTCAATATCCTTTGAAATGATTCGATGGGTGCCGATGATGATGTCGGTTTCTCCTCTTGCAAGCTTACGAAGGGATAATTCCTGCTGCTTCTTTGTTCGAAATCGTGAGAGCATATCAATTGTAACGGGGAAGCCTCTGAATCGGCTTATAGCCGTTCTGAAATGCTGAAGGGCAAGGATCGTTGTGGGAACGAGGATGGCAACCTGCTTTCCGTCGTTGACAGCCTTGAAAGCGGCTCTGAGCGCAACCTCGGTTTTGCCGTATCCAACGTCTCCGCAAAGGATTCTGTCCATTGGATATTCTTTTTCCATATCGGAGTAGATATCCTCAATTGCTTGCAGCTGGCTGTCCGTTTCCTCATATTCGAAGGCGTCGGCAAACTGGCGGCTCATATCGTCATCAGGTGAGAATGCAAAGCCTTTTGTTCTTCGGCGCGCAGCGTAAAGCTGAATGAGCTGAGCTGCCATTTCCTTTGCGGCGGCGCTTGCCTTTTTCTTTGCTCTGTGCCAATCGGCTCCGCCCATTTTTGAGAGTTTTACGTTGTTTGTGTCAGCTCCGGCTCCGATGTATTTGGAAACGAGGTCAAGCTGGTCAACGGGCAAAAACAGATGATCAGTGCCTGCATATTTGATCTTAACGTAGTCACGGCTCACTGAGTCAATGGTCATATTTTCGATTCCCAAAAACTGACCTATGCCGTATGCTTCGTGAACGATGTAGTCCCCTTCCGTAAGATCGCTGTAGGAAAGGATCTCTTTTGTTTTCTTTCCCTTAGCCTTGTTTTTTCTTATTTTTTTCTTTGCGCCTGAAGCGAAAATACTTCCCGAAAAGTCAAGGATAGCGAATTTTTCGCCGAACATTTCAAAGCCCGCCATGCTTTCTCCGTAAAGCACTGCAACGGGATACGTTCTTTTTTGCGCTCCGTAGTATCCTGTTTCGCTTTCGCACAGTCCTGCGGAAATTCCTTCGTCGCAAAGCTCACTTGCAACGTTTTTTGCTTCTGTCATATTAGCGCATAGCAGGGCAACGCGATAGCCTTTTTTCACCATTGGAATAAGGTCTTCTCTCATAAGCGCGGCATTTCCGCCGTAGGAAGGAATGTGGCGCGTTCTGAAAGAAAATTCTCCGCCTATGGTCAGCCCGGGATGAGAACGGGAGAAGGATTCAAGGAGAATGGAGGGCATTGCTCCCAGCGCCGCCTCTATTCTCTCAAATGAATTGCAATATGTTCCCTGCTTGAATGAGGAAAGCTCGCCTGAGAGAATAAGCTCGGCAATAGTTTCATTCAAAAGATTTTCCGCTGATTTCATATGGTCTCTGAGGGCGTTTATATCAGAGAGCATTATAAGTCCGTCAAAATAGTTAAAGAGGCAGGGAGCGTCGGGATATATAACGGGCAGATATTTATCAAGGAAGGGAATATCTGCGGAGTTTTCCAGCTTGGTAAGCTCTTCTTTAAGTATTGTAACTGCGTGGGAGAGCTGACCTTTTTTCAGGATCTTGTTTGCCTGAGTTTTGATGCAGGCCTTGATAAGATTGCGGCGCTCCTCGTCGAGAATGATCTCGCGGCAGGGGGGGATGAGCAGGTCGCGGTCGATATAGTCTGTGAAACGCTGAGTAACGGGATCAAAGTTTCCGATTCTGTCAATTTCGTCGCCGAAAAGCTCAATTCTGTAGGGCGCATCGGATGGCGGAAAAATATCAGCAATTCCGCCGCGCACCGCAAACTGACCGGGGCCTTCAACAAGCTCAACTCTTGTGTATCCGCCAAGGGCGAGCGCGTTTGTCAGGCGAGATAAGTCAAGGCCGCCGTTTTGAGAGATAGAAAGGGTCAGATGTATAAGCTCTTCGGGAGGGATAGTCACCTGAAGCGCGGCTTCGGGAGTTGTGCAGACCACGAGGGGATCTTCTGTAAAAATAAGCTTTGAAAGCACCAAAAGCCTCTCGTGCTCGTAGTCACGGGAGGTTGTGGAAAGAGTGAAGTTATAGTCCTTTGCAGGATAGTGGCAGGCGTTTATATCGCAAGCCTGCAGAGAAGCTGCGGCTCTTGCCGCATCTCCTTCTCCTGAAAAAATAAACATTGCGCGGCGTCCGTTCTGAAGCTCGTTCTGAGCCAAAGCTGAGAGAAAGAAGGGGGTTGCGCCCTCGCAAAGTCCGATAACCGTAAACGGATGTGGATGGGCTCTTTTTCTTGAAGCCTCAAGGGCATCGCGCAGATCGGTGAACTCCTTTGAGGAGCTCATTATTGATAGGAGGAAATCGTAGTTATTCATTTGTTTTTTCCTTTGGTTTAAGGCCGTTGCAGCGGCTCATTGCCATATCAGTTTTGCCGTCGGCAATAAGGGGAACGGCGTCAAGAGTTGCCTCGAAGCACTGCATCATATTGTCAATATCATCTTTGGAAAGATTGCCAAGCACCCAATCAGCAAGGTCGTATTGGGGATTGGGGCGCTCGCCCACGCCTATTCTGATTCTGGGGAAATTGTCAGCGTTAAGGTGATAGATAATGCTCTTTAGACCGTTGTGGCTGCCTGCGCTGCCCTTGGAGCGAATGCGCATAGCTCCCGGTGCCAGAGCGATCTCGTCAACGAGCACGATTATGTTTTCGGGGGATATTTTGTAAAACTCTGCGGCATCGCGCACAGCTTCGCCGGAGTTATTCATAAAAGTCTGAGGCTTCATAAGAAGCATTCTTTTTCCGTCGATCGTAGCCTCACAGCATAGAGCTTTGAACTTTGCTCTGTCGCAGCGGACGCCAAGCTTTTCGCAGATATAGTCAATGGCGATAAAGCCTGCGTTGTGGCGCGTTCTCAGGTATTTGTCACCGGGGTTTCCAAGTCCGCAAACTATATGGGTGATAGGCGCCTGAGGCGCTTTTTCCTTTTCTATTTTTTTAAACAGCTCAAAAATGTCAGCCATTTTTTCCTCCAAAGCGTATAACGCCACAAATCCCACTGAAACTTCTCAGTGGGTGTGACATATATATTATGTATGAAATGATACCACAAAACCTCCCGAAAGTCAATGGAGAATGTTGTCGGGATAAGTGAAGATTAAATGCAGAATTGGGCTGTTGAACGATAATTTAGTAATTTAGCGCTAAACATTGTCAGGTTGTTTTTATCGACCTTTTTTTGAAAAAGGTCGCGGATTATTAGGGCAGAGCCCTAAGACGC
>JAGAPL010000115.1 GCA_017623255.1 Clostridia bacterium
ACTGTACCCAAAATCAGTACTACTACTATAATAATCAGAATTCCCATTACAATATAAATCAGATTGCTCATCAGGAAATTCTGTCTGCGGGTGCGTCTCATATTTATCCTCCTGACTTTATATCCACCAATCAATCCTATTTTCCTGTATCAACTTAAGCCCCATCCGGCTTACCCAAAATAAAGAATTCTAATAGGTAAAAACAGTCCTATTATTCAAAAAATACAGCTGAAGGGAATCGAACCCCCGCACATGGTACCGGAAACCACTGCTCTATCCACTGAGCTACAGCTGCAAATATTGTCACCCAAAAAACATATTCAATTTTATCATATCAGACACCATTTTGCAACCATTTTTAAAGGTGTAAAATCTTTATTTTAAAAATCTATATTCTATAGGAAAGTCCTAAGACTTTCCTATAGAACATAAAGATACTACAAACTAAAAATTCACTTAACAAAAAACGCCGCATACGCGGCGTTTTTATACTATTCTATTTTGCCATCTATAACATCTGCAAGAGTTATAGAATCAAGATATCCGTTTACAACCACGTTGAGCTTTTTCCAAAGGGGCAAGGTGATACATTCATTTGAACGCTCACATTCAACGCTTCCCGTTCCGCAATCAAGACAGGAGACAGGCGCAAGCGTTCCTTCTGTGAGACGCAGAATGGAGCCAACCGTATATTCCTCGGGGGACTTTGTGAGCTTATATCCGCCGCCCTTTCCTCTCATTCCTGAAAGGAGGCCTTCTGAAACCAACGCTTTGATAACTGCCTCAAGATATTTTTCGGAAATGCACTGTCTGTCTGCTATATCACGAAGCGGAATGAAATCATTGCTGTGCTGCTGCGCAAGATCTATCATAACTCTGAGAGCATATCGCCCTCTGGTTGAAATCATCATTTTGGTTTATCCCTCCTATCATCTGATAAACCAATTATACTACAGGTTTAGTGGGATTTCAAGCATTTTACTAAATTCTTCCCTTAAATTTATTATTTGGTAATAATCCCTTAAAACTATAGGATAAAAAAGACCCCGAAGGGTCTTTTTTATCTTTCTTTTGCTAAATAGAACAAAGCAAGCGTTCCGGGACCTGCATGGGCTCCGATAACGGGGCCGATATCCGTGATAAGCTCAAGCGTAACGTTATAGCGGCTTCTGAGCATTTCAACAAGCATATCTACATCTTCTGCAGCATCGGCGTGAGAAATGAAGACCATTCCACCATCTGCCTTTTCTGCAGTTTCTCCATATTTATCCACAACAGCAGCTACCGCAGCTTTTCTGCCTCTCGCCTTGGAAACGCTATCAAGCTTGCCTTCGTCTGTTACGTGAATTATAGGCTTGATTCCAAGTGCTTTTCCAACGAAAGCAACCGTGGGGCTGACTCTGCCGCCGCGCTTAAGATATTCAAGATCATCTACAGTTACCCAATGGCTTATCTTATGGCAAACTGCGTTCATATACTCATCAAGCTCTTCAATTGTAGCTCCGCTGTTTTTCTTTTCGACTGCAAGATAAACAGCCATACCAAGTCCTGCAGAGGCGCAAAGAGTGTTCACCGTTACGATCTTTCTCTCGGGATATTTTTCTGCAAGCTCTGCAGCAGCTATTCTTGAGGAATTAAACGTTGTGCTCAAACCCGATGAAAAGCCCAGATATATAATATCTTTGCCATCTGACAGAACCTTTTCAAATGCCGCTTCAAACGCCTCGGGGTTGACAGCAGAGGTTTTTGCAATTCCGCCATCTTTCATTCTGCTGTAAAAATCAGCAATAGTCATATCATCATTTGTGAATTCTCTTTCATCACCGTCAAAGCGAAAAGTGAGATTGAGATATTCAACGCCCCAATTTTTAAGAACTTCAGGCTTAACATCGCAGCCTGAATCTGTGAAAATAATATATTCGTTCATCTTATTTCTCCTATCATTCAATAGTTGTATCAAGCTGGAATCGCATTATCTTTCTCAATGTGTTTTTGGGGAAATCTGTTTCGCGAACCTTCAGCATTGCTATCTTCTTATAAGGCACAGCTGTTTTATTATATTCATCAATAAATGCCTTAATATGCATTTTCTTGTCCTCAATGCCGTTCTTTTCAAAATACTCCATATCGGGATATACTTCAGCAACAATGGCATTATATGAAATACCTCGGCGGCTTTGTCCCTCATATACTATAATGTCCTGAATACCGGGGCAAGCCACAAGCTCGTTTTCGATCTCCTCAGGATATACGTTCTTACCGTTTGAAAGAATAATCAGGTTTTTCTTTCTGCCTGTTATATAAAGAATGTTGTTTTTATCCAGCTTACCGTAGTCTCCCGTTCTGAAATAGCCTTCCTTGAAAGCTTCAGATGTAGCCTCGTGATCCTTATAATAACCAAGCATCACGTTGGGACCTTTAACAAGGATCTCGCCCTCACCGTCTTCGTTGGGCTCGTCGATTTTAACCGTGTCTATATCAATACCGTTACCAACGCTGCCGGGTACAACATTTTTGCTGCGGTTTACGGCTATAAGGGGAGCACATTCTGTGATTCCATAGCCGTTGAGGATAGTTATTCCGATAGATTCAAAGAAATGAACTATTTCGGGATTGATCGGCGCGCCGCCGCATATGATCGTTTTAACCTCACCGCCAAATGCAGCAAGAATAGAACCGAAAAGCTTTCTTCTCTGGTCGATACCAACCTTGCGCATTCCGTTGCTGAGCCTGATCATTTTATTTACAAGCTGCTCTTTTCCCTGGTCCTTGATATTTGCCATTATTTTGCGATAAAAGGTTTCAAGATAAAGAGGAACAAGGATCATATGTCCGGGCTTCTGCTCCTTAAGCTCGCGCTGAACATAACGAAGTCCGCCTGAGATATAAACCTGACATCCTATCATTATGTGGCCAATGAACATGATTGTGGAACCATATGTGTGGTGAGGAGGGAGTACTCCTACAGTTTTATCAGAAAAATCAATATAGGGAATAGCCGCTGACATATCTGCAAGAATAGCATTTTGATTGAGCATTACGCCCTTGCCCTTTCCTGTTGTGCCTGAAGTGAAAACAAGAAGCGCAAGACGCATGGGGTCAATGGGATTGTTATGATAGATCTCGGGCGACTCTTCATATTTAACTCTTCCTGCTTCAATGAGGGAATCAAAGCTTTTTTCGCTTTCCTTTGCAAGCAGATAATAAGGTTCAACACCAAGCTTTTCACCTATAATTGCCGCCTTATCCTTAATATCCTCATCACAGAAAAGAAAAGCTCCGTCTGCTCTGAATGCTGTATCTGCAAGGTCTGCAGCCTGCCAATCGCGATCCAGCGGAACAAGCACTGCGCCTGCGCTAAGCACAGAATAATATGTGACGATCCATTCATAAGAGCACTTGCCTACAAGCACACAGCTTTTGCCGGCACAGCCCATATCAATAAGACTGCTTGTGAGAGCTCTTACATCTTCTCTGAATTCTATGAAAGTTTTGTTTATAATGTCTCCACGCTGACCGTCAAGACGATAGGAATATGCTATTTTCTCGCCATACTGCTCAGCTGCCCACTCAGCTACCTGACGAACATTAGTGAACTCTTTTCTTTCGTGCAAAACATGGCTTGCCATAAATATTCTTCCTTTCGATTTTTGTATTTCTTTGTTTCTATATTATGCTCTTGTTGTATTTACAACAAGAGCGTTAAATAAAAATGTTGTAAACACAACAAGTTCATTATATCATATGGATGTTGACTTGTCAACAAAATCACATATTTTGCTTTATTTCTGTATTATGGAATAAAAATCCAATGCGTTCTTATTGATTTTTCAGATGTTTTGCTCATATTTATATTAGCTTGTCATTAATCTAATCAAGCCTCTCTTTCAAAAGAGAGGCTTTTGTTCATTATTTATCAATTATATCTACACGACCGTATTTTTCCGTCAGTTTTCTGATTTGCATGCAGAGCTCTTCGTTGATATCATCCTTGCAAGCTCTCCATTTCCAGTTTTCTCCCAACGTTGAGGGTGTGTTCATCCTTGATCTGTCATCAAGACCAAGCCAATCCTGAAAGGGCACTATACAAAGCTTCGCTTTGCTTTGCATAAGCGCAGAAACGAATCGCTGAGAAAGCCCTCCGGGCTCGATACCATAGCTGTCAAGATAATCTATTGCCGCCTGCCTTTCATCATTTGTGATCGTGTCAAACCAGGAAAACAAAGTTTGATTATCGTGCGTTCCCGTATAAGCAACGCAATTCTCCGTATAGTTATGAGGGAGATAATCATTATGGTTGTTTTCATCCCTTGAATCAAAAGCAAATTCAAGCACCTTCATTCCGGGGAAACCGCTGCCGTATACCAGCATTTTAACGGAATCCGTCAGAAATCCAAGATCCTCTGCAATATATTCTCTTTTGCCAATGTGCTTTTCCACTGCTTTGAAAAGTTCAATTCCCGGTCCCTTCTCCCATTTGCCGTTTTCGGCAGTTTCATCTCCATATGGGATGGAATAGTATTCATCAAAGCCTCTGAAATGGTCTATGCGCACCACATCATAAAGGCTGAATGCGTAAGCAAGACGCTGAGCCCACCATCTGAAATCCGTTTCTCTGTGTTTTTTCCAATCGTACAGAGGATTTCCCCATTTCTGTCCCTCGGGGGAAAAGCTATCGGGGGGACAGCCTGCTACATTGGCAGGCTTCTTATTTTCATCAAGCTGAAACAGTTCAGGGGAAATCCACACATCCGAACTGTCAAGAGCAACGTAAATTGGCACATCACCTATTATCTTTATACCCTTTTCGTTGGCATATTTTTTCAAAGCGTTCCATTGCTCCCAAAAACAAAACTGGAGGAATTTATAAAAGCCCGTTTCTTTTTCAAGCTCTTTTTCATATTTCTGAAGCGCATGGGGCAGGCGCATTTTTGCATCGTTTTCCCAATTCGTCCAGACAACACCGCCGAATTTATCCTTGAGCGCCATGAAAAGCGAATAATCTCTCAACCACGGATTTTCTCTGCAAAAGCTGATAAAATCTTCATCGGGAGCATAATTGCTATACGCTTTTTTCAGTAGTGGCAAACGGTTTTCATATTGCTTTTTATAATCAACAGCAGTGCCATCACCTTCAAGTTGGCAATTTGCTATATCAGCTTCAGACAAGAGACCTTTTTTCTTCAGATCATCAAGACTTATATAATAAGGGTTGCCGGCATAGCTTGAAAAAGATTGATAAGGTGAATCACCATAGCCGGTGGGGCCAAGGGGCAATATTTGCCAATAGGATTGCCCCGCTTTGCTTAAAAAGTCCACAAAATCATATGCTGCAATGTCGAAACATCCTATTCCGTTTTCTGAGGGAAGGCTTGAAACCGACATCAATATTCCTGCACTTCTTTTCATAAATAGCTCCTTTAATGAGTTTACAAAATATCGTTTATATCGGATTTCAGCACGTCAGCCTGAGGGCCGTAGATAGCCTGAACACCCTCGCCTTTTTTCACAAGTCCCAAAGCACCCTCCGCCTTCCATGCATCAGCATCTGCAACAAGAGAAGGTTCTTTAACCGTAACTCTCAGCCTGGTCATACAAGCATCCACAAAGACGATGTTTTCACGTCCCCCAAGAAGAGCGATTATTCGCTCAGGTCGGCTGTCCTCTCCCGACGGCACGCTTACTTGTTCTGCATTTTCCTCACTCGTTCCTGCCGTATAATTTCCAAGACGCCCCGGAGTTGCATAGCGAAAACGACCAATCATAAAATATGCAACGAAATAACCTATAGCAAAAAATGCCACAACAGCCAGAATAAAATTGAGAATATCTCCCGAAAGTCCTGCGCTCACCGACATGGGAACTCTTGTGAGAAACTCCACGTTGCCAAAAGAATGAAGCCGAAGATCTATAATTCCCGAAAGAGCAAAAGCTATTCCCTGCAAAACTGAATAAACGATATAAAGGGGAATGGCGCAAAACATAAACATAAACTCAAGCGGTTCAGTTACGCCTGTGAGAAAAACCGCAAGGGAGGCTGAGAAAAACATTGAACGATAGTTTCGTCTTTTGTCTCGGTCTACTCTGCGATACATAGCAAACGCAACGCCAAGCAGAAGGCCGGTTGCGCCTATCATCTGACCAACTTTGAAACGGGCAGGGGTGATGCCTTCAAGAAGCGCCGTATATGCCGCAGTGTCGCCTGCGTTTTTCAGGTTTATCAGGTCTGTTACCCAAGCAAGCCACAAGGGGTCCTGTCCAAAAACAGTTTGTCCCGCGTTTGCACCTGTAAGAATAACGTAAGTTCCGCCGAATGAAGTATAGTTCATTGGAATGGTGAGCATATGATGAAGTCCAAAAGGCAGCAGAAGTCTTTCAAGAGTTCCGTATATAAATGGAGCCAGCACGGGAGACGTGTCCGCAGAATTTGCTATCCATATTCCAAAAGAATTTATTCCTGATTGAATCACGGGCCAGATAAGCGCAAGACCAAGAGATATAAGAGCAGACCACAGGATCACCACAAGGGGAACAAATCTCTTGCCGTTGAAAAATGAAAGAGCCTCAGGCAATTTTCTGAAGTTATAAAACTTGTTGTAAATGATTCCGCCTGCAAAACCTGCAATGATGCCAACGAAAACGCCCATATTAAGCGCAGGGGCGCCAAGAACCGAAGTGAAATAATTTTCAACTATCATTTCCTGCCCGAAAAACGAATAGGTTATGGCTGCCGGATCAGAAAGCATATCCGCAGTTACTCCGAATATTGCACCCGTTATATTATTGATCAGAATAAAAGCAAGCAACGCCGCAAATGCTCCACCTGCCTTTTCCTTTGCCCACGAACCGCCTATTGCCACCGCAAAAAGAATGTGCAGATTGCCTATGATCGCCCAGCCTATGTTTTCCATAACGCTGCCGATAGTTGCCACAAGCTGAACGTCGCCGCCGGCCATGGCTATGAGCTTGCCTATACTTATCATAAGACCTGCCGCAGGCATAACGGCAATCACCGTCATAAGCACCTTGCCAAGCTTTTGCAGAAAATCAAAATTGAATTCTCTCTTTTTTGGGGAAGTTACAGCTTTTTCTTCCTTACCCAAGGTTATAAGCGTATCTCCTGCCTTAACCTCTTTTTCGGACGTGAACATTTCAAGATCTTCTGCACCCTCGCAAATCAACACGGGAGTTATAAGTTCAATGCCTCTTTTTTTGAGCAGTTCAACGTCAACCTCTGCCACAAGATCACCTTTTTTTACCCTATCGCCTGCTTTTACATAGGATCTGAAGCCTTCACCCTTAAGACTGACCGTATCAATACCGAAATGAACGAGTACTTCAAAGCCGTCATCTGAAGAAAAGCCGTAAGCGTGCTTTGTTTCAACGGTTGAAGAAATCGTCCCGTCCACAGGACTGTATATTTTATTATCTGAAGGAATAACAGCGCATCCATCTCCCAAAATGCGCCCCGAAAAAACCTCATCGGGAACTTGATCAAGGGAAACTGACCTTCCACTCAAAGGGGATGCAATGCTGAGAGGCTTTTTGCTTTCTTTGCTTTTCATATTAGTTCCTCTTTTGCCTTTGTTTTTTATATAGAGAAAGTATGCGCCGTTATTGCTCGTTTTATACTTGACGTTGTTATGATGCTAATAAAAAAAGGAGCTGAAACAGCTCCTTTTGTTTTCTTTTATTTTTACTTTGTGCCGAAAAGTCTGTCGCCTGCATCGCCAAGGCCGGGAAGAATGTATCCGTGCTCATTGAGACATCTGTCCATTGTGGAAACAAAAATGTGAACATCGGGATGCGCTTCTGCCACGCGGCTTACACCCTCAGGAGCACCGATAACAGCCATAAACTTGATGTTCTTACATCCGCGCTTTTTGAGCATATCAATTGCATCGCAAGCGCTGCCGCCCGTTGCAAGCATGGGGTCTACAACAAGCACAAGCTTTTCTTCAATTCCATCAGGCAGCTTGCAATAGTATTCGCAGGGCTGCAGAGTTTCTTCATCACGATAAAGACCGATGTGTCCAACTCTTGCAGAGGGAAACAGCACGTGAATACCGTTTACCATTCCGAGACCTGCGCGAAGAATGGGAACAATTACGATAGAATTGTCCTTTACAACCTTCTGTGTGCAAACCTCAAGGGGAGTTTTAACCTCTTTTTCAACCATGGGAACGCCTTCCTTAAGACATTCAAATGTCATAACGGTTGTGATCTCCTCGATAAGCTCGCGGAATTCCTTCATGCTTGTTTTTTCATCACGAAGAATTGCTATCTTATGGTTTACCAAAGGATGATTGAATACGGTTACATTTTCATAGTTTTTCATTTTATTTGTCCTCTTTTTCATCAGAGTCAACACCAAGCTTGCTGTTTTCAACCTTAGTGAGAACTGCATTAGTTACAATACCGATAATAAGAGCAGTTGCAATTGGTGTGATCTGGATAACGTTTGTGATCTCACCGTTTTCTGCAATAGCATAAGGAATACGGATTGCAAGGCCACCGATACCGGAGATGAGAATAGATGCAACAACGAAAAGATTCTTGTTGTTATCAAGGTCAAGATTTTTGAACATCTTAAGACCGGAAACTGCGATGAATCCGTAAAGAGTGAGACATACACCGCCCATTACGCAGGAAGGAATTGTCTGGAGCAGAGCCATAACGGGACTGATGAAAGAAAGCACGATGCACATAATTGCTGTTGTTGTTATTGTTACAACAGAAGCGTTTCTTGTGATAGCTACGCAACCAACGGATTCGCCGTATGTTGTGTTGGGGCAGATACCGAATACTGTACCTGCGATAGAACCAACACCGTCACCGAGAAGAGTTCTCTTAAGGCCGGGGTCCTTGATGAGATCACGGTCGATGATGGAAGAAAGGTTCTTATGGTCTGCAATATGCTCAGCAAAAACAACCAGCGCAACGGGAAGGAATGCGATGATGATCTCAGCCGCACCGCCAAGTGTGAGAATAGTTGCATTGGGATTAGCATTAAGGATCTCAGCAGAAACGTTTCCACTGATAAGCTCCTTCACACCCTCAAGAAGAGCAAAGTGAGGATAATCAATAAATGCTGAAAGACCTTTGAAAGTGCCGTTAGCCGCAACGAAATTGTCAATAACGGGCTGGAAGTTGATGATCATAAGATAATCTGCGCCTGTGAGAGAGCCGATAAGTGTGAATACTGCGGCAACTGCATATCCTGCAGCAATACCGATGATGAAGGGAATAAGGCGGGCCATCTTATATTTCTTCTGTGTGGAGCAAATAACGATAACAAAGAACGCTACGAGACCGCAAAGAAGAGAAACAAGGTTGTTTGCGCCGTACATAACAGAAGCGTTTGCCTTTACGATATCACCCATTGCGCTGCCTGCAAGCGAAAGACCGATGAGAGCAACTGTGGGTCCGATGATAACGGGAGGCATAAGCTTATCAACCCAGTTTGTGCCTACAAAATGAATGATAATTGCAATCACAACGTAAACGAGGCCTGCAACAACGGAGCCGAGAATGATTCCGCAATAGCCGTATGCAAGCGCTACGCTGAGAGAGCCGAGAAATGCAAATGAACTGCCAAGAAATACAGGGCTCTTGAACTTTGTGAAAAGCTGATAAACAAGTGTGCCGATACCTGCGCCGAGAATAGCTGCAGGAATTTCTGTGGGAATGCCGATGATTGTGGGCACTGCGATAGTTGCTGCAAGAATTGCAAGAACCTGCTGCAGAGCAAAAACAAGCATCTGACCAAACTTCGGCTTATCGCCGATATCAAAAACTAATTTTTTCTCCATTATAGAGATCCTCCATGCTTTTTGGAATGATATCATTCCTATTCCAACTTTGAATTATATCACACACATCTTCATTTTTCAACTTTTTCTGATCATTTCATATAATTTGTTTGAAAATTCCCGGTTTTAATATATCAGTTGGAGGATAACCATATCTTCTCCCGTGAGGGAGGCTTGTGTGGTAAAC
>JAGAPL010000116.1 GCA_017623255.1 Clostridia bacterium
GTTTATTGACAAAAGCTTTTTTGCAAGGTCGACCGTGGTCGACTTTTTATATTTTATAGGAGTGTTTTTATGAAAAAGACTATTTTCCGCGGTATTGCAACCGCCCTCATCACACCCTTCAACGAAGAAGGAATCGACTACGAGCAGTTTGGCAATATTATTGATTGGCAGATAGATTCAGGCATCGACGCCCTCGTTATCTGCGGAACAACAGGCGAGGCTTCCACTCTCACTGACGATGAGCACAGAGATGCTATTGCTTACGCTGCAAAGAGAGCGGCGGGCAGAGTTCCGATCATTGCAGGCACAGGTTCAAATGATACGGGCTATGCAAAGGACCTTACAAGATGCGCTTGCGAAGCAGGGGCTGACGCAGTTCTTGTTGTGACACCTTATTATAACAAGGCGACACAGAAGGGCCTTATCAATATGTTCACAGACATTGCTGATATGTCCACTGCCCCCGTTATCCTTTATAACGTTCCCTCCAGAACAGGCGTTAACATAGAGCCTTCCACATATAAGGTTCTTGCTGACCACGAAAACATCGTTGGTATCAAGGAAGCAAACGGCAACCTTTCAAAGATCGTTGAAACAATGAGCTACGTTCACGATAAGCTTGACCTCTATTCAGGCAACGACGATCAGATCGTTCCTCTTATGTCCCTTGGCGGCATTGGCGCAATTTCCGTTCTTTCAAACATTATGCCCCGCGAAACTTGTGAGATCACAAGAAAATACTTTGCAGGCGATATTGAAGGCGCAGCTAAGCTCCAGTATAAATACCACTCTCTCATAGATGCTCTGTTCTCAGAAGTAAATCCCATTCCTGTTAAGGCTGCTATGGCAAAAATGGGCTTCTGTCAGAATAAGCTCCGTCTGCCTCTCACAGAGATGGACGAAGCTAAGGCTGAAAAAATGTACGAGATAATGCGCGGCCACGGCCTCATTAAATAAGAGGTGGCGCAGATGATAAAGGTTATTCTTAACGGCGCAGGCGGCAGAATGGGCCGCGAGGTTGAAGAGATCCTGCTTGACGGAGAGGGCGATGCTATACTTGCTGCCGCAGTTGATAAAAACGTTGCTTCCGTTCCCTACAAAAAGCTCTCTGATTACACAGGCGAGGCTGACGTTATTATCGACTTTTCCCACCACAGCGCAACTAATGAAATAATCTCCTATGCAGTTGCAAGAAGACTCCCCGTTGTTATTGCTCCCACAGGACACACCGACGAAGAAAAGGCTTTGATCGCAGAAGCTGCGAAGTCTATTCCCGTATTCTTCACAGCCAATCTTTCCCTTGGTGTTGCGGTGCTTGTGAACCTTGCAAAAAAGGCAGCGGCGCTTTTCCCCGATGCAGATATTGAAATAGTTGAGGCTCACCATAACAGAAAAGCTGACGCTCCCAGCGGAACTGCAAAAATGCTTGCAGAAGCTCTTTGTGAAGTTCGCCCCGAGGCTGAGCTTGTATATGGCAGAAACGGTATGCACAAGAGAGAAAAGAACGAGATCGGTATACACGCTCTCCGTCTTGGCAATAATCCCGGTATGCATCAGGTTATAATCGCAACAGATTCACAGACTCTCACTTTGCAGCATCAGGCAGAATCCCGTTCTGTTTTTGCTGACGGCGCAATCGTTGCAGCAAAATATCTTATTGACCGCCAGCCCGGTCTCTATAATATGGAAACAATGCTTTCCGACGTTCTGAAATAAAAATTGATTGGAAGTTTATAATATGCTTCACGAAAATCTTTCAATAAACGAAAAAAATCACCTTGAAATTGCAGGGGTGGACACAGTTTCTCTTGCCGAAAAATACGGAACTCCTCTTTACGTTATGGACGAGGAGAGGATTCGCCACAACGCAAGAGTGTATATCAATGCAATGAAAAAATATATGGGAGAGATTTCACGCCCCCTCTTTGCAAGTAAAGCATGCTGTTTCAAACGCCTTTATTCCATAATCGCTGAAGAAGGCATGGCGACCGACCTTGTTTCTCCCGGTGAGCTCTACACAGCAAAGATGGCAGGCTTCCCCCTTGAAAATTCTTATTTCCACGGAAATAATAAAACTGATGCGGATATAGAATTTGCTATAGACTCCGGAGTGGGTCATTTTATTGCAGATAACCGTGAGGAGCTTGATGCTATTTCACGAATTGCAGGAGAAAAAGGGATTTGCCAGAAGGTTATTCTCCGTCTCACTCCCGGAATTGACCCTCACACTCAGGCAAAGATCTCCACAGGCAAAGTAGACTCCAAGTTCGGAACGGCTATTGAAACAGGTCAGGCGATGGAGATCGTTAAGTACACTCTGTCTCTTGACAATATAGAGCTTGAAGGCTTCCATTGCCACATAGGCTCACAGATATTTGAATACGAATCCTTCTCCGATGCGGCAGAAATTATGCTCCGTTTTATCAAAGCTGTTAAGGACGAATGCGGATATGAGGTTCCCGTTCTCAATCTTGGCGGCGGATTCGGTGTTCGCTATGTTGAAAGCGATCCACAAATCGACTACGAGGCAAATATCAAGGGGCTGGCCGGCGAAATA
Source organism: Clostridia bacterium (assembly GCA_017623255.1). Lineage (GTDB taxonomy): Bacteria > Bacillota > Clostridia > Oscillospirales > CAG-272 > Avispirillum. The sequence continues at coordinate 2,558 of JAGAPL010000116.1, forward strand.
AAGAAAACGTGCGCAGAGCTTGGCATCAATCAGCCCTGCATCCTTATGGAGCCCGGCAGAAGCATCGTTGCCGACAGCGGACTCACTCTCTATACGGTTGGATCTGTTAAAACTATCACTGGATATAAGAGCTACGTTTCTATTGACGGCGGTATGCCCGATAATCCCAGATATGCACTCTATGAATCCGACTATTCCGTTCTCCTTGCAAACAAGGCGGCAGAAAAAGCAGAGATCACAGCAACAGTTGCAGGTCGCTGCTGCGAAAGCGGAGATCTTATTCAGGAAGACGTTAAGCTTCCCAAGGCTCAGCGCGGAGACACGATGGCCGTGCTTGTAACAGGCGCGTATAACTATTCCATGGCGTCAAATTATAACCGACTTCCTCGTCCTGCCGTTGTTATGGTCAAGAATGGCGAAAGCTACGTTGCTGTCAGACGCGAAACATACGAAGATCTTTGCAGAAACGATATGTAATAAAAAATCCGCTTCGGCGGATTTTTTTGTTTGTTATTTGTGCCAAGTGAGACGTTCATATTTTGACGGATGTTACAAAATTGTTTTTTTTGCATCCGCTTTATTGTATTAAAGGCAAAAAGCGAGTATAATAAATCCAAATTCATTCTAAATCGGATGAATATTCTATACGCGTATATATAGCACATCCCCTATAAGAAAGGCTTGGTCACAAACAATGAAAAACATGAACTTCAAGAGAAAACTTCCTGTTCCGAAGGAGATCAAGGAACAGTATCCCGTAACGGAAGAGCTGGCTAAGATAAAAGCAGCACGCGACGAAGAGATCGCTAAGGTTTTTAAAAGCGAAAGCGATAAAATGGTGCTTGTTATCGGCCCCTGTTCTGCTGACAGAGAAGATGCAGTTCTTGATTATTCATCCCGACTTGCAAAACTGCAGGAAAAGGTTGCAGATAAAATTGTGATCATTCCCCGAGTTTATACAAATAAGCCCCGAACCACAGGCGACGGATATAAGGGAATGGTTCATCAGCCCGATCCTGAGGCAGAGCCTGATATTCTTGAAGGTATCATCGCTATCAGACGCCTTCACACAACAGTGCTCAAGGAAACAGGTCTTTCCACAGCTGATGAAATGCTCTATCCCGATAACTACAGATATCTTTCCGATCTGCTTTCCTACGTTGCAATCGGCGCCCGCAGTGTTGAAAATCAGGAGCACAGACTCACATCCAGCGGTATCGACATCCCCGTTGGTATGAAAAATCCCCCTTGCGGAGATATTTCCGTTATGCTCAACTCCATTATGGCTGCTCAGCATAAACATTCATTTATCTACAGAGGCTGGGAAGTTGAAACAGAAGGTAACGAGCTTGCCCACGCCATCCTCAGAGGATATGTTGATAACTACGGTCACTCCCTGCCTAATTACCACTATGAAGACCTTGCAAATCTCTATACAGCATATAAGGCAAAGGGACTTGCAAATATGGCGCTTATCGTAGACTCTAATCATGCAAATTCCGGTAAGAAATATAACGAGCAGGAAAGAATCTGCAAAGAAGTTCTCCACGCTTGCCGCCACAGCGCAGATATCAAGAGCTACGTTAAGGGGTTTATGATCGAATCTTATATCGAAGACGGAAATCAGAAGATCGGCGAAGGTGTTTACGGAAAATCCATCACCGATCCCTGCATCGGTTGGGAAAAGACAGAACGTCTCGTTCTCGATATTGCAGATCTTATTTAATAATTGTAAAAAAAGAGTTATCACAATATAACTCTTTTTTGATGTAAACGATAATTTAGAGTAATAACTATATTAGATGACTGTA
>JAGAPL010000117.1 GCA_017623255.1 Clostridia bacterium
ATCTGCAAGAGCCTTCCAAGCTTCGTCTCCGTGCACCCAAACACACTGAGTTGTTGCCCAAAATCCGTTTTCATTATCAAGAACCTTTTTTAATCCATGCTCCGCAAGGAATGCATATTCATCGCAGCTCAGCTTATCTCCATCAAAATCTCTCTTGAGAAGAGGAAGAGCTCTGGTTGCGTTATTGGTATAGCTTAAATCAACACGATTGCCGGACCATTCTGTGTCTACCTGACACAAACCAATGTTATCTTTTTCGTTGAAACAGGGGCCGTTCCAATGCTCAGACATACTTTCCCAGTGCTTAGGAAGCTTAACGTCGTGGTCGATAACAGTTGCCGTGCTTATATTAAATCCACCGTCGGGGCGATAGGTTGCCGCTTCTTCAAACGTAACGGAATAATCTTCAACCTCACCGTGATATCTTGTGGCAATGAACGGAATAAGCGACCACATAAGAAAGTTTTTATCTTTTTCAAAAACTGGCAATCCATTTTCAACGCCCACCATTCTGTTGTACGTAACAACGCTTTCGTCGTCAATAAGCGGCGAATTTATAAGGGTATCATAAAGCTCGTTTGCAAAAATGTCGGCGGCTTTATCGTACATTTCATCCTGCAACTCAAACAGCTCTGTTGTAGGCTCATCAAGGAGAATGTTGCAAAGATATTTATCTCCCTGCTTCAAAAGGAAGCCGTTATCATATAACGTTTCGATTTCGCTTTCGATGTAAACAGGAGAAACTCCCATAAGATCAGCAATCTCATTAACTGTAAGTGCCTTCTTGTGAACTGCATATATAATATTCTGTGAAAGTGCGCTGCTGCGTCTGAGAGAGCCGATTCCTCTATTACCAACAGAACCGCTAATACTGCAAAAATCAAATTTTACGGGGTTAAATTTAAGTTCGTTGTTTCTCATAATATCCATACCTTTCTTAAGTTCTTTCTTGGCTTCAAACAAATGCCATTTAACTGTGCCGACGGGAATATCAAGCTCGCGTGCAATTTCTGCCTGCTTTTTATTTTCGTAGTAGTAGGCAATAACGATGCGTCTCTGCAGCTTAGATAGATAAGCAATCTCACTGTGAAGTTTGTCGCAGGTCTCGCGATGTATCATACCAGCGGAAAGATCAGCGGACCCATCGGGGATTATCTCTGCAATCTCGTCAATAGAAACGCCTATAACCTGCTTTGTGCCATCGCGATAATAGTTTGCAAGAGTGTTGTGAGCGATCGCCCAGATGAATTTGCCAACGTCGTAAATATCATCTCTTGCAAGCAGCGCTCGATATGCTCTGAGAACTATCTCCTGAGAAAGATCCTCAGCATCGGCTTCGGTTTTGCAACGCTTGAGCGCAAATCCGAATATGGGCTTAAGATATTCAGTTACTATTTGTTCGGCATAGTTCTTATCCATTGTCCTTACTCCTTTGTAACTCTTTGAAAGCTTTCACCCATACAGACACTTGGAAAAATAAAAGGTTGGAACTTTTTAAAAATTATATCATATTTTTTTATAATTTAAAAGACATTAATCACAGAGGCACAATTGGCACTGTAAATATATTTTGAAAAATGTATTGAAAGCGATTTTTATTTGTGTTATAATGCAACCGTAATAAAGCTTTGCCGCCGGGTAAAGCGCAGCATTCGGTTATCTCACCGTTAGGCCTTAGAAGGTGAGAATGATCGGGTGTTTTTTGTTTTTTTGGAGGTATATATGAGATTTTCCAATCCTTTTAGCGAGCTTGACCGTTTTGAGTGGATACTTTGGATATCATCAATAATCATAATAGCAGCATCGTTTCTTATTGGCGGTGGCGGAAACTATCTCACTTTGATTGCTTCGCTTATTGGAGCAACTGCGCTTATATTTGTAGCAAAGGGCAGAGTTTTCGGTCAGGTGATGACGGTGGTGTTTGCTGTTTTTTATGCTGTCATATCCTGGCATTTCAGGTACTACGGCGAAATGATAACCTATCTGTTTATGACTTCGCCAATGGCAATATGGGCGGCAGTTGAGTGGCTGAAAAACCCCTATGGGCATGGGGATGGAGAAGTGAAAGTGGCACATCTGACAAAAGGTAAAGTTATTGTTATGTTTGCTTCGTGCGCTGTTGTAACATTTGTTTTTTATTTCATACTAAGATATCTCGGCACTGGCAGTTTGTTTCTTAGCACAGTTTCTATTGCAACCAGCTTTCTTGCCTGCGCGCTCACACTGCTGCGCAGCCCGTATTATGCGCTGGGATATAGCGCAAACGACGTGGTGCTCATATTGCTTTGGATAATCGCATCTGCCCGTGATATAACTTATCTTCCTATGGTGATCTGTTTTGCCATATTCCTTGCAAACGACCTGTATGGATTTTATAATTGGCGTAGAATGAGAGCGAGACAGCGTTGACGTAATATAAAATTTATAGTATAATTGTGTTAAAGGTGGTGTCGCTATGAATGCATCTGAATATATATGCGGCGTGCTATTTGAAGGTACTATTGAAAAAAGGTCTTATCTTAACAATTTGCCTGTTGTAAAGTATTTGCTTTGCAAGCAAAGCTTGGATTTTTCAAAAAGTGTAACATTTTTTGTTGGCGAAAACGGAACAGGAAAATCTACGTTGCTTGAAGCAATTGCTGTGTCATATGGATTCAATGCTGAGGGTGGGAGTATTAATTTTAACTTTTCTACAAAAAACACCCATTCTGAGCTATGTGATCACTTGGTTCTGAGGAAAAGAGCTAAGGCAAGAGATGGTTTTTTTCTTAGGGCGGAAAGTGTTTATAACGTTGCAACCAATATAGATAAGATGGATAGTGAGCCTTCTTTTGATCCGCAGGTGATTCAAAGCTATGGTGGGGTTTCTTTGCATAACCAATCTCACGGAGAAAGTTTTTTATCAATAGTTCAAAATCGTTTTTTTGGGCAAGGACTGTATATTCTCGACGAACCTGAAGCGGCGCTGTCTCCCACAAATCAGTTGGTTTTGTTGGCAGAAATGAATAGGCTCGTGAAAAACGGTTCTCAGTTTATAATTGCAACTCATTCTCCCATTTTGATGGCGTTTCCCGAAGCGGAAATCCTTCAGTTTTCCGCTGACGGCATAAATCCTGTTGAATATAAAGAAACTGAGCATTATCAAATTACCAAACGCTTTCTCAACTCTCCGAAAACTGTGCTGGGATATCTTTTGGATAATGAAAAATAAGGAGATAAAAATGTTTCGTGAAATGAGAAGAAAGGGGCAGATATTGCCTCTTGAAAAGTCAATAGAAATTTTAAAAAGCTCAACGTCAGGGGTGCTGGCTCTTCTTGGCGATGATGGATATCCTTATTCTGTGCCCATGAGCTATGTATACGATGGAGAAAAAATATATTTCCATTCGGCGCCGGAGGGGCATAAAGTAGATGCTGTGCGCCGCGAGGCAAAAGCTTCTTTTTGCGTAGTGGCGGAAGATAATGTAATGCCTGAAAAGTATACAACAGCTTACAGAAGCGTAATAGCTTTCGGGAAAATACATATTATTGAAGATCCGGCTGAAAAACGAGCTGCAATTGAGAAGCTGGGCAAAAAATATGCACCAGCCCATAGCGGACTCAAAGCAGAGATAGATTCCTTCTTCAATCATTTTTGTATGATGTGCTTTGAACCTGAACATATAACAGGTAAAGAAGCTATAGAGTATGTGCGAATGAGAAAAAGCCAAAGCTGATATGAAAATAAATATTATTGAAGGCGAATTTTCTGTTTGTAAGCTCGATGGCATAGAATCTATTGATCTGTCCCGACAGTTCACCTTCGTCAGCGTAACGGATGAAGAAATATCTCTTGTTTGCAGAAGTGAAAACGTTCCAAAAACAAATGCGCGTGATGACGGATGGCGAATGCTCAGAATAGAAGGTCAGCTTGATTTTTCTCTTGTGGGCATCCTTGCAAATATATCCAAAATTCTGGCACAAGAAAAAGTAGGTATATTTGCTATCTCAACTTATAACACGGATTATATCCTCTGTAAGCAGTGTGACTTTGACCGTGCTGTAGCTTCTTTGAAGTCAAACGGTTATGAATTCTGAGCTTTGTTATTGTTTACCAATGGAAACAGTTAATAGAAAATTAAATATAATACACTTGAATATCTTCCTTTATATATCTACAATATATGTAGAATTATGAAAGAAGGTATTTTTGTTTATGGGACCAAGATTCGGGCCACCTTCATCAGAAATAAATGATCGCCTTAAAGCGCCTAAGCCTAAATCACTTCGCGAGGTGCCTTCGTATCTGAAAAAGACCGTTGGCGGCACAATGTACAGACTTTTGTATATTTTCAAGCTGGTTTGGGAAACACAGCCGATGCTGCTCATATTTATGATGTTTATGACAGTGTATAACGGCGTTATGCCCCTTGTGGGAACGCTCATTTCTGCGCATTTGCTTGAAAGCGTGGTAAAAAGCTTTTCTCAAGAGGTTGATCTGGTTGTGCCACTGGTGCTTCAGTTTGGTTATTTGTTCCTCAACACTTTAACGAACAGCCTCTCGGGTATGATAACGCAGATCGCGGGCGAAAGAGTTACAAACCACGTTAAAGTAAAAATAATGAATAAGGCGAAAACAGTAGATCTGGCTTCCTTTGATATGCCCGATTTCTATGAGCGATTGGAAAATGCCAATCGCGAGGCTGGAATGCGTCCCGTTCATATTCTCCGATCTTCCTTTGAATTGGTTTCAAAGATCATTTCAATGTTCAGCTATTTTGCCGTGCTTGTTGTGATCCTGAAAACGCTTCCTGCATATAGCATTTTATTCTTCATTATATTTATAGCTCTCACGGTAGCAAGCGCAGCGGTGTCTTTCCATTTCCGCCGAAAGAATTTCAACTATATGTTTCATCGCTCCAAGGACAGACGCAAGATGAACTATTACAGCGATCTTCTTGTGAATCGTGATATGGTGAAAGAAGTTCGTCTTTTCGATCTGTCTGATTTGCTTATCGGCAAATATAACGATGTGTTTGCAGGTTATTTCAAGGGTATCAAAAAACTCATCTGGCAGGAAGGCGCGTGGAATTTGCTGCTTTCTCTTGCAACTGCAGTTATGAATGGCGTACTTTTTTATATGATAGCGATCAACGTCAGTCAGATAGCAGACTATTCTGTGTACACGTCTGCGCTCAATTCCATTTCAGCTGCTCTCGCTGCAATTATTTCCGTAACGTCAAGTATATATGAAGGTTCGCTCTTTATAGATAATATGATTTTGTTTATGAATGAGAAGCAGACAGTGAAGCCGTCGATCGCAGAGCCTGCCATTCCCGAAGATCATACAGGGCACACGATTGAGCTTCGTAACGTAACTTTCAGATATCCCGGTGCAGATCGCGATGTTATACATAATATGAACCTTACAATCAAGTCAGGCTCAACTGTAGCTCTCGTCGGACTTAACGGCGCGGGTAAAACAACGCTTATTAAGCTTATCACAAGATTGTACGATCCCACCTCGGGCGTTATACTTCTTGATGGCAGAGATATCAGAGAGTATGATACCAAAGCGCTTTATAAGCTTTATGGCATCATCTTTCAGGATTTCGGCAAATATGCCGAAAGCGCAGGTGATAATATAGCATTTGGTGATATTGAGAGAGAAAAGACCGAGGAGGCCGTGAGTTGCGCCGCAAGGAATTCGGGTGCCAATGAATTTATTGAAAGAATGCCGGAAGGATATAACACACCCCTTACACGCTATTTCGAAAAGGACGGCACGGAGCTGTCAGTCGGTCAGTGGCAGAAATTGTCCGTATCAAGAGCATTCTATTCCGATGCGGATATTCTCATCCTTGATGAACCCACCGCTTCTCTTGATGCAATCGCGGAACAGGAAATATATATGCAGTTTGACCGTTTGCGAGAGGGGAAAACCAGCGTGTTTGTTTCTCACAGACTTTCAAGCGCAACCATTGCAGATACAGTCGTGGTGCTTGAAAACGGCTGTGTAGCAGAGATAGGTACCCATGAGGAGCTTATGGCGCAGAAGGGTAAATACTATAAACTGTTTTCAACGCAGGCGGCACGATATCAGTCTAAGGGTGATATGCCGGAGAGGGAAGAGGCCCAAATGGAACGCCCCCATATACCGCCAATGCCTCACCATAACGGCAGACCGCCTATAATGCCAAATGGCAAAAGGCCACCAAGATTTGATAAATAATAAAAGAAGCTCGAAAGAGCTCCTTTTCAAAATAGATTCAAGAGTGCAATAAGGGGAACAACAGCGGCAATAGCCA
>JAGAPL010000118.1 GCA_017623255.1 Clostridia bacterium
ACCGCTGCGGCGGTCCCCCCTCCCCGCTGGGGAGTGCTTTGGGTAACATAAATTATCGTTTATATTATAAAGCAATCTGCCCGACTTGCAAAATGAAAGCTGAAAAAGACAATAAAAGCACCGCTTAAAATAAAAAACGCCCCTTAGGGCGAGGCTACCGTATAAATTAGAAATGACCCTTAACTGCACATCTTCATCAGATACTACGCAGTTAAGGGTCATTTCTGTTCACTCTTGATATCTAACATCTTTTGATTATCCTCTCTTTCTTAAAATGCCTTCCTCTTTAAAATTTCTTTATCTTAAAACACATCTTCAATAACTCTCATAAGTGAGATAACCTTTTGTTTTAGAATAATTTATTTAATTTGGAAGGGAAGTTGGATTTTCAAAAATCTTTAAACTTTTTTTATGGTCTGTTTTCAGTTCAGAATGGTTTAAGATTTTTGATTCTTTGTTTTTACTTGTTCATTGGTTTGATCTCTCTTTCCTTTCTGTGTCTATAGTATATCATAGAAATATAGGTGATGCAAGTGGTAAATTGTACAAAGTTCACAAAAATATTTTATATATAACGGAGATTTTGTGATAACAACCAAAGATTATTATTGACAACTGCATAATATTGTGATATACTATATTTGTTAACGGCGCAAAAAACGCGTCGTTTTTTCATGTTTTAAAAACCTATTGACAAAGTATATTTTATACAGTACAATGGATTTAGCAAATGTCCTTAATAATAAGAAAAAGGAGTACATACCAATGAGAAAAATTCTTAGTATTCTTCTTTGCGCAGCAATGCTTATGACAATGGTTGTTTTTGCAGGCTGTGATAATAAGGAAGACGATAAGGCAGAAACACTTAAGTTTGGCTTTGCAGTTGAAGCTTCCGTTGCTGCAGTTGAATCTGCAACAGCTGATAAAGAAGGCAAGGGCGAGGCAGTTGTAAACGCTGCAGCAGTTCTTGTTGATGCTGATGGCAAGATCGTTAAGTGTGTTATCGACACAGCTGACAACACAGTTAAGTTCACAGCAGACGGTAAGGCTGTTCAGGCAGAAGAGTTCAAAACAAAGTACGAGCAGGGCGAGGACTACGGAATGGTAGCATACGGCGGAGCTGCTAAGGAATGGTTTGAACAGGTTGATGCATTCACAAGCGCAGTTGTGGGCAAAACAGCAGATGAGGTTAAGGCTCTGGTTGCTGAGGACGGCAAGACTGCTGATGAGATCCTCACAGCAGGCTGCACAATCGGCGTCAGCGAATTTGTTGCAGTAGTAGTTGAGGCAGTAAATAATGCTGCTGAAAGTGATGCAACAGCTGATTCCAAGCTCCAGCTCGGCATCGTTTCCTCACAGAGCGAATGCAAGGATGCAACAGCTGAGGCTGAAGGCTCCAATGTAGTTGACACAACAGTAGTTGCTGCTGCTGTTGATGCAGAGGGCAAGGTTGTTGCTATGGCAACAGATGCACTTCAGGCTAAGTTTGCTTTTGATGCTGCAGGCGTTTGCGAAGTTGAACTCGGCGCAATCAAGACAAAGGATGACCTTGGCGCAGATTACGGTATGGTAGCATACGGCGGAGCTGCTAAGGAATGGAACGAGCAGGCAGATGCTTTTGATGCTACATGTGTTGGCAAGACAGCAACAGAAATTGCTGCTCTCGTAGCTGAAAACGGCTATAACGGCGTTGATGCACTTGTAAGTGCCGGCTGCACAATCGGCGTTGCTGATATGGTAAAGGCTGCAGTTAAGGCTGCAACTGTTGCATAATTAAGAAAAATAGGGTATAATTAAAGAGGTGCCGGTGCACCTCTTTAATTTTTTATATTGAGGATATGTATGAAACGAATATGTAGTCTTCTGTTGGTAATAGTTGCGCTGATCAATATAGCCGGATGCAATAAAACCAAAAAGGAAAAGTTCACCGATTATAGCTTTGATTATTTTGATACAGTCACAATAATTGTAGGTTATGAGGAATCAAAGGATGTCTTTGACAGCAATTGTGAAAAAATAAAAAAGCTGCTTGAAGAGTATCACCAGCTTTATAATATATATAACACATACGATGGCGTCAATAATCTTTGCGCGGTTAATAAAACTGTTGATGGAGAACACGTGGAATTAACTGTTGACGATAAAATAATAGAAATGCTTCAATATGCCAAAGAGATGCACGATGTCACAAACGGAAATATGAACGTTGCAATGGGCAGTGTTCTTTCCATATGGCATAATTACCGTGAAAACGGGATAAATGATCCTGCATCAGCTACGATTCCCCCTTTAGATCAGCTAATGACTGCGGCTGATCATACTGATATTGACGATCTTATTATTGACAGCGAAAATAAAACCGTATATCTGGCAGATCCGGAGATGAAGCTTGACGTTGGCGCGATTGCCAAAGGCTATGCGGTTGAAAAAGCGGCGGAGTGGATGGCTGAGCAGGGGATTAACGGATATTCTCTGAACGTGGGAGGCAATATCAGAATCGTGGGCAAGCGCGACGACGGAAATAAGTGGAAGGTGGGAATTGAAAATCCCGACACTACAGACACGGAACATCCCTATATCGAATATCTGATGCTTGAGGATATGTCAGTTGTAACCAGTGGAAATTATCAAAGGTTTTATGAGGTGGACGGCAAGAGATATCACCATATAATTGATCCCGAAACGCTGATGCCGGGTGAAAACTTTCGGTCAGTAACAGTGGTTTGCAAAAGCTCAGCTTTGGGAGATGCTCTGTCAACTGCACTTTTCAATATGAATTATGAGGAAGGCGTAGCCCTTCTTGAAAAATTCAGAGATGCGGAGGCCTTGTGGGTGTTTCCTGACGGAGAAATCAAGCACTCCCTCAGATTCAAAAAGTATTGTGTTGGAAATTGAAATTCCGTATCAGTGATATAAATAAACAACGAAAGGAGAACAACAATGGAATATAACGAGGCTTCGAAAAACAAAAAAAGATCGGTAAAAATCCTGATCGTTGTTTTGGTTTCTATCCTGTCGCTTTGTATATTATGGGTCGCAATCAATTTGGGTTTGATGTTCTCCAAGTTTTATAACGGCGAGAGGCTGCTTAGGGATGGGGAATATGAGCAAGCTATAGAGGTCTTCCGCGAGCTTCCCGAAAACAGCTTTACAGACCTGAAAATAAGAAGCGCATATTACGGAATTGGAGAAAACTACTATTCAGAGAGTGAATACGAGAACGCTATCGCTTATTTTGAAAAAGCTGAAGGCTACGGTGGCAGCGATGAATATATAAGCAGCTGTTATTATAATCTCGGTATAACTGCACAAATAGATAATGATTATAACAAGGCAATTGAATACTATACTCTTGCCGGCGGCTATGAAAAAAGCGTAGAGAAAATAAGCGAATGTCATTATGCGTTGGCCACAAGTTATATTGAGGAAAAAGAGTTTGATAAAGCGAGAGAAAGTTTTGGCGCAGCAGGAGAATATAAAGACGCGCCTCAAAAGCTTATTTCTTGTGACTATTATGAAGGGCATAGCCTTTTTGTTGAAGGAAAATATGATGAAGCTGCACCGCTTCTTGATAAAGCCGTTGAAATTGCCGATGCTTTGGAGGAGTATCATCCTCATTTCAGAACGTTGGTTGAGGCAGAAGATTATTTGCGTCAGCAAGCTGATAATCTGAGCGATGAGATCATCATATGCATTGGGCAGTTGCCAATGGAAACCGTCAGCGAATCAGAACTGCTGCAGCTGGTATATAATTATGTTCCCATGGGCGGAGCCCACGTAAGCTTTTCTGAAGAAGAAAAACTGCTGACCGTTCATCCTAAGTATTATCCCGGACATAGAATATTGTATTATCACAGAACGGGCAAAGAGAATATTTTGTCTGAAACGGAAATGCAGGCATATAATAAAGCCTTGTCAATAGTTGATCAGGCAAAGGCTGAAACCGCAAGCGAGCTTGAATTGGAGCTTTGGATTCACGATTGGATATGTAATAACACAGTTTATGAAGATAAGGATCCTCTTACAGCCGAGGATCGAACCTTTTTGAATTGTATGGGTGTTTTACATGATGGGAAAGCCAATTGCCAGGGATATTCCGATGCATTCTATCTGCTTGCTTCGTTGGCAGGCTTTGAAGTGAGAATCGTTGGTGGAGAAACTCATGCATGGAACGCTGTGAAGCTCAAGGATAAATGGTATGTTGTGGATACGACCTTCAATGATATTGCTGACAGCACATCAACTGCAAAACAGTATATATGGTTTAACGTTGAGCACGGAACTGAAGAACATGAACCCGTTGGAACAGTGGAGCTGTTTCCCTGGATGTTTACAGAAAAAGACTATTCTATGTCATATTATAATTTCTATGATCGTATGTTCAGCGATGTGTATGAGGCGGCAGATAGTCTTGCCCGTCAAAACGTTTATGAAGGTCAAACTTGGACTTATGTGATGATCGAAGGCGCAGAGGTGCAAAAAAACACCTTCAGCCGAGCTTTGAGATCTGTTTTGGACAGGTATTATACAGGCTATATAACCTGGTATGAATACTATAATTATGTAGATGGCAATACATATTTTACAGTATATTGGACTAATTGATATTATGTATCAAAGGAGATAAAATGAAGCTGCTTGTTAATGGTCTTGTAAAACTCATTTGCGGAATAGCGCTTGTAGGTCTGTTGGTATTTTTGCCTGCAGGAACAATGAATTATCTGAATGGATGGCTGCTTTGCGCCTTGCTTTTTGTGCCCATGCTTATTCTCGGCGCTGTGTTGTTTTTAAAAGCTCCGGATCTTTTGAAAAAGCGTTTGGACACAAAGGAAAAGGAGGCAACCCAAAAAGGAGTGGTAGCCTTTTCGGGACTCATATTCCTTGCAGGATTTATAATTGCAGGGCTTGATCATCGCTTTTCATGGACAAAAGTACATATGGCGGTTGTGGTCGTTGCATCAGTGCTGTTTCTTTTGTCATACGCTCTGTATGCTGAAGTTATGCGTGAGAATGTCTATCTTTCAAGAACGATTAAAGTCCACGAAGGCCAGAAGGTTGTGTCAACAGGATTGTACGGCATAGTGCGTCATCCCATGTATATGGCAACAGTTGTTATGTTTCTTTCAATCCCTTTGGTGCTTGGCTCCTGGATCGCATTTGCAGTGTTTTTAGCTTATCCCTTCGTTATAGCTGTTCGTATTAAAAACGAGGAAGAAGTGCTTTCAAATGAGCTTGAAGGATATAAAGAATATAAAGAAAAAGTAAAATACAGAATGATACCGTATATCTGGTGAGGTAAATTATGAAGCTTATATCTTGGAATGTAAATGGATTCCGTGCTTGTCTCGGAAAAGGCTTTGAAGAGTTTTTCAACAGTGTTGAAGCAGATATTTTCTGCATTCAGGAAACAAAAATGCAGCCGGGACAGGCTGAGCTTGAGGCTGCAGGATATCATCAGTATTGGTATAGCGCAGAGAAAAAAGGCTATTCAGGAACGGCTGTATTTGCAAAAAAAGAGCCCCTCTCCGTAAAATACGGCCTTGGCATAGAGGAGCACGACAAAGAGGGAAGAATAATCACTCTTGAGTTTGAAGAGTTCTATCTTTTGTGCGTATATACGCCTAACTCGCAGAAGGAGCTTGCAAGACTTTCCTACCGTATGCAGTGGGAGGATGCCCTTAGAGCATATATCAAGGAGCTTGACAGCATCAAACCTATAGTGTACTGTGGGGACCTTAATGTTGCCCACAATGAATGTGACTTAAAGAATCCCAAAACAAACCATTTCAGCGCAGGCTTTTCTGATGAAGAAAGAGGAAAGTTCACAGAGCTGCTGGAAAGCGGATTTAACGATACCTTCCGAACTCTCTATCCGGAAAAGATACAGTATTCCTGGTGGAGCTATATGTACCACGCAAGAGAAAAGAATGTGGGCTGGAGAATAGACTATTTTGTTGTGTCAGAAAGACTTATGCCAAAGGTAAAGGATAGCTTTATCCTGACAGAGATTATGGGCAGCGACCATTGCCCTGTGGGGATCGAGCTGGAGCTTTGAGATAAAAAAAGCGGAGTGAATTTCACTCCGCTTTTGATATGTGTTTAGAATAATTGCAGGGCAATCTTCGGTAGTGTGATAAACGAGAATTTGCCTTCTTAACCGTAGGGACCGACGTCCTCGGCGGTCCAAAAAAATTGGTTAAAGGATAAATCATATTTGATGGATTTCTGATACAGTTATCAAATATGGCAATTCAATCTCTATGTATTAGGCCCGCCGAGGACGTCGGTCCCTACGGAGAATTGCAGCGCTAAACGATAATTTATCGTAATAACTATATTAGATGACTGTAGGGCGGCTTGCCCTGGGTCCGCCGTTTCA
>JAGAPL010000119.1 GCA_017623255.1 Clostridia bacterium
CCCTACAGGTGTTCGCCACAATTATACCGTTAAACAATAATTTACAGACGTGATCGGTAGGGGATCGCTGCCCTTTATTTTTCCCTCTTCACCACAACACTGCTGCTTTTAACAATACAATCCGAAGGATAAACTCCTCTGAGCGAGGTCAGAGGATAAACCGACGTTCTTTTGCCCACAACCGTGCCAGGATTGAGCACACAACCGCACCCTATATCTGCTCCGTCTCCGAGAATTGCTCCTATCTTCCTGAGCCCTGTAGGATATTCTGTTTCCCCGTGGATAACAACCGTTTTTCCATCACTCTTTAAGTTTGAACATATGGAACCCGCGCCCATATGCGCTTTATTACCTAAAACAGAATCACCTACATAGTTATAATGTGGAACCTGAACTTTATCAAGCAGAATACAATTTTTCAGTTCCGTGGAGTTACCTATAACACAGCCTTCTCCCGTTATCACGTTCCCGCGCAAAAATGCTCCTATTCGAATTTCCGTGCCGCTTCCTATAATGGCAGGTGGCATGATCGTCACGCTTTCGTGAATGGTTACTCCCTCTCCCACAAGCACTCCTTCTGAAATAAAGCTATAACCTTCAATTTTTGTTTTCTGCAATTGCATAACTAAATCGCTTATTTTGAGAAGCATTTGCCACGGATATTCATTTTCGTCAAAAAAAGCCTTTAAATACGAGGTTTTGCAATCAAAAAGCTCCTTCGTCCTCACTGATTTAATCAATTGCGTGTCCCCCTTCTATAATTTTTTCAGCTATCATATCAGCATATTTTCGGCATTTGCCTTCAGTTTCACTTTCAATCATTATACGGATTTTGGGCTCAGTTCCGCTTTGGCGAAGCAGCGCTCTGCCACGACCTCCGATCAACGCCTCAACTTCCTTCAACTTGCTTTGAACATCCGCATCATTTACTACGGCATTCTTATCTTTAACTCTTATATTTTTAACATATTGAGGATATAATTTCACCGGCTCAGCCAATTTTGAAAGAGATGATTTTGAATCGCATATTTCCTCTGCAATCATTATGGCTGTCAGGATTCCATCTCCTGTGGTTGCGTATTTTTTCAGAATAATATGCCCGGACTGCTCTCCACCAAGAGAATAATCCCCCAACTGCATACACTCATAAACGAATCTGTCGCCAACAGTTGTCTGTCGGCATTTCATACCTGCCGCCTCAAGACTGGCAAAAAATCCGCTGTTTGACATTATAGTTGCCACAACAGTATCTCCGTTAAGCATACCTCTGCCCTTTAATCGCTTGGCAAGAATATACATTATGGCATCCCCGTCCACTATATTTCCCTTTTCGTCAACTGCAAGGCAGCGGTCAGCATCGCCATCAAAAGCAAAACCAACGTCAAGATGCTTTTCGCGCACCAAAGCACAAAGCCGTTCCATATGGGTTGAGCCACAACTCAGATTCACATTAAGTCCGTCAGGCTCATCTCCTATAATGTAAAGCTGAGCGCCAAGCGCACCGAAAACTGACTTTGCAATATTCCACGATGCGCCGTTTGCACAGTCAAGTCCAATGCGAAGATTCTTATATGAATTGGATGCAAGAGAGATAAGATACCCTACGTAGCGGTTTCTTCCTGAAACATAGTCCACTATGCAGCCTATCCTATCTTTTTGCGCCAAAGGCAAGTCAGGCTCCGTGATACCAAGAGCACTCAGATTTCCGTCAATATACGCTTCAATAAGCAACGTTGTTTCATCGTCCAGCTTTTCGCCAAAGCGGTTTATGACCTTGATGCCGTTATCATAAAAAGGATTGTGAGAAGCGGTTATCATAATGCCACAGTCAAATTCATCCTGTCGGGTAACATAAGAAACGCTGGGGGTAGTTGTTACGTGCAGCATATATGCATCCGCGCCCGAGGCTGTGATTCCGGCAGCGATGGAATATTCCAGCATATAGCTTGAACGGCGGGTGTCCTTGCCAATAACTATTCGCGGCCTGTAACCTGTTTTTTTGCAGCCTGAAAGCCCTGAAGAATAATACCAGCCGAGAAATCTGCCTACTTTGTATGCCTGCATAGAAGTGAGATTAACATTCGCCTCACCACGAAATCCGTCAGTTCCGAAATACTTGGTTTTTACCATAATATAAGCTCCTTAAGTTTTTCTTTTATATATTATGAAAAAAACGCATTGTTTATCCTGAAATGAAACAAAAAAAGCACCTTAAAAGCTATTAGCTTTTGAGGTGCTTTTTCTATTCCGCTTTTTTGACGAGCTGTTATCCTTTCGAACTGATCACTGCTGTATGCTTATATCAATATCTCCTGTTGAGGTTTTGATATTGCATATTCCGCCCGAGGTTGTTTTGGGAACCCGAACTCGGCCCGTGTCCGTTTGTGTAGAAAAGATCTTATCAGAAAGAAGTGTTCCCTTAACGTATCCCGTAGAGGTTTTGATATTGAGCTCTGCTGCATCGCAGGCTTCAAACTCTATATCGCCCGTGCTTCTCGTAACAGATATTTTATCTGCTGCAACAACGTTTTTCAGATTTACACTTCCCGTGTTTCCGCTTGATATAAGATTTTTGCACTGAACATCGGTTAGTTTCGCTTTTCCTGTGGAAACGTTGATATTTGCTTCACCTTCACAACTCACGCCTGAAATCTTTATCCCACCGGTTGAAACGGAAAGCTCAAGAGATCCTGCAGATATGTTTTCCACACAGATATCTCCTGTGCTTGTTTTGATTTTATGCTATCTGAAACAGATGCATAATTTTCTACTCTGCCCGTGTTTTCTGAAATATCAATACTTTCAAACTTGAAATCCTTTGGTATTTCCACATCGCCTGTTTCGGATTCCACCAAAAGAGCTCCGTATTCCCCCATCGGAACGTATACCGTTATTTTTGAGGAACCCATATTTATTCCAATGAACTCATACCATTTTCTCGTATCGTTTATTTCAATTGTCAGTGTGTTATCCTTTACTAAAACAGTATGTTCTATGTTTTTCTGTTCGCGGCAAACCACCAGGCTTGACTCATTTTCCGAAGGAACAAACACAACGTCGGCTGTGTCAGTTACAATTGATATATTTTTATAAGTTTCGCTTATCTCATATTCGTTAGTTTCATATTTTACCGTTGATAATTTTGTCAGATCCCATTTAAGCATAGTCATCACTCCAAAAAAAATCACGCATCCGATCAAAATAAGGGAAACTGCTATAATAAGCCATATTTTTGTTATTTTAGTCATTTTTCTTTCCCTTTCCCACAAACATAGTTTTAATGCCTAAAGCAATTTTTCCTGTCAGCCAAACCATAGCTTTGGTGACAGCTTTGCATGCAAAAAACATAAGAATTGAAAGACCGGCCAAGCAAATACCGGCGCTGAGCATAGCAAGAGCTATCAACACGTTTCCGCGAAAAGCAAAAGCTGCTGCAGCCACGAATCCACCAAGAGCGCACGCCACAAAAGACACCTCTATTGACCACAAGGCTATTACCACCGACCATATCACAATATAAACCGCAAGAAAAATTGAAAATGCGGCAATCAGAAGTGACAGCCAGATGGGAGAACCCAGCACAAGAAACACGATTTCCCACACTTTTATTGCTCTGCTTGGTTTAACCTTTTCTTTAACGATCTTTGCCAGCGGTGTTTCTTCCAGTATCTGCGCCACAACCGTGTTAACATCTCCGATCTCACTGACAGCCTCCGCCTCTGACAAACCTTCTTCCATACGGTCGTCGATCATCTCACTATAAAAATTTACTCTTTCTTCTATATCATCCCGCGGCAACCCTTGCAATCCATTGCGAAGCTGCCAAAGAAATTCACTCTTAGTCATTGTCCTCTTCCTCCTTTGTTACAAACTGATATATAGACATGATTTCCTTCCATTCATCCTTGAAATCTTCAATACGCTTTAGCCCTATTTCAGTTATATGATAATACTTTCTGAGTCTGCCGCCGTGCTCTGCCGTGCGAACTGTCAGCATATTTGCATTTTCCAAGCGTTTCAAAATGGTATATAAAGTAGATTCGGAAAGTTCAATATACGGTTTCATATCTTTTATGATCTTATAGCCGTATGAATCCCTGCTTTTAATGGCCGCCAACACGCATATGTCCAACAGCCCTCTTTTTAACTGAATATCCATAGAATACCTCCCATTGCGTAATACATCATATCACGAAGTATTGTTTTTGTCAATATTTTTCAAAAAAAGAGAAGGAACGACCAACGGGTTGAACCTTCTCTTTATCTGTTAAGTTATGTGCTGCCCCCTCAGGACCTTTCATCCGCTGAGCCTATAGACTCGTCTAAACTTACGGCTTTTTCGGAAGGCGCACTATCTCCACCCAAGCCTTCCTCCGAGAGAAAGGTGGCAGACGTAGTCTGACGGAAGGAGCCCGGCGCTACGGATTGCTCAACGGCCGAACCATTCACTTAGCAGTTGATTTTCCTTATACAAGAATTGCGTGATACTCCAAACGGAGTATCACGCAATCGGGAGACTGTTTATAGATTTGTTACACTATAGCAACTATCAAGCTTCTTCAGATTCTTCTTTCTTTTTGCTGTAAACTGTTGTGATAACAAATCCGCTTCCACTCAGGAACAACATCGTAACCCAAAGCTGAATATTGGAAATATCACTCGTCTGAGGAGGTGTGATTTTTGGAGTATTAGCTGTTGCTTCGGGTGCGGGTCCCGTTGTTTCGGGAGTAGGATCCGTTGTTTCGGGAGTAGGATCCGTTGTTTCGGGTGTGGGCTGTGTTGTTTCGGGTGTGGGCTGTGTTGTTTCGGGTGTGGGCTGTGTTGTTTCGGGTGTGGGCTGTGTTGTTTCGGGAGCCTTATATTCATTTCTGAATTCAAACACGTAGTTTTCTTCATCTACGTCAACACCGTCAACTGTGTACGTAACAACAAGCTCACCTTCGTCGTTATCTTCTGCTTTAACAACTACTTCATACACTGTTGTGTCATAAGTGATGCCGTCCTTTTCAGTTACCTGAGCGCCGTTTACTACGGGGAGGATTTCCTTCACATAGTACTTATGTGTGCCCGGCTCTGTGTATGTGATTGCATCAAAGCTTACTACACCGTCTTCATCACTTATAACTGTTTCGAAAGGTGTGTTTTCTCCGTCATTGTAAAGTCCGAACTCGAATCCTGCAGGATCGTTTCTATCACCTGCAAGTGTTTTCTCAACTGTCAGCTCAAGTGTTCCGTCCGCTCTGATATATCCGTTGTCAAACACAAGGTCGTCGCGTCCGTTTGCACTTGTTACTTTTACGCTTTCAATATATAGCTTACCTTCGCCGTCGTCCTCTACGTTGATCTTCAGTGTATACTCATTTGTATCCCAGCTTACGAAATCCCAGAGAATATTCTTTTCTTCTTTGATTGTGAATTCGTAAAGATCTGCTGCTGTGAATTCAAGCTCATCGAAGAAGATTTCACCGTTTTCGTTGTTTTCCTTAACCTGTGTTGCAAAGCCTGTGCCGGAAAGTGTGAACGTGAAGTTCTTCATCTTGCCGCCGTAGATCTTTGTTGCTGCGGGAGCATACTTTACTGAGCTTGCCAAATAGCTGTTTTCAAAATCAGCGCCTGAAACTGTTGTTTTATTTCCATTTACTGCACTTGAAAGTCCGTGGGCCGTTACAACTGTTTCAATTCCGCCCTTTTCATTATCCTTAACTTCTACCTTGATACGATATTCTGCATCACTATATGTGATACCCTTGATCGTTTCGCCTGCATTCGCTTCTTTTACAACATAGTGGAATACTTTGCCTACATCATCGGGAGTGTACTCCAGCTTGAAGCTGTACGCGCCGTTCTTATTCTGTGTTGTAGTGGGAACAATGCCTTCGATTTTGTACGTATCGTCTGTTGTGTACAGCTCAAAATCAAACATATCGTCTGTGAGAGTTTTATTGCCTGTGAGAGTCTTGTTACCTGTGATCTCAAGCTCTGCGCTGCCTGTTATAACGTATGCGTTATTGAATGCAATGGAGCTTGTGGGGATAATTGTTACGTGACCGTTTACAAGCACCATCTGAGTTACTGTTGTTGCAACGAGAGAACCTCTGTGGTTATCCTCTACATTTACTGTGATTCGGTATTCTGTTTCATCATAAACGATACCTGCCTCAGCATCGTTTCCTGTAGGGATTATTTCGCGAACAACATAATAGTATGTTCCAACTGCGTCATAGTCGATTCTGCCAAAGTTAATAACTCCGTGGAGATCATTCTTTTCCATGCGGTTTTCGCCGCCTGCAAGCACAGTTGCAAAATCACTTTCTGTTTCAACAAGTTCAAAAGCAAACTGATCTGCTGCAAGATCCTTATCTGCAAGGTTCTTGTTTGCAATGATTTCTACGTATGTATCCTTGGGGTCATATGTGTTATTAAACACGATCTCTTCTCCGGATACTACGCTCCACTGAGCACTCAGACCACCTGTTGTGTTGTCGCTTACAACAACTTTAACGATATACTCAGCATCAGAATATGTAATTCCGTTGCCGCTTACGCCCTTAGGCTCTGTGATACGGTAGTAATATTCGCCTACCTGTGTGTACACTATAGGAGCAAACGTAAACTTCGCTGTGTTATTGGTTACGACACCGTTTTCGCTTGCAAGAATAAGACCGCCGTTCATATCCGTGCCGTTTTCATCTGCAACCTGCTCAAGACGGAAATGGAATTCGCCTGCAAGCATCGGTCTGCCAACCAGGTTCTTTGTGCCGCTGAGTGTTACGAAAGTGCTGCCGCTGATAGCATATGTGTTAACGAAATCAATGCTGCTGACCGTGCCCTGACCAACCTTATTGATTGTAGTTGCCGCATTGAGAGCTGTGCCGTCAGTTGTTACGTTTACCGTGATGTGATATACAGTTTCATCATAGTTCATACCGTTTCTGCTGCCTGCCTTTTCGCCAACAACGTAATAGTATGTTCCAACCTTTGTGTATTCAATTTCGCCAAAAGCATTTGTGCCTTCGTTTGTGATTGTGATTTCTTCGTTTACGCCACCATTCTTAACGTTTACAAATGATCCGTCAGTTTCTATGATATAGAATCTGAAGTCCTCTGTGCCTGTAAAGTTGTCACCGTCAAGGGACTTATTAACGGAAATCTCAACCTTATCCGTTGTGAGAACAAGCTCGTTTGTGAACACAAGCTCATCTTCGCCAACAGCATTGCCTGCTTTTGCAAAGCTAACGGAAGGAACAAGCTTGCCGCCGTTTGCTTCTGCTTTCACGGTAACTGTGTATTCAGTTGTGTCATAGTTCATACCGAGGATCTTATCTGCATCTGCAGGAACGATCTCACGAAGAATATATGTATCCTCTGTCACCTTGCTGAGAGGAATATGGAACGTTGCTTTTCCGTCTGCGCCGACTGTGCGCATTGTATATGCGGGAACAGTTGCAACCGCGCCGCCTTCAACTTTGTAAAGACCGAAAAGGAAGCCTGCTTCGCTGATGCCTACGTTATGATCATCAACAACGTTCTTATCAACTGTGAATTCAACAAATGTTGCATCAGTTGTGTGAGTGTTAGTGAAATTCTTTGTGAATGTTATAACGTTACCAACAGCCGCAATAGGATCGCCTGTTGTGTAGTCGCGAACATCAATTTCAAGTTCTCCGTCAACGTCGTTGTCTGTTACGTGAACAACGATACGTCCTGCTGTTGCATCATATACCATACCTTCAAGTCTGTCAGGCTCTGCGGGGATGATTTCGGAGATCTTATAAATATATGTGCCCGGTGTGTCAAAAGTGATATTCTCAAAAGCATAGCTTCCGCCGTTTGTTGTTATAACGGCATCGTTACCTATCTGAGTATAAACGCCTGTTGCGCTGTCATAGCTTTCAAGCTTGAATGAGAAGGACTTATTCGTCCAGTCAAACGTTCCGCTTTCGTCGTTAACTGTTTTTGTTCCTGTGATAGTGAGGGTTACAGGGGACGCTTCGGGAACATAATTATTGATAACCTGACCGAGAGATGCCCCGTTTACGTTGATCGTTCCTGAAAGGATAGAACCACCGTCCACAGAATATCCCTTATCTGCTGCTGTGAGTGTTTCTGTTACCGTATATGTTGTGCCCTCGGGGAGACCTTCAACTGTTACAGCCTCGCCGTTATAAAGCTCAACTGTGAAAACTCCGTTTGCATCAGTTGTAACAGAGGGAATTCTTGCAACACCGGAAGCGGTGTAAGTCTTATTTGCAAAATCTCCGCCGTTAAGCTGAACGTTGATCGTAAAGAGCTTATTTGCAATAGCATCCGGAATTGTATCGAAGGGATGCACAACGTCCTTGCTGATGATCAGATCGCCATAGCCCTGCTCGTCATTTATGATCTCTACAGCAGATATTGTTTTGTCTGCCAGAGTTACGTTTGCAACTGTTGTGCTGATCGCTGTGCCGTTGAGTTTAACGCTGCGAACACGATAGTCAGCGCCAAAGGGAACTTTTTCGGAAACTGTGTAGTCGCCTGCAACAAGTCCAACCACATAAACAGTTTCGCCTGCCGCAATTTCAATTTCTCCGTTTGCCGCAATGTTTTCTCTTGCAACTTCATATCCGGAATCGTTTATTCTGATAACCTCAGCGTTTGCTATATCGCCCTCAAGGTCAAATATGAACTTTTCACTTGTTGTGTAACCCTCTGCAAGAGTTTTTGTAAGCTTAAGCCCTGTTGCCGGCTCTACTGTGAGCTTGCCGTTATTGCCCTGAGTTGAATATGTGTAGTATATTTCGCCTTCCTTTACAACGAAAGGATGGTCGCTATGGTTCATTGTTCCTGTTTCATTGGATGACTTATCCGCGATTTCATAGTCATAGTAACGATGAATCGTGTCTTTGGGAATATACCAGCCTGAACCACTCTGTTCAGCAACAGCCAAAGCAGCTTCTGATATAGGCTCGTAGTGCTCATGAATACGAAGTGTTCCGTTTTCAAGCTTTTCGAACACCTGATATGCGTGGTAGTAGCCACTGCCTGAAGGCTTGCTTGCACCTGCGTATACTTCATACACGCCGCTTGATACTTCTACAAGAACGTCTGTATTCTGTGTGTAGTAGTAGCGCTCATTCTGAATGGAAGGTTCGAAATGGCTGTAGGTATTAAGAGTTGTATCCTCAGGATCAGCTGTCCACTTGTTTGAATAGAATACATATCCGTTTTCGTTGATATATTCCTGACCCTTTGTGTCACTTAATTTTTCTGCGATATTCCAATCGTGCAGATCTCCTCTGAGCTGAACGTCATAAAGAAGACGGATGGGAGAATCTGCGCTGTCATCACTTAAATCAACACTCAACACTTCAGAAATATTGCCATCAGCATCAACGTCAACTTCAACTTCATATGTAACTGTGGGAACGAGGGATGCGGGAATTCTCCAGCTAACTATAGTTTCGCCTGTTCCTATCTCTCTTGCGAGACGAACTGACATATACATCATATCAGTGTTGGAAACGCCGGGAACAACGGATGTGTCGCCAAGGAATGCATAAGAACGGATAATATGAGTTGCGCCCTTTGCCTGAGCTTCTGCTATCTGCTCTGCGGACATTCCCATATGCCAGAAGTCTACGTAGTTGCCGTCAGCATCGCTGAACCAGCCGATATAATGCTCATAATCATCTGCGCTGTTATATATAAGCTGACCGTGATCGTACGCGTCCTGCACAAGAGCCTCTGCAACGCTTTCGTCTTCAATGCCGAGACGATCTTTAACAGAACCCAATAGGTCTGCGCCGAGAACGTTTCCTGCAACTATTGAGCTGCTTGAATTTGCGGGGAACTTAGAAGCAAGCGCCGCGCCTGAGAACAAGCGATCGCCTATAACGATACCGAGTATATCGGAAACTTCCATATAAGCGCCGATCTTGTCAACAAAAGTGAGATAACCGTCGTGGTTAGAGTCATACTCAACGTATGTGGGATGGTATTTGGACTGAAGCACGATCTCATCAACTATAGATTCGAATGCGCTCAGCATTTCATCATCGTCTCTCGCGGGGAAATATTTATCTACATACATGCGATCTTCAGCTGTGAGCTTTTCGCCTTCAACTGCAGAATTGGACGTGTAAATATAACTATATGTAGTATTATAACCCCATCCGGAGCTGGTGCGGAAAACTGCAATATCTTCACCGTTAAGGAATTTTCCCCAAAGCTCATTCTGAACGTCACTTGCCTGCGCAGGATTGAGAACGCTGAGAGCTTCTCCACGGCTGAGAACAGCGTCGCCGTAAGGCAGAGTGTACATAAGAAGTTCTTTGCCGTAATGAGCTTCTATCTCTTTAGAAGCAAAAGCCGCTGTGAGAGATGTCATAAAAGCGATAGTATCGCGGAAGCTGTATTCGCCTGTTGTGCCGTCATAGTTGGAAAGATTTGTAGTTCCAAGGTCTGTACGATTATCGTTACCGTTATAATCGTTATTTGCAAGAGTAGGTTCGCCGTCGGTCATAAGAACCATAATGGGCATACGGTTTGTACCCTTCTGAACTCCCTCGCTTACAACGGGGTCAGCGTTGATAAGAATCTTCATCGCTTCATAAATGCCGTCCTGCATATATGTACCCGTTGCAATTTCAAAGCGAATGTTTTCAGCATCATTGCCCGCAGAATTCTTAACGCCTTCTGCAACCTCAACTGCACGGTCGGGCGTATTTCCCACGTTTGCGGAAATGAGATACTGACCTCTGGTTTCTGTTGTGTAGCTATCAAGAGGAAGCACTATGGTTGTTGCTCCGTTTGCCACGCTAAAGCTCTTGTTCGTGTTACCTGCGTAAACAACAACTGCAACTCGGTTATTTCTGTTAAGAGTAAGAAGGTCCGTTATAGCCTTGTTCGTTGCCTCAACCAATTCATCAACCGCACTGCCGTCATTATCGTCTGTATAACGCATGGAGCTTGAAAGGTCAAGCACAAGAACTGTGTCGGTAGGAATAGTTGAATATCCCTTGATCTGCTTGTTTGAAGCAATTGCAGAAAGAGCAACCACGAAATTGTCGCCCTTATCTTTTGCCACGATTGACTGACCGTTATACGTTGCATCAGTCAGAAGCTGCGGAAGCTCGCCCGGCTTGAAAACAGACTTATCTGTCCATACGCCGCCCGCATATTCTGTGGTTACAGAAACGTTCTGCGCGTGATTTTCCTGCGCACCGAAAAAGTTTCTCCACTGTTCAAGTGTGTGGGGGTCTACCACTCTGTTGTCGCTTGCTGCAGCCTTAGCAGTGATAGCACTGAACGGGATGTATACAAAAAGCATTGCAATACAAACAAACACACTTATTATTTTTGTGATAGTATTTGTGTTTTTCATTTTGTTTCCTCCTGAGTATGTTTGGAATCTGAAAACCCTTCAGATTTTAATTCTCTTTCATAACAAGTACAAACACCGAGAAGCTCTGCTCCGTGCAGATAGTGCCTGCATTCCGCACAATCTTTTTCCTTCGTATCCTTTCCTTTATAATAACTGCAGGCACCCTGCATCTTTGTTACAAAAGGTAGGCCGTTTTTGGTATACTGTGGATTTTTTATAAAATCGGGATATATCGGCATTGGATCAACAAAGGGATTCTGCCGATCACAATCTTCATAATATCCGTAGTATATGTCAAAATCACAGCCATAAACGTTTAAGCTTTTATAGAGCTCCCCCTCAGAATTGGTTTCCTTATAACTGTCATAAACCAGGAATCCGGTAAGCATTACTTCTCCTTTCCGCAATTTTAACTTGCATATTCTTCGTTGTAATCAGTATATCAAAATCTTCTTTTTGTGTTTATTACCCAAATCTATTTTTTGAGGTCATATTTTTTTATAAAAAAGTAACTAATACATATCTTCAAGATAGGTTTATAGACATAAAAAATATATCTCTTTGGTAGGCTTATGGATATATAAACCCACCAAAGAGATATGTTTCAGTTATTTTATTTACAGGATAGCGGCAAATTCATCTCTGCCAACACCTGATTTTTCACTGACAATACGAATTGCCTGCTTAACTCCCGAAAGTGACATATGGAGTTTTTCCGCAATTTCGCTGTTCTGCATACCGAAAGCTGCCATTCTGGCAACTTCCCTTTCACGCACGGAAAGAGTTGTTATGAGATTCTTTCCAAGCACTCTGCTGCTGAGCTTGGTCCATCCTTGAATATAGATTTTGCTGAGCTTTTTAACCTCGGCATAAGCTTCAGGCGAAATCATATTCAATCTTTTTTCAATAAGCGGGCCTATAACTCTGCAATATTCAGAGATCAAACCGTACAGCTTATCGGGCAAAGCAAGCTCAAGAGCTCTGTCAATGTGCCTTGTAGCCTGAGCATTGTTCCCGCTGTGATGATAGATAGTTGCGCAGATGAAGCGCAGGTAAGCCTCTGCTATTACAGAGTTATCTGCCATAGCCTGACTTATCATAGGTTCAATGGAATAAGGTAACACCGACATAAGAGTTAGGCCCTTCAAGCCATCCATCTGCAACTGCTTTGTTGCAACGGAATATGCTGTTGCATATAAATACTTGGCATAAAATACCTTTGCCGCAGGTAAGCTGTCCTTGTGAAGCGGCTCAAAACAGCCTATTTTGAACCATTCGGGAAAGGACTCAACGTCATAAAGCATACTGTCAACGGCAGTTATGGAGAAAGTTATGATATCGCGGTCTATATCGTTTTCAGCAGGCGCCTCAGCCATAAACACCTTAGAGCGTCGCCACATTGTCAGGTCGCCGCGCCATATTGCGCACAGAGCCATAAGCATTCCGGCAGAAAGAGTTGTATACAGATCGGAATTATCGTTGAGCAGTACCTTCGCTCTGTCATAAACCTCATCTATATCACCTCTGGAATATGCAATTTCAGCCGCAAACAGCATTTGTGCATTTCGGTTTCCCGAAAGCTTTTCAATTGCTTCTTCCACACTTCCCGATGAACTGTATAGATCCGTCATATGTAAAAACGGAGTCTTTCTGGGAAGAGGAAGATTTGTGTTTTTCAGATCCTCTTGCTCCTTGCGTCCTGCCTTTGTTCGCCCGTCCGTAGGACGCTTGGCATCCTGCGGGATCATCCAGTCTCTGCCAAAACGTATCGCTCCGGCAATTTTTCCTGCGGCGCACAATGCCTGTACCCTGCGTGGAGAAATATTCCACTGCTTAGCTACTTCTTCTATTTTCAGATAGTCCTTTATCTGATCCGCAATATGCTCCATTTTATACCTCTGTTTTTGATATATTTCGCCACGCGAAGCTTATATTATTCGCAAAGCGTTGTATATATTATTCGCAAAGCGTCGTTTAATTGTTCGCTTGCCGTCATTTATTATACACTATAGTTCCAATTTTTTCAAGAGATCGAGCAAGAAAACACAGATAATTCACTACCAAGTATAAAAAATCACGTCAAACTCATCGCCACAAATAATAAATCCCCCCGTATATGTGAACAGATTCATTAAAACGGACAATGACAAAAAAGCCTTCCTCCGATAGGAAGGGGGACCGCTTGCGGTGGAAGGAGCACGCGAAATATCTAAACTGCACTTGGTTTGACACAAGTGATTCCCTCCATTCACGCACTCTCCCTCACCCGACTGCGTCGGGAGCTCCCTCCCGGAGGGAACCTTTCCTTAATGCATCCATTTCCTTTTTGCCCCTCGGCAATAGCCTTTTGGGGAACCACGCGACTATCGCGTGGTTTTCGAGATACAACAAAAGACACCCGATGGGTGTCTTTTGTTAATCCGAAATTATTATTTCATCAGCAAATCTGTTAAATACAATTAGTCAACAAGTCAGTTCAAATCATTTAAAAAAAACAAATATACATTGTAAGTATAGCAATCTTCGCTTTGTTGCTGAAAATCCTCACAACTATCTGTGCAATATCGCAAGCGCTTTTCCATTTCACCTTCTGATTCTTTGCAAAACAAATCACACATATCGTTCTTGCAGGTTATGTTGATATCCTTTGTGCAAAAGAATTCATCGTCGCAGCTGTTAAAAGGGCAAGTGTTTCCGTGGCGGCAAGTCAAACAACTTTTGATTATTATATCTTCAGGAAGCTGTTTTTGCATCTCGGCAAATGCCTCGGGCAAGGTCCCGCCTTTACTATATCCACAAATATCTTTGCCTTTATACTTAATTCTTGTTATTATACTGCCGCAAGCCTCGTCTTCAATAATGCTAATATCCGCGTTTTCCTCATTATTTGGGGTTATCAATGTTATAAACATCTATGCATTCTCCTTATTCAACTTTAAAATGGAATAAACTCAATGTAATTTCACCCATTCCACTTCTTTTATTGAATTCCAATTATCTATATATTTATTAACAGCATCAATTGTACTTTTATTTCCATCTATTTCGTATATCCCGGCTCTTTCGTCTTTGATTGCAGTATTAACTATTTTATATGACTCGCCCTCAAATTCCATCCTACAATAATAATGAGTAGAAGCACCGCCTGATTGAACAAATGAACCGTCTTCTTTTATCGACTGTAAAGCGCGTCTGACAATCAAAAATCCATAAATATTATCGTTGCTTTTGTGAAAGATCATATAATAAACCTGATTTGGCGTTATATCAACAACAAGCTCTTCAACTCCATCATTATCAAAATCCACAAAAGAGTATTCGGAAGGTGTAGCAACAAATTCTGTGTTTTCATCAGATCCCCAAACAAAGTCTTTCAGCAATACTTTCTCTCCATCCTCTGAAACAAAACGAATTTCACTATTTAATACAGCCATCATCTGTTCATCGTGGAGATTATTGTTTTCAGTGACATCACTACACGCACACAGATAAACGGATAGTACTACCAACAACATAAAACTGATAAATTTCTTCATAATCAACACTCCTTTAGTAGATTTTATACTAACAATAGTACATTTCAAGTAACAAAAAACTTCACATTTCAAAAAAATTACCAATATTATTCTTAATTTGTAATGATCTTCCCTTTTTAATTATAGATTTTAATTATCTCCGTGCTGCTGTGTACTTAATCTACAATTTCATAATAAGGCAACTGAAAAATCATTATCCGTTCTCTCGCGGCATTTTCTTCAAACAGGTCGTCACATTCTATCTCGTCATAAAACTCAAGCTCGTCCACTGTCATAAGATATGAGATATACTCATCTGACGGATAATA
>JAGAPL010000120.1 GCA_017623255.1 Clostridia bacterium
AAGTCGTTGACGGCAGATTTACAGTCTGCTCCCTTTGGCCGCTCGGGAACTCTTCCATATTTAATTGGAGCTGGTGGACGGACTCGAACCCCCGACCTGCTGATTACAAATCAGCTGCTCTACCAACTGAGCTACACCAGCATTTTGCCGTGTTCCGTAGAACGCTCGATTAATATATCACAATTTTTCAGTCAAGTCAAGTCTTTTTTACAAAAAAAATAAATATTTTTTAAAAGCTTATTATAAAGCGTGTTGCTGTATCGGATTTCCAGCAACACGCTTTGCTTGATTTGTTTTTATATTACAAATTCTATGAAGTCAGCGACTTCTTCGCCGATTTCTTGCAGGGTCATAAGATTCCGGAAAAATCTTGTCATGCAGTAAAAGAAGCTGTCAGCGCTGTTGGCTTCTTTTAATGTTTCCAGGATGAAGCTGTTAACAGAGTTGAAATCAGAAATCTTCCATTTAATATTATCTTTAAGATATTCTGCATTTTCCGCAATGTTGGTTTTGAAAACAGTTTTGCATTCTTTTTCTATAAAAGTATGCTGGGCTATGCGCACTTTGAAGGTGAAGCTATATTCATTGTGATAAGCAGCAAGATATCTTTCTTTGCCGAGAACGGTAATGTAGTCTTTCTCTCCGCTTGCTTCGTTATGTCCGTAAACGAAGGTTTCTGAAGTGCCGTCGGAATAATTGACAGTTATTTCATCGTTGAATTCGGGGAAGGAATATCTTCCGTTGTACCACTCAAAGGCAACAAGATAGTCATCCAAATTTTCGATTTCGATGCTTTCAATTATATTGTCAATATAATAAATTGAGGAGGTTCCGCTTTCTTCGTAGTTTAATAAGCTGATTTTTCCGTTGTGAACGCCGTCGGCAGGCTTACTTTCTGCAGTAAAACAGAGAGAGAGGCTGTAATCTTTAAGCTTCTTTCCGCCTGAAAAAGTTATGTCGGTATGCTCCGAGTAAAACCAAAATAAAAATCCGTTTTCAAGTTCGTCGATATAAATATCATCGTTTATAACCAGATTATCGAAATCGCTCTGATTATATTCCAGATCAACGATGTCACTGCCTGCAAATTCGACGTTAAAAACTGTTTCTTCTGTGTCCCAGAAGTCAATCCCTATAATGTAAGAGCCTTTTGATAAATATATGAGAGAGTATTCTGTGCAGCTTTCGTATTCTACTATATAGCTTTTAAGTATATCGATATCGTTGATTTTGCCTTCGCTGTCAAACTGACCGAAACAAGGCGCAATACCCGGGGTTTCAAAAATGTAATAGCCGGTGTTTTGAACTTCAAAATCATAATACTGTTGGTGTGTGTTACCAACGTTATATACGATGTCGTTTTCGCCCTCCTGAATTGTTCCGGCGTAATAATAAACTTCCGGATAAACTTCGTTGTCAGGACCAGAGAAGATCCATTCTGCAACATCTCCGATTTCTGCCGCAAAAGCAGGGACGGATGCAAATACCATGACGAGTGTGAGCATTGCACAAAGGATTTTTTTGGATGTGGTTTTCATTTTGGGATTCCTCCTTGATTCATTTAACAAAACAACGCAAAAGCTGAAAGAGATTATTGTTATTATGTTTCCTTTTTCACCCGGGGTTGTTCTTATGCTCAAATTATATCGCAGAAAAATCTAATATTAAACATGGAAAACCATTAAATAAATATTAAGAAAAACATAAAATTGTTAAGGTCTTTCCATGCATAATTATTCCTGAAATCTTGACTTAATGTATAATTGTATGATATTATTAATATATTATGAATTTAGGAGTGAGAAACTTTGGATTTCAAAGAAAGTACCTTTATGTATGCCATCGCTCTGTGCGTTGTGGCATTCGTAACTCTCCAGTCCGTTTTCTTTATCGTTAAATCCTGGAAACACGCAAAAGAACTCGGCATTGACAAAGAAAAACTCAAAAACACTGTTGTTTCCAGCATTCTTTTCACTGTTGCACCTGCAATTTCGATTCTTGCAACCGTTATCGTGCTTGCGAATGCTCTCGGCATTGTTCTTCCGTGGATAAGACTTACCGTTATCGGTAACCTTGCTTACGAAACAACCGCAGCACAGACTGCTGTTGAAGCAATGGGAGGCACTCTAACAAGCGCAATCACAGACCCTCAGCAGTTTTCGACCGTTGCGTGGGCAATGACAATCGGCAGCATCGCTCCGCTTCTCATGCTTCCCTTTGTTTGCAAGAAGCTTCAGAAGAAAATCGGCAATGCCGTTAACAAGAGCGAAAGCGCCGCAAAGCTTGGCGATGCAATTTCCGCTGCTGCATTCATCGGCATTATTTCTGCGTTCATTGCAAGAGCAATCGCAGGCACAACCTCCGACGGCACAGGCAACGCAGGCTTCATGTCAATCAGCGTTCTTATCGTTGCAATGGTTGCGATGGTTATTCTTGAAACTATCTGCAAGAAGTGGAATCTTGAAAAGCTTCGTTCATTCACAATGCCTATTGCAATGTTTATCGGCATGGGTGCGGCAATGCTCTTTGAGGCAGTTCTCCCCGCAAATATTACAAACTTTATCTGGAGATAAGAAAGGAGAAGAAGAATTATGCAGAAGAATTATTTTGACAGAGTTCACAGATGGGGCATCCTCTGGAACATCGGCGCATTGCTATTGCTCCTCTCAATCCCCGTTGCAATTTCAACATATCTCGGTGTATGGCCTGAACTTAAAGTCCTCGGCGCTGTTCTTGGCAAGCTCATGCTTCTCTATTGGGTAACGGCTGTTATAGAGGTTATCACCTATGTTCCCATGCTTGGCGCAGGCGGCACTTATCTCAGCTTTGTTACCGGTAACATTACAAATCTCAAGCTGCCCGTCGGTCTTGCAGCAATGGAAAATGCAAAGGTTCGTGCAAACACAGAAGAAGGTGAAGTTATTTCAACAATCGCTATCGGTGTTTCCGCTATCACAACAACGGTTATAATTGCAGTCGGCGTTCTTGCTTTCTCACCCGTTCTTCCCCTTATCACAGCAGAAGGCTCGGCATTCAAGCCCGCTTTTGAATGGGTTCTTCCCGCACTCTTCGGTGCACTCGGCGCAAGCTACTTTGCAAAGCACTGGAAGCTTGTTCCTCTGCCCGTTATCGTTGGTGTAATCGTTCTTATCTTCTCACCCACACTGGGCGTTGGTACTCTTATGTTTATCACCATCATTGCTGCAGTTGCAGGCGTAGGCATTCTTTACATAGCCAAGAAATTATAATCAGGATTTGCCGTTCCGGACTCCTTTTTGGCGTTCGGAACGACTTTTTTATATGATGTTTATAAAAAAATCAGTATTTTCTCATTTGTTGTGCAAATTTACACTTGATATTAAGCAGATTTTGGTATAATATATTACAGGTATAAATTATCATCTCTTCTGAAAGGAGAAATTCAAAATGATTAACTATTCACGCGAAGTACAGGAAATGTGCTGCGTAGCCAAGGGTCCCAACCACGGTCCCGCTCCCATCCCCGAAGAGGGCAAGTGGGTTAAGGCTTACGAAATCAAGGATATTTCCGCATTCACACACGGTGTTGGCTGGTGCGCACCTCAGCAGGGCGCTTGCAAGCTCTCACTTAACGTTAAAAACGGTATTATCGAAGAAGCTCTTGTTGAAACAATCGGCTGCTCAGGTATGACTCACTCAGCTGCTATGGCTGCAGAGATTCTTCCCGGCAAAACAATCCTCGAAGCTCTCAACACAGACCTTGTTTGTGACGCTATCAACACAGCTATGAGAGAGCTCTTCCTTCAGAT
>JAGAPL010000121.1 GCA_017623255.1 Clostridia bacterium
GAATGGATCTTTTTTGGAGAACTGTTTTTTACGAATTCAACACCGAGTCCCCCCATAATTTTGATTCTGTCACCAAAGGCCTCCAGATAGTGGGCAGCGTTGTCCTGTGCAAACCAGCCTGAATCTCCGCGGCTGATTGCATCTTCAATGTTTCCGTTCATTCTGATGACGGGTATGCTGTCGGATGTGGCATCTCCGTATATACAGAGACAGTCAGCAACAGAGGAAGCAAGATCAACATCCTCTTTACAGTCGCAGATAAATCCAACGCCAACCTTGTCGTCTGCTTCTTTGATTTCAGCAGCTGCTTCAAGAAGAGAATCTTTCTGTTCATCAGTAAACAAACGCATGTCAGCAAAGAAGAAGTCTGAATCAATTCGCTCGGTTACAGATGCCAGTGTTCTTATGTACTCTGCGGGGGAACTCCAAAGTTTTTTTCCGCGCCTCCAAATCAGGACTTCAGAGCTTGTTTTACTCATTAAAGGTTCAAATATTACATTAGTATTGCCGGTGCCGCTTAAAAAGTCAAGGAAATTGTGCTTATTTCTTGCCATAAACGCTCCATTAAATATTTTATATATTAATTATACCAAATTATAATAAAAAAGCAATATTTTTAATCAAAAAAGTGTTGACAAAGGCGTTGCTACATGTTATAATGCAACCGTATTAATACAAATAGTACAGTTCATACAAAGGAGGGAATTACTTGAGCCTTATCACAGTCGATCTGCGGGATCGAAAACAGCTATACGAGCAGCTGGTTGATAATATAAAGAATCTCATTCTAACGGGTGAGCTTCAGCCGGATGACAAGCTGCCGTCAGTCAGAAGTCTTGCGAAGGAGCTTGGTATCAATCCTAACACTATACAGAAGGCATACTCTGAGCTTGAACGCCAAGGCGTAATAATGTCACTGCAGGGACGAGGAAGCATAATTCTTGCCGATAAGAAGGGACTTCGCGGAGAACAGTACGAAAAGCTGGTTGAGAAAATGCGTGCTATCGCCTATGAAATGAAGACAGCGGGCATCAGTGAAGCTGAGTTTGTTGAAGCGGCAGGTCTCGCATACAGAAAAATAGGAGGCAATACAGATGATAAGAATTGATTCGGTCACTAAAGATTTTGAAGAAGTCAGAAGCCTTGATAAAGTATCCGTTCTGATTGAAAACGGATCTATCTTCGGACTTATCGGATCAAACGGATCGGGAAAGTCCACACTACTCCGTATTCTTTGCGGTATATATAAGCCTACCGACGGAGACGTAGTATTCGACGGCATGCCTGTTTGGGAAGATCCAGCGGTTAAGCAGAATATCGTATACCTGTCAGATGATCAGTATTTTCTGCCTCACTGCACAATATATGATATGATGCAGCTATATAAAAGCGTGTATCCGACGTTCTCCGATGAGAAGTATAAGGAATATCTCAACTTATTCGGACTTGACGATAAGCGCAAGATCGCTACGTTCTCCAAAGGTATGCAGAAGCAGGCTTCATTCCTTCTCGGACTGTCCTGCCGCACTCAGTACGTACTTTGCGATGAGACCCTTGACGGCCTTGACCCCGTAATGCGCCGCACTGTTTGCAAGATAGTTGCAGAAGAGGTTGCCGACAGGAACATTACTGTAATTTTCGCTTCCCACAACCTCAAGGAAATCGAGGATATCTGCGATCATGTTGCGCTTCTTCATAAAGGACAGCTGCTGTTTGAAGCGGGGCTTGATGACATTAAGCTTGGTATCCATAAGATCCAGATGTCATTTGAAAAGGAGAGACTTGAAGAAGTAAAGACAGAGCTGACACAGCTTGACACAGTTTCGCTTGAGCAGAGAGGCAGCCTGTTCACGGTTATCGCTCGTGGAGACGAGGGCGCTCTCTCAGACTTTATAGGCTCATTGCATCCTGTATTTGTTGAGTTCATACCGCTTACACTTGAAGAAATATTTATCGCAGAAATGGAGGAAAGAGGCTATGACTTTAGCGAAAAACTCGGCTGATAAGAAAAAATATACAACTCTTCCGTACTATCGCTTTTCGATGAAGCAAAATTGGCAGCTTTGTGCGCTGTTCATCATAC
>JAGAPL010000122.1 GCA_017623255.1 Clostridia bacterium
AAAAGGTTTGGGGAGGTTTACTGGGGTTCCCCGAAGCGAGCTTGTCGAGCTTTGGGGGTTCACGGTTCGGGAGAGACCTTTCCTTAAAAGTTCCTCCCGGGTATCCTAACAAAACATACAGTGTTTATTTTTTAATTAAAGCAGAGCCGCCTTGATGCTGTCAGCAATATCTGTCTTTTCCCAAGCAATGTCAAGGTCTTCACGGCCCATATGACCGTAAGCAGCGAGCTGCTTGTAGATGGGGCGGCGAAGTCCGAAACGGCTGATGATGGATGCGGGGCGCATATCAACGTTTTCGCTGATGTAGTCAGCGATAGCGGATTCGGAAACCTTGCCTGTGCCGAATGTGTCGATCATGAGAGAAACGGGCTGAGCAACGCCGATGGCGTAAGCAAGCTGAACCTCGCACTTGGAAGCAACGCCGGAAGCAACGATGTTCTTTGCAATATATCTTGCCATATAAGCGGCGGAGCGGTCAACTTTTGTGGGATCTTTTCCGGAGAAAGCGCCGCCGCCGTGGCGGGCATATCCACCGTAAGTATCAACGATGATCTTTCTTCCTGTAAGGCCTGTGTCGCCTGCAGGACCGCCGATAACGAAACGTCCCGTGGGGTTAACGTGGATGATTGTTTCATCGTCCATCATATAACCTGCGATAGGAAGAATAACGTGCTCTTTGATGTCTTCTCTGATCTGTTCAAGAGCAACCTCAGAATCGTGCTGAGTGGAAACAACAACAGTGTCAACGCGAACAGGCTTGTCTCCGTCGTATTCAACAGTAACCTGAGTTTTTCCGTCGGGACGGAGATATGTGAGAGTGCCATTTTTTCTAACCTCAGTCAGCTTCATAGCCATCTTGTGAGCGAGAGAGATGGGGAGGGGCATAAGCTCGGGAGTTTCATCGCAAGCAAAACCAAACATCATACCCTGGTCACCTGCGCCTGTGTCAGCATCTGTTTCGCCGGCCTTTGCCTCTGCGGAAAGGTCAACACCCATTGCAATGTCAGGGCTCTGTTCGTGAATGGAGCTGAGAACTCCGCAAGTGTCGCAGTCAAAGCCGTATTTAGCTCTGTCGTAACCGATCTCGCGAACAGTTTCGCGAACGATTGTGGGAATGTCAACGTAAGCGCTTGTTGTAATCTCGCCCATAACGTTAACAAGACCTGTTGTTGCAAATGTTTCGCAAGCAACTCTTGCTGCAGGGTCTTCAGCGAGAATCGCATCAAGAACAGCGTCGGAGATTTTGTCGCAGATTTTATCGGGATGTCCTTCAGTAACGGACTCAGAAGTGAAAAGCTTTTTCATTTTTTGTCACCTTTCTTAAATTTATATTTTTTCAATGCTGTGAGATTGATTTTGATTTTCTTTTTTGGAATTTCCGCAGGGGGTTCGATGTCGTCTTCAAGGGTAGGTTCGGGGACGGGGGTATCGCGATCTATGAGCACAAGGTGGGGATCCACAATATTTTCAAGCGGTGGGTCTGTTTTGTAGAACTCTGTGTGAACGGGATGGTTTTTGTGAAGCAGCTTCTTTTCAATATGCTGTTTGAACAGAACGTAAATGACAGCCGTTGCGGGTACACCCAGAAGCATACCGGCAAATCCAAAATAACCTCCGCAAACTGTGATTGCTATAATAACCCAAAGCGCGCTTGTTCCAATGGAGTCGCCCAAAATCTTGGGACCGATAACATTTCCGTCAAGCTGTTGGATTATAAGAATAATAATGATAAACCAAAGCGCTTTAATGGGAGATGCAATAAATATGATAAAAGCGCTTGGAATGGCTCCGATAAAGGGGCCGAAGAAGGGAATAACGTTTGTCACTCCCACTATAACTGAAACAAGAGGAGCATATGGGATCTTGCATATCCACAACACTATAAAAGTGAGGATGCCGATGATAATGGAATCAAGGATCTTGCCGATAATGAACCCGCCGAATGTTTTGTGGGTGAATCTTCCCAGACGCACACAGTTCAGATATGTTCTTCTGCTGAGAATGGCGTTCAGGATTTTTTTGATCTGAGCTATCAGCTTTTCCTTAGAAATAAGGAAGTAAATTGCGATGATTATCCCGATCAGAACGTTTTTAACGCCGCCTACAAGCTTTCCGCCGTAGTTTATAACATAATCAGCACCGACAGTAAGCGCGGAATAAGAGTAGTTCAGTATTTTTTCGAAGCTGAAGGTTATGTCATATGCGCTGAGAAGCTCTGTCAGAGAATTGTACTGAACACCAACAAAGCTAAGAGAGTGTTCTCTAACTATGTTGTCAGCAAGTGTCTGAAGGTTTCTTATATAATTGTTCAGCTGGCTGCCCAATTCCTCGTAGCTTTCAACTATCTGAGGAATAACCGCGTAAAGCATAATGGCAATAAGCGATATTGCAGTCAGCATGGCAAGTGCCAGCGATAAGGCGCGTCTGGTGCCTTTCATATCCTTTTTTGATTTTTTGAAAGAAAAAAACTTTTTTTCATAAAAGATCATGATAGGATTGCAGAGATATGCTATAATAAAGCCGTAGGTGAAGGGAGAAAGAATTTCAGCTGTTTTAGAGAGAAAACTCAAAACAGAGCTCAGGTTCACCGAAGCGAAAATGACTATAGCACAAGCGCAAACTGTCAAAAAAGTATAGAAAGCAAAAGAAGCGTATTTTTCGTTTCTTTTAAAATTCATTTGGCCCTCCTTTTGCCGGGGCTTTACCTAATAATTTTATACTATAAAGACGGAAAGGTCAAGAGAAGAACACAAATAATTTGTTCATAATTGAAAGCCAAATTGTGAACAAAAATGTTAAGAATAAAATATAACTAATTAACAACTTTTGATGTATAATTGGCTATTTTGTATGCAAAACAATGAAAAGTTTGTGCTATTTTAACAGTCTCGAAATAAATTAGTGCGTTTTGGAAATAAATTTGTTATATTTTGTTCATAAAATATGCTACATTTTTCTATAATGCATGATATAATATATAAAGAATAATAGTGGGGAAGAGTTGCGACTTCCCGACGGATTCCCCGTGCGAGCACGGAAAACTATTCAAGGAGGATGGTGTCGCATTTCATTGCGGCTCCCAAGAACAATGTTAGAAAGAATTTGGGAATATCTGTCGCGTAACGTAAAAATCGCGTGGAAGAGCGTGTTCTTCAACTTCAAGCAGTATTGCTGTTTCTTTGCTGCAATCTTCATTATTCAGCTTCTTTTCGGAATGATGGCGATCTCAGCGATCAACAACAACTCTGTTGAATATCAGCAGATCAAGCAGGAACAGAAATTAGAACTTGACGAAGTTGATGAAGAAACAGGTGAAAAGATCAAAGTTGACTATCACTATGAGATCCACAATCTCACCCTTTCTCAGTACACATTCCTTTCCAAATATAAAGGAGAGAACGGTGTATTTGATGAACAGAAACAGCTTTATGTGATCGTTGATACAGAAAAGCGTATCAATGAGTTTGACAATAAAGAGGTTTATGATGTTTACATCCGTTTCGGTAAAGAAAAGAACCTTGAAGATTCTGCAATGGTAACAAAGTATTATAAAGACTTTGAAAAGAATTACAAGAGCGTTCTTGCAAACCTTGAAGACGATGACGTAAGCTTCGAAACGAAAACGACTATGCTGCTTGACTACAACCAGAGAGTTGCAGCAAACAACAGAACATTTTGGATAATCGCAGCAGTGCTCCTTGTTCTGTCTATATTCCTTCTCACAGCAATATATAATATCAGATTGAACCAGTATAAGTTTACATACGGTGTTTATATGACATTCGGTGCTGACTTCAAGATGCTGTTCGGTACAGCATTCTGGGAGCTGTTCGTAATAATGCTCGTAATGTTTGTTCCCGCCGTTCTGGCTTCAACACTGATCGTATATCTCATCTATGCACCTTCCGGATTTGCATTCACTTTCAATGCAGTGATCTTCCTTGGTGTGTTCATCTTCAGCTTGATCGTTGTAACAATTTCCGTTGTTATGCCTATGAGACTGACAAGTATGCGTCAGCCCATGTCACTTATCATCACAGAGGACAACTCCAACCTGATCTCATCCCCCAGAAAGAGCTTCAACCTTCTTGGTAAGAAGTTCCCCCTCCAGTATGAGCTTTATTCAATCTGGAGATTCAGAAAGTATAATATCCAGCTTCTTTCATCTGCTATCGCATTCTGTGCGCTGTTCATTTGCGGTCTGTATCTATCCAATATATATACAACCGACCTTGAATATCCCCGCGCTCAGTATCAGATGACAATTGACCACGAGAATTCCTATATGGGATATGACAGCCTCCTCAGCGCTGACATTCAGAAAGTAAACGACGCTTTCCTTGAAAAGTATCCCGAATATAAAGAAACAGAAGGCTTCAAGGCTATCACAGGTGTTGAAACAACAGGTAACGCAAAACCCGTTGCTGAAGACGTTGACCTTAAGCAGAGCCCTGTAACAGAAGCAAGATATATCAATTCCTTTATGCTTGTAAATGCAAAGGACGTAAAGTTTGGCGCAACAGGTCCCTTCGTATACGATGCTAAGGATGCATATTCACCTTATATCGGCGAAGGTAGCTATAAGGTAACAAACGAAGTTCTTTACAAGGCTGTAGACCCTGATAACGCAGGCGATGTTCTTGACTTCCTTTCTCAGTACGATGTTGAGGGTGATCCCAGCCAGATTCTTAAGAGCGATAAGAAAACACAGTATGTAATCGTAGGCGACTCCACATCAAATATCAAGAGCTATAAGTTTGATGTTGGTGATAAGATTGCTCTCAGTACATATGTAAGCCAGGTAACAACAGTAGATTCCAACCTCACAGGTAAGAACCTGCTCCGCCGTCAGATCAAGAACTATGAGTATTCATACACAGAGTTTGAGGTTTGCGCAGTTATCAAGGATATTCCTTCCGGTAGTGTTCCCGTATATATGCTCAATGATGCATATGAACAGGTAACAGGAAGAGATCCCATGGCAACAAAGCTCAATATCTACACAAATCCCGATCTCACAATTGATCAGACAAGATTTATCGCATCTGAGCTTCGTGATATTCCCGCAGAAAGCGGCGACGCTAAGATCGGTTCCGTAAAGGTTGAAGACCTTGAACAGAATGCTGAAAATGCTATCACAGAAGATAAGCACTACAGCCAGCTTTATATCGTAATCTCAGTTCTTATTCTTTGCGTTTCACCTATCATCTGGTTCTTCTCTCAGACGAACTACTATTTCAAGAGAGAAAAAGAATTCAACATTATTCAGTCTATGGGTGCAACTGAAAGCGACGTACGCACAATCTACCTGCTTGGCGGCTTGAGCATGGCTATTATGTCATTCGTAGTAAGTATCCTGCTCAGCTATATAGCAAGCTATGCAATGTTCTATGTATATAACGTTGTAGTACCTAACTTCACATATGAATATGTAAGATACACATTCTATATGCCTTGGTATGCGCTTGTAATTGCCGTAGTAATGTCCGTTGCATGCGGATTCTTATCCGTATACATCCCCTATAAGAGCTACTTCAAGCATCGTTATGCTATCCAGAACGTAGTTCGTGATGAAGACTAATCGAAATAATCGAATCTAACTAAATGATTGTGCGGACAATCCGCAACAGAAAGGATTAACAAATGGCAAGAAGAGAAATTGAATATATGCTTCAGGCAGAAAGTGTTATTAAACAGTATAGACAGCCTGAATCCGTTATCACAGCAGTTAACCGTGCTAACATAAAAATCGAGAAGGGCGAATTCGTAGCTATCATCGGTTCCTCCGGTTCCGGTAAGTCCACATTCCTCCACATTTGTGCAGGTCTTGACAAGGCAAATGCAGGTCGTATCCTTATCGATAACGAAGAAATCACAAAGATGGGTCCTGATGAGCTTGGTCGCTTCAGAGGCGAAAAGATGGGCTTCATTTATCAGAGACATAACCTTGTTCCTCAGTTCACAGCTCTTGAAAACATCCTCCTTCCCACAGTAATGTGTAACAAGGCAGATGCTTCCTATCAGGAGTCTCTCCGTGAGCTTGTAGAGTGCCTTGGTCTTTCCGAGCGTCTCCACCACCTTCCTTCCGAGCTTTCCGGTGGTCAGTGTCAGAGAGTTGCTATAGCCCGTGCGCTTATCAACAATCCTCAGATGCTGTTCGCAGACGAGCCTACAGGTAACCTTGACCGTAAGAATGCAGACGAAGTTCTTAGCCTTCTTCTCAAGATCAGAGAAACAAGAGGCCAGACACTTCTTATGGTTACTCACGACCTTGCAATCGCAGAGCAGGCGGACAGAATCTTCCGTATGGATAACGGTATTCTTAAGCTTGAGCGCGACTACATCGGCGGCAATAAGAAGACAGTTGATACATTCTAATTTTAAAAAAGCCACCCTTTGGGGTGGCTTTTTGTTATATATTGCAGTGATGGATAAATGCCGGTATGGTAGGGATAATATTAAAGAGAGAAACATAGAATGAGTATGAAATGGATACAAAAAGACGCTTAATGTGATTAAATATTTAAATTTTCTTTTAAAAAAGAGTCACATATTTATAAAATCATTGACAGTTGTTAAAAAAATGTGATATACTAAATCAGTATGTTGGATAAGTGTGTAAATTTGAACATATTGAAAGGAAGAATAAAATGGATAAAAATTTTGTTCTGTTGACAGATTCCTCCGCTGATCTCACACCTGAACTTGTTCAGGAACTTGACGTTGATGTAGTTTCTCTCACAGTTTCTGTAGACGGAGGAGAGTATATCCCCGGAAATGAATTGGATATTAAGGATTTTTATAACAGCCTTCGCGAAGGAAAAACAGCAACAACTTCTGCAATCAATCTTGATGCTGCTATGGCTGCTTTGGAAAAGCACGTTGCAGAAGGTAAGGACGTTCTCTATGTTGCATTTTCCTCAGGTCTTTCCAGCACAGCACAGACAGGAAAGCTTGCAGCAGAAGAGCTTTCTGAGAAATATCCTGATAGAAAGATCATCGTTGTAGATTCACTTTGCGCTTCTCTTGGCCAGGGCCTCTTGGTTTATTATGCAGCAAAAATGTGTAACGAAGGCAAAACTATCGAAGAAGTTCGCGATTGGCTTGAAGCTAATAAGCTCCACCTCAGCCATTGGTTCACAGTAGACGATCTTCATCATCTTAAGCGCGGTGGCAGAGTTTCTGCTGCAACAGCAGTTGTAGGCACAATGCTTTCAATAAAGCCCGTTCTTCACGTTGATAATGAGGGTCACCTTATAAACGTATCAAAGGCAAGAGGCAGAAAGCCTTC
Source organism: Clostridia bacterium (assembly GCA_017623255.1). Classification (GTDB taxonomy): domain Bacteria; phylum Bacillota; class Clostridia; order Oscillospirales; family CAG-272; genus Avispirillum. The sequence continues at coordinate 7,292 of JAGAPL010000122.1, forward strand.
TATCCAGGCTCTTGCAAATAAGATCGGCGAAACAGCTATGGGTGATATTTCCGAGCAGGTAGTGTTCATCAGCCATGGTGATTGCGAGGATGATGCAAAATATCTTGCTGATATGGTACGCGAAAAGTATAATCCCAAGAGAATTGAGATGGGACACGTAGGAGCAGTTATCGGTGCTCATTCCGGCCCCGGAACACTTGCTCTCTTCTTCCTTGGTAACGAAAGATAAACAAGTACGAATTAAATAAATTCGATTTTCAAAAAGGTAGCTGATATGATTATTAACGGTAATATGTACCGCGACATGGTGATAAGCGCGGCTTGCTCACTTGAAAATAATAAAGAAACAGTCAATAACCTTAACGTATTCCCCGTTCCCGACGGTGATACAGGTATAAATATGAGCCTTACAATGAGCGGTGTTCGCGGCGACTTCAAGAATTTTGAAGGCACCCTTGGCGAAACAGCTCAGAAGGCTGCAAATCTCATGCTTCGTGGCGCAAGAGGTAACTCAGGCGTTATTCTTTCTCTGTTCTTCCGCGGTATCGGTAAAGCTTGGGCAAAGAATGAAGAAGCAGATATGGCGGATGTTGTACGCGGTATCAAAAAAGGCGTTTCTGAGGCGTATAAAGCGGTAATGAACCCCACTGAAGGTACAATTCTCACAGTTATGAGGGTTATGGGCGAAACTGCGGAAGAAGCGCTTGAAAACGGCGTTATAACAGATATGAACGCGCTCTTTGCGTTTATGCTTTCCGCAGCGAAGGAAACTCTTGATAAAACTCCCGAAATGCTTCCTGTGCTCAAGCAGGCAGGCGTTGTTGACTCCGGTGGATACGGATTTGTAACTGCGCTTGAAGGTATAGTTGCGGCTGTTGAAGGTAACCCTATCACCGCGGTTGAAACAGCAGGCTCAAAATCTTCTTCTGCTAATTTTGAATCCTTTAACACAGAGGATATCAAGTTTGCATATTGTACAGAGTGCATAGTAACAAAGAGCGAGAAGTATCAGGGCGAAGAAACTGCAGGTGAACTTCATAAATATATCGGCGGTATGGGCGATAGCGTTGTTTTCGTTGACGATAGTGAAATTATTAAGCTACACGTTCATACAAATGAACCCGGTAAAGTTATAACGGAAGCTCTTAAGTATGGATCTCTCTATACTGTAAAGATAGAAAATATGAAAGAGCAGCATTCCAACTTGTCTGAGGGCGCAGGCGAAGCTCCTGCTGAAGAAACAGCTCCCGCAGCAAGCGGACCTGTTGAGATAACAAAGAAATACGGTTTTGTATCTGTTTCAGCAGGTGACGGATTCAAGGCTCTCTTTGAAGATCTGGGCGCTGACGTTGTTGTAACAGGCGGACAGACAATGAACCCCAGCACAGAGGATATTCTCTCAGCTGTAGAAGCAACTCCTGCTGAAATCGTGTTCGTTCTCCCCAATAATAAAAATATCGTTATGGTAAGTGAGCAGGCAGCAAAGGTTGCAGAGGGCAGAGAAGTTGTTGTTCTCAAAACAGTGTCTGTCCCCGAGGGTGTTTCTGCAATGCTTGCATTTGATCCCGATGCTGAAAAGGAAGATAATATTGCCGCAATGACAGAAATGGTCGGTATGGTAACAACTCTCAGCGTAACTTATGCTGTGAGAGATACAGAGATCGACGGAACTGAAATTCATGAAGGCGAAACTCTCGGACTCCTCAACGGAAAAATCAAATGCTGTAACTATAACAGAAAAACATGTATCAAAGAACTTGCAAACTTCGTTGAAAACGAGGAGGCAGTTGCAGTAACCGTGTATTACGGAGAGGATGCAGATGAAGATCAGGCATCCGATATCGTAGAAATTTTCCAGGCAAAATATCCCGATGCAGAGGTAATGGCAATCTGCGGCGGTCAGCCCGTTTATAGCTACGTTATTTCAATTGAATAATAAAAATGCTGTCCGAAAGGGCAGCATTTTTTTACCCTCCCATTGACAAAAAAACCAAACGTGATATACTTAAATTAGAAAATATTGGTGAATATGTCTAAATCAAAAAAGGAGGTCACTATGAGAAAACCGATTAAATTTTTGATTATAATAGCAACCATAATGGTGATGATGTGTTTTTCTGTTCATTCGTCAGCTCGAGGAGAACGTCCTGAACCTGTTGTTAAAGGTGATGCAAACCTTGATGGTGCGATCAACGCTTTAGATGTCATAACTGTGAAGAAAATTATTATTGGCATGGAACAGTATAATAAGAATGCCGATTTAGTCAATGATGGCGTTGTAAATGCAAAGGATCTTTTGTATTTTAATAAGCTGATGGTTGGTATCCCTTATGGTGATGAAGATGTCAGCATGACCGTATTTTCAGTTGACCGTAAGACCTTTCAGAACTTCCTTGATAATATGAGTGTTGACGTTTTAAGAAATTCAGAGGGTTCTTACGTTGAGGATCATATTATTGAAGAGCGAATTAACGAGAATGAGACCGAAATTGTGTTTCATCGAACTTACTTGAAAACCGGAGAGACGATCCTTGAATTGAATGAAAGCTATGAGATGTATTATACTTCGTCGTATTTAGGGTATTTTGTCGGAAATTATGTAAACGTTGGCTTGTATAACGATCCGGATCAGCTGAAGGCACTGTTTTCAGAGCAAGGTATTAATATGACGGAATCTCCCGAAACTGTTTGTATGATAGATACAACCTTCAGATATCCAATAGTTTGGGTGAAATGCGGTGAAGAGAATTATTTCCTTGAATATATTGAGAATGAGACTTTTCAAATCGTTCAAAAAGCGTATACCGAGGAAGAATATCTTGCATATGCAAAGGAAAGAAAGGCAACGCTTCTGGTCAACGGAGTTGAGAAAGAAGACGAGCATGCCGTTATTCTTGAAGAGTATTGCATAGTATCTTTCACAAGTTTGCTTGAGTCAATAGGAGCACAGGTTGAATGGACGGGTGAGCGCTATGCTGAGATAATTCATAATGGAGAAAGATATGTTTTAAAAGAACACCCCGATTATCATAATCATGCTGTATTTTATGGAATCGATAATGACGTTAATTATGATTTTACGTTTCTTTATTGGGACATTAGTCCATGTTATCAATTGGAATGGGTTGAAAATGATCTTCTTATTTTTGACGTGACTATAAGATATCTGTTGGCTGAGCTTGTTAATGATGGGGAGTATGATTCGTCAGTGTTATCCGCCGATTTTGATAATGACATTATAATTATAAACTATAGCGAAGAATAAAAGAAAAACAAGGCGGTTTAGCGTGATACTCTTAACGGAGTATCACGCAACTCTATTCGCCTGACGGCGAGTTATATTGCTTCGCAGTGATATTATGCTACGCATAGTGATATTGTCCTGCGGACAGTTTATGGCGAATAGAATATCACTGAAGCCGCAAGGCTTCAATATCACTTTCGCAAAGCGAAAATATCACGCTGACTTTAGTCAGCATATCACTTATCAGACAAAAAGAAAGAGAATACTCGTTATGATACGAATCTTCTCTTTTCTGTTGTTAGTGGGTTTGGGCTACTGCCCAAGTGCATTTGTACTTACAAATGCGATGCTGGTTCTTAGCGGAATTTAAAAGAATTCTATTTTCTCCGATAAGAACAACGCACTTTTCCCGCCTTGTTTTTTATAAATCATTTCTCTTAGCAGTTTTATCTCCCATGGGAATATCCTTCCATCTCTCCTCTTTTGAAGGGAAGGGAGGGAATGGCATAGTGGGCAGAGTCTGATACCAATATGCTACAGAGCAATAGTCGTCGCTGCGGTCATAATAACAAAAATCGTCGTCAGCTCCTGCTGCAGGATATGAAACAAAATTTTCACCTAATTTTTCTCTTGCAACCTCGGTTTCGCCGTACCCCATCTGCATAATAGTAACCTTGATAGAATCCTCAAAACAAATAGGATCGCAGGTGTGCCAGCGATAGAAAGAAAACAGATTGTTCTCTCTGTCGCAAACTGTACAGCCTTGGCGCGGTGTGATG
>JAGAPL010000123.1 GCA_017623255.1 Clostridia bacterium
AGAGCCTATAGGCTCAGCCTAGTGACATGCCCTAAGGGGGCAGTACATACCACCGGCACGGCCGGTGGTTATGATTCTTCAGATATATTGATGCTGACTCCGTTGACGGTAACTTCGTCTTCTGCTCTGATCATTATGTACTTGGTTCCGTCAATAATCTCTGTCTTGATAAGGTCAGGTCTTTCAGGATTTACCTTAATAACAACGTCGGGAGTTTTAACTTCAAACTGCTTTGTGTTGATAATATTCTTCGGTGGGACCTCAGTGCCTTGTCCGAAACTCTTGTCAAACTGCTCGTCAAATGCAGAAATCTTTTCTTCAGCTATTCCGCAGTCGGAAAGAACATTTTTTACAGTTGCCTTGGAAATAAGAAGAGGTTCGCGCACCTTTGCCGCCTTGTGTTCTTCTACCATAGTGCAGATCTTTTCGTGAACAGCCTGAACAACCTCCATGTTGCATTCATTTGCAACAGAGTAGCTGAGAACAGTTTCAAATGTTTCCTTCTGAACCGCTGCAGGCATAGGAGGTTCACTTTTAAATACCTTTTCAATAAATGCATCCTGGCTGTCAGAAGTGTTCTTTGTATAGAGAAGGGCGCCGTATATATTAGCAGTTCTGTCATCAAACGCAGGGAACATAAATCCCAGCTCAGGGTTTGAAATAACTGAATTAGCAGCAACTGAATGGAATTGATCTCCATAGTAACTGAGAGCAGGCTTTGTCAGCTTTATGGGGCATATGGAGCAAAGAAAATATGAGAACACTGTCGCGGAGTCTTCATCCTTTGAGCCATCACCGCTGTAGCTGAAAACATCGTATTTATCGCTCGCAAGCAGAATAAGATAGCTGCCCTCGATATGAACTGTTTCAATTATATTTTTATAAAGAGTGTCAACTGCCTCATCGTTTTCAAGAGAACTTGAACGAAGCTCCGAAAGAAGCTTATGTTCCTCTCCGGAAACTACCTGATGAGTGGAAAATTCAATATCTATGAGATTCTTTCCAAGTGTTCCGGAAAGGGTCTTTTTTATTATGGCAAGCAATTCTTCTGTTTCTATTTCATTAAGCATAGCAAGAGAGGAATTAAACGTAGAAAGAATTTCTCCCTGCTCAGTAACGTAGCAGCCGCGAATTCTTTGAATACTTGTTTTATCTGGTGTTATTCTGCGGCGAATTTCGCCTATTTCTTTTTCGTTCATCGTGTGCCTCCGGGTAAATTGTGGACTTATATTTTAACATTTTTTTGTCTCTTTTACAAGTGATTTTTTTAACAATGATGCAAAAGTGCAACAACGCTCAGTTTGGGGGAGAAAGTGAAAAACGATGCAGATATAATATGCACAGACTTTGCAAAGTTCTAAAAAATAAAGCAGAAAGGCACGGTTTATGAAAGAAAAAGAAACATATGCAGAGGAGAAGGACCACACAACAAATGAGATCAGCGCCCTTGACGCTCTTCTGCAGGAGCTTTCCGAGGAACTTGACTGCCAAAACAGTTCTCCCGAGGAAATCAGTCGTGCGATGAAGAAAAAGAAGCTGAAAGCGGCTCTGAAAAAGAGAGCGGAAGAAAATTCAAATCAGAAAAGATACAGGTCACGTCTTTTAGAGGCGAATGCTTTCAAAGCAGAGAATCCCGATTTTCAGCTGACAGATGAGCTTAAAAATCCTTTGTTTGCCAAGTTTATGACATGCGGCGTAGATATTAAAAGCGCATATGAGTTCGTTCATCGCGACGAATATATTAAAAAAATCAGGCTGGAGGCTGAACAGACAGGTTATGAAAATGCTGTTGCGCTTCTGCGCTCCGGCACTCTCCGTCCCGAAGAAAACGGAATGAGAGAGCAAAGCGGGATATCCGAAAAGAAAAATGTTGCGGCTCTCTCAGGCGGTGGCATTAGAGATATTCTCCGCAGAGTTGAAAAAGGAGCAAAAGTAAAATTCTGAAAAAGAAAGGAAAAATTATGGAAAGAAACATTATAACTGATCTTCAGATCTTTGCAGCAGGTGATGTAGTAAACGGCACAGAGGCTTATGTAAATGCTAACACAGCAAACGCAGATGCGTATACAGAAGGAAATGCAGGACTTTCAGCCGAAATGAAAACATTTTATGATAAAACTCTTATTGAGCTTGCAAGTCCCAATCTTGTGTTTGACCAGTTTGCGCAGAAGCGTCCTATCCCTCGCAACGGAGGCAAGTCAATTGAATTCCGCCGTTTTAACAGTCTTCCCAAGGCTATTCGTCCTATCACAGAGGGCGTAACTCCCACAGGCAGCAAGCTTACGGTAACTCCTGTCAGTGCAACGGTTGACCAGTACGGCGACTACGTAGAGCTTACAGATATGCTGGAGCTTACAAGCGTGGATCCCGTTGTAGTTGAAGCTACAAAGCAGCTTGCAGACCAGGCAGGAAGAACTATTGACACGGTTGTACGTAATCAGATCATGGGCGGCACAAACGTTAACTATTGTCCTGAAGTTGATGAAAACGGTAATGAAACGGTAGTAACAAGCCGTTCTCAGCTTAACGGCAAATGTAAGCTGCGTGTTCGTGACGTATTCAAGGCTGCAGCTCAGCTTAGAGCAATGAACGCGCCTACGATTGACGGCTCTTATGTAGCTGTAATTCACCCTTACGTAGCCTTTGATCTTATGCAGGATGCAGAAGGACAGTGGGTCGATATTCAGAAGTATGCAAAGCCTGAGAATGTTCTCAATGGCGAGATCGGCACTCTTGGCGGAGTTCGTTTCGTTCAGTCATCTGAAGCAAAGATCTTTTATGGTGAAGATCTTTCTGCTGATGCAAGAAATCTCACAGTTTCTGCGTACACTGATGAAGCTTCTGACGTTAACGTCACTGCCGGCGAAGCAACAGCTTACAGAGTAACAGTAAACGAAGCTGTAACAACTGATATTCTTGGAAGAAAGGTTATCTACAAGGGTAAGAACGGAGACGTAATCGCTACAGTTGCAGGCGTAAATACAGGCCTGAAATATATCTATCTTGATCATGGTGAAGATATCGCATATACTTCCGGTGACACTCTTTGTCCCGGAGAAGGCGCGGGTGACGGCAGCGCAGTTTTTGCAACACTTTTCATTGGTGCAAATGCTTACGGAACAACTGATATCGCAGGCGGCGGTATTGAGCATATCGTGAAGCAGAAGGGCTACGGCAACGACCCTCTCAATCAGCGTTCTTCTGTTGGTTGGAAAGCAGCAAAGGTTGCTTGCCGCCTTGTTGAAGAATATATGCTCAGAGTGGAAAGTTCTTCTTCCTTTGCAGCATCTGTAATGGAGGAAAACTAATATGGAAAAGATGAGAGAAATCTTTATTACCAGAAAGAATAAGGCTGACACAGAAAGATATGTGGCAGTCAACGGAGAAAATATGCTTGTGCAAACAGGCAAACTTATCTCTGTTCCCGAAAGATTTGCCGAAGTTATTCTTGAAAGTCAGCGCTGTGATGCGGCTGCTGAAAGATTTATTGAGGCTAATTCAAACTAAAAGGAGTGAAATGCCTGCGGTAATATTGCCGCAGGCTAAAACTCAGAAGGAGGAAATATGAAAGTCAGTGAAGCAATCAACCTTGCAGATAAATATGCAGGCTCCCCTATAGAAAGTGAGCTTAAATACAGATGGCTTCAGCAAATAGAAGATATAATTTATAAAGAAGTTATTTTAACTCATAAGGATCCGCCTCCTCAGCCTGCGCCCGTTCTTCGATATGATAGAGAATTGCTTTGTCCTGAACCCTATAGCGAACTGTATATTCATTATCTTAATGCTCAGAATGATCTTATGCACAGAGATACACGCAGTTTTGAAAACAGCGCATCAGCTTTTGCAACTGCCTTTTCATCATTTGCCGATTGGTATAACAGAACTCATAGTCCTCAAAGCTATGCCGAAAGGATAGATATATGAGAATTCCTTACCAGAGAAGACCATTACTCAAAAGAAAAAGTATAAGTAATTTCAGAGGACTTGACAGAAGAGTTGGTGTTGGCGAAAATGTATTCCGCAATATGACTAATATGAGTGGACGGGAACCTAATTGCATTTCTTCCAGGCATCCAAGAGGGAAACTGGAGCTTAGTGCAAAGGAGATAAATTCCTTTGTTTCGACCGACGTTAAAATTGACGGCTTGATCAGAGAAAATGCATTCGTAGTTGAAGGTGGCGATAAGCTGTGGGCTTACTATTATGAAGGTAATCAGCTAAAAAGAAAAGTTCTTATGAGCACCGCAGGCTTTACTAATGAGAAAAATCAAATGGTGGCTTCAGGAGGATATTTGTATTTCTTTCCTGATAATAAGTACATAAATCTTATGGACCTTGGCGATAAAGGCGCACTTGGCGCAAAAGCAGAGTTACCGTACGGTGTAAACGATGAGTTCTTATATGAAATTGAGCTTTCTTCAACAAACGAAAACGGAACTGAAGCTGTATCAAACTCAGGTTATCTGAAGCTTGTGTGTAAAAAATATGAAAATATTAATTCACAAAAGGGTGAGTACATTTCAAATTTTAATTACACATATGAGTTCAATGAAGGCGATTTTGTAGAGATTAGCGGAACAAGTTGTGACGGAATTTTTAAAATCGCTTATATATCTGATATGAATGATTATATGGTTTTAAAAGGGTATATGGAATCCGATATTGTCCAAAGTGAGAATTCTGTTTCCGTTATCCGAAAAATACCTCATATGGACTATGTAACAGCATCAGGCAATCGACTTTGGGGATGCAGATACGGTGTAAATGAAGATGGCGAGCCTGTAAACGAAATATATGCAAGTAAGCTTGGAGATGCAAAAAATTGGTATAGCTTTGAGGGTGTTTCTACTGATTCATATATTGCATCTATTGGTGTTGACGGTGTTTTCACAGGTGCCGTAACCTATGAAGGTGATCCATTCTTTTTCAAGGAAGATTCAGTCATAAGAATTTACGGAACCCGACCTTCCGATTTCACAGTTGTCACAGATAACATAAGAGGTATAGAGAACGGCAGCAGCCGAAGCGCCGTTATTGTAGATGACACATTATATTATAAAACATATAACGGAATCGTAGCATATAACGGCGGAATGCCATATAACATTGATGAAGCGCTGGGAAATGAAATGTATCGGAATGCAGTGGCCGGTTCGCGAGGCGGAAATTATTATGTTTCAATGGAAAACAGAAACGGAGAATACGAGTTGTTTGTTTATGATACATCATCTAAAGAATGGTATCGTGAAGATAACACAAAAGTTTCTGCATTTTGCCGCAGCGGAAATGAACTGTATATGCTTATAGAAAACGACGATGAAGCGCAGATATATTCAGTAGGCGGTGAAGGCGACACCGAAGGAGAAAAGAGCATTTTTTGGTGTCTTGAGAGTCAGGATATGGATTATTATCTTGCTGGAAGAAAAGCAGCAACAAAGCTTGAAATCAAACTGAAAATGTCAGAGGGCGCATATTTCAAAGCAGAAGTGTGCTATGACGGCGAAAGAAAATGGCATAAGATCGCATCAGAAAACGGGCCGCTGAACTGTATAACAGTTTCATTAAGGCCCCGCCGTTGTGACAGCTTTCGCATCAGATTCAGCGGCCACGGAGATGTTACATTGATTACAATGTCAAGATATATTACGGATAACGGTGACGAGACAGGAGGGCGATGATGAAAATAAAAATTAATAATCCGCCCCATATAAACGGTGATAAATATGATATGGAAAAACTAATGTCGTGGCTGTATCAGCTGACGTTAGCAGTCAATATGGGATTTTCCAATATCAGTTATGACAATCTTAGTGACGATATGAGATCAGAATTGGAAAGGGTGATAGGAAATAGCAAAATACACGATTAAAAAGGGGGATACGCTCACATCAATAGCAAGGGAGTTCAACACAACCGTTGATGCGCTTGTAGAATCCAACGGTATAGAAAACAGGAACCTTATATATGCAGGTGACACTATTGATATCCCGACAAATTCAGGCGGCACTTTGATAGGAGGCGGTCAGGCTAACTATTCAGTTAATACTTCAGGGAACGATATACAAACGAGTGACAGCCTGAAAAATGACGTTACCAATTCATATAATGAGTGGAAAAACAGAGATAAGCCCGAGTATAACGCTTCTTACAGAGAAGATATCGAAAACGCCAAATATGAACTTTCAAACAGAGAATTCTCGTATGATATCAACTCAGATGAAGAATATCTCAGATATCGTGATAGCGTAAAAAATAACGCTGAGCTTGCGCTTGCTGATGCAATGGGAGTGGCGTCTTCACTTAACGGAGGATTCAACACATCATATGCACAGCTTGTAGGGCAGGCGGCTTATACAGACACGATGAAGGCTGCAGATGAAATGATTCCCCAGTTTTATAAAGAAGCATATGACAGATTCTCAGAAGAAACCGATAATATTGAGGACCGATTGGATATTCTTCTTGATATGGACGATTCCGAGTGGGATCGATATGTTGATATGCTGGATGAATATAACGGTGAAGGCGAAAGACTTTTCGAACAGATACGAGATATGTCCGATGAGGAGTTTGACAGATTTTATGCAATGTATAAGCTTTCAGCTAAATAAAAAACGCCCGATTGGGCGTTTTTTATCCTTTTAATTAAGTCATTTGGGGATAAGCGCAAATCAATCTGCAAATTTGAGAGAATCAATAAACTTAAAAACTATTTCTTCATTTTCGGAGTATTCATTTATATAAATAGTCACCAAATAATCATCTGATATCCTTATATTGAAATAATATCCCATATCAGTCAGGTTATAAGGATCAAGCATTGCGCTGTAAAGGTATTGATGTCCTGCTGCCGTTTCTCCGTATTTATATAAGCTTTGAGCAGGCATATCAATAATTTCCCGGGCATTCCATTCATTGAGGATAAAATCCTTGGGCACCTTTGTCAGCTGCATAAAGCTCATAGAGCTCACAAATCCGGGGTATGGCGCAATATTGTCAAATCTTTTGTATGAGCCGTTTTCTCCAACCCAACATTCAGGTATATCATAGCTTAAGGTTATTGAATCATTTATATGATTCACTCTGTTGGTGTGGTAGTTTTCATCATATAAAACGTAATCTTCAGGTTTGTAAGTGTGTGTCGAATACGCGATCTCATCATTGAATGATCTGACGGGGGTAATCTGTACGATATTGGGTTCGCCGTTTTTCTTTTTTATATACAGAACATGTTTCATTCCCGTTTTGTCAGTTACGGTGTTTTTATTATACTCGAGAAGTTTATCAGCTTCTGCCATATCTCTGAATTTAACTATGAGGGTGCTTTCGTACGATTTGTTCCATATGTTAGTAAGATCTACGCTCTCAAGCAGCCTTATAAAGTCTTCGCAGGAGGAAAACACATTTACATTGTTTATCCAAAGTTCGGGCGTAGGCACCTGCATTTTTTCAATATCGTTTCTGTAGAAATAATATGGAGCCAGCTGGCTGAACTGATCGTTTATGATATTATCAAGGTCAAGGAACAGTTCTCCGTTTTCCTCCCAAACGGGATATAGCTTCGTAATATCTATTTTATACCATTTGTTCCAAAGAGAAATATAGTTCCAATAGAGTTTTGGGTCAGTAACCTCGTATATATATTCGTTTGTTTCGGGATCCTTTTCATATGTGTTCTCATAGACGAAACCGTATACGGTAAAAGATGGAATATCCAGCTTTTTAAGAAGAAAATCAAGTGATTTTGCAAATCCGGCTGAGCAGGCTTTGCCGTTAATTAACGTTGTATAAACAGTGGTATTTTCCATCGGGCTTACGTGAGCGGTATTTTCAACCAAATAATCTACCAGTTCGAAAAGAATTTCTCTGTCGGATAGTCCCAGTGGTATATTGCCAATAATTTCGTCAGCTTTTTTTGATATGGTTTCATATTCGATTTGGAAGGCTTCTTCATCGAAGCCGTCAGAAATCGCAACAGCGGTGATTTTTCCGTCAGCTTCAGTATAGGTAATATTTTCAATCACAGCTTCGTGAGTTGCAAAATTGGCTTTGAAAATATCCATTATCATATCAAAGCAATTTGAGTCAACACTTCTTTTAAGAGTCACTGATTTTGAAGCTTCAGGAGACGAAAGGAGTTTTGCAATTGCCAAGTATAAAACCTTTTCGCTGTCTGTCAAAAGTGAGTAAGCAGAAACCTTAAGCGCATTGGGATAAGGTTTGCTTTTGCGAACCTCAGGTTCTGTCGGAGGTTCTGTATGTGAAACTGTAGTGTCAGTACTCGGTTTGTTATTTTGACAAGAGCTAAGCATTGATACTGTAAGCGATAACAATAGCAAAACTGCAATCAGTTTTTTCATTTGAACCTCCTTTTAGTAAGAAAGCGTGGGGAATAGATCCCCACGCTTTTGAGTTAATCAGGGTAAGCCGCTGCAAACAGTTCTTTAATTCTGTCAGAATTGCCCATCAGATGAAGATAAGCAAAAAGACATTCAAATCCGGTTGCTCGACTGTATTGAGCGTGGGTTGCGCTTTTGGGAGCAGAATGAGTATTGTTTCTGCCCCTTTTGTAAACACCCAATTCATCGTCATTGAGGAGCGGCTCTATTCTTTCAAAAGCATCGCTCTGGGCAACGGCTGTAACATAAGTAAGTGCTTTGCTGTTAATGTCACCGATGCCGCCGATATCCGCAAGAATAAGCTTTTCGCGAACAAGCAGTTCAAGAACACAGTCTCCCAGATATGCAAGTGACGATGTGGGAAGATTGATTATTTCAGTTTTGGTCATATTATATCTTTCTCTTGATATATCTGTATTTGATTTTCTGGAAGCGGTTAAGTCCCGCGTAAACCGAAGCGGTTATATCAGCAAGATATTCGGCAAGCATAGCATTTTCATCATATGTAAGCCCGTGTCCGAATTCTTCCTTTTGTATGATGTTGAATATTTCTTCTGCATTGATTTTTGAAAGATCTCCGTAGGTGGAGGCGATCCTCTTGCCGTAAACGCTTGAAAGTTCACCGCTTTCGGGGGCTGCGCCAATAACCTCAAATATATCAAATATCTGATCGTTGATCTTTCTTGCCATAGCGTGTCTGTCAGTTTTTGGATTGTTCCACACGTCAATATCTCTTGCTCGTCTTATAAGATCATATCTTGCGGCAAGCATATTAACTCCGCGGCGTATAAATCGCTTCACCAGCAGTCTGCCTATGAAATATAAAAGAATAGCAGCAGCAACAGAGCAAACAACAATGATGAATTTCTGAATCTCTGTTAACTCATTATCATATTCTTCTTCTTCAAAATCATTAAATGAATCTTCCGGTGCAGGAGGTGGGGTAACGGGAGTGGTGGGGTTATTGGGGTCAACAGGCTCGATTGTTGCACTGTCCGGATTATACATGTCGTCGTAATATTCGGGAGTTGTTTCATATGGTACCCAACCCATTCCGTCGTAGTAGACCTCTATCCATGCGTGAGCATTATTGTCAAGAACAGTTGAAATGTAATCCCCGTATTTTTCGTTGAAATCCTGGGCAATGTAGCCTTCAACAAATCTGGCGGGAATGCCCATTTCACGAAGAATAGCGCAGGCAGCCGTTGCAAAGTGCGTGCAATAGCCTTGTCTGACATTAAGCACGAAAGAATCAAGAATACTGCCGTATCCCGGGTAAAGCGTTTCGTCTGGGGTGAGAGTGTATTGACAGTTTTCGCCAAGATAATCTATAACTCTCATAACTAACTCGTGAGTATCATTTTCAACTGCAACTTCAGCTTCAGCCATAAGCTCATCGGCAATATCCTTCATATGATCGCTGCCAAGGGAAGTGAGATAATTATCCTTTACATACTCATTGTAAAGCTTCTCTTTTTTTACCGTACTATCGAATTCAGCTCTTTCTTCATCGGACATCACATTGAAATATCTGTCAACTATGCTTGTGCCGATATAAGTGATTCCCATATCCTGAAGCGACATTTCATAATTGTAAATGCTGCTGTCGTAAGTTGAGGGATCGCTTGCTTTCATCTGTTCAATAGTTTTAAGAGATTCGTTGTAATATGCTATTGCATTTTCAAACTCGTCTGAAATACCGTCTCTGTTCATTCTTGTGATAAAGGAAACGGAATTGTAGCTGTCACCTGCTTCAAAGAATCTGGAGGAATATATACCCTCATAATAATTGGAGTATTTCTTAGCAACGGGATCAAGGGAATTACGTTCCAGCAAACCCAGATCTGCATCCATAGAATAGGGAATAAACATAAGTCTGCTGTAACCTTTATTTCTGAAAACGGAAACAGATTGCATTGTAAAACCGAACTTTGTAAAATTCTTGTACGTTTCCGCATCAGTGATTTCTGCAGTTG
>JAGAPL010000018.1 GCA_017623255.1 Clostridia bacterium
AGGTATTACATGAGAAAATTACTTATACTATTACTTTCGTTGTCACTTGTAATTTCCTTTGTTGCTTGTGATAAAGATGATTCCCCCGTGTCTGACGGTACTGAACCGCCTGTTAATGACACAGGTGCATCCGTTCCTTCCGATACTACTGATACCGAGGACGGCACTGAGACAGGAGCCCCTGTAGAAATAATAGAGCCTTTCGATTACATGGCAAATGATCTGTCACCTTATATCACTCTCGGCCAGTATGAAGGACTTACTGTAACAGTTGACATCATTACTCTTACTGACGAGGAATATGCCGCTGAGGTTGAATCTCTTCTCGCAGAATACGCATATACACCTTTTATCAAAGAAGATAGACCTTCAGTATCCGGCGACAACCTCAATGTTGACTACGAAGGCTTTATAAACGGCGAAGCGGTAAATGGAACCGCAGCAAAAGGTGATATTATCACAATAGCCGAGAACTCAGGCTACATACCAGGCTTTGTTGAGGGATTTATCGGTCACAATATAGGCGAGACCTTCAGCTTTGATGTAACATTCCCAGAAGATTACGGCAATTCCGACCTTGCGGGAGTAACAGTTACTTTCCAGTGTAAGATCAACGGCATTTACGACGGCACTGAAGCATTCCCGCCCACCATTGAAGAGTTTGTTGCTGAGTTCACTGATTTTGAAACTGTTGAAGAATTCCACAAATACCACCGTGAAATTCTTGACCAGCAGTTATATCAGAAAGCCCTTGCATCTGTTCACGATCTTCTTTGGAAGCAGATCATCGATAACTCAACATATCATTCTTTCCCTGAAGAAGAGGTAACCCGTATATATAATACTTACACGGAGACATACAAACAGTATGCTGAAATGTACGGCGTTGACTATGACACATTCCTCAGCGAATATGTAGGCACAACCGATGAGGAGCTTCACGAAACAAGCCGCCTGTATGTAAGAGAAGACCTTACTCTGTATCAGCTTGTTAAGGAGCTTGAGGTTGAGATTTCTGACGAAGAATATCAGGCAGGATGCGAGCTTTACGCACAGCAGGCAGGTGTTACAGTTGATCAGTTCCTTGAATACTATGACGAAGACACCATAAAGCTTTCACTCTTATACGAAAAGGTTCTTATGATAATTTCAGACTCAGCTGAGGTTATTGAGAATAAATAAAAAAACACCGCATTGCCGACATTAGCCGAGCAGTGCGGTTTATTTATTACTTCTTTGACGACAGCTTGTATTTCCAGGTTCCAAAATAAAACTTCGGCAGCTTCATCATTCTGCCTATGCGCTTAGGGTCACACAGGAGCCTGTAGAACCACTCAAGACCAAGCTTGATAAAGATCCTTGGTGCACGCTTAACTGCGCCGGAATAGCCGTCAAGCGATCCGCCAAGGGCAAGCATAAGCTTAACACTTGTCAGCTTTGAGCGATTATTATATATCCACTTTTACTGTGTGGGCGCGCCAAGACAAACATACAGTATGTCAGCGCAGGACACATTGATTTTCTCAATTATCTTTTCGTTTTCTTCGCCATCCTTTTTGAAATAACCGTCTGCGCATCCAACAAAGTTAACGTTTCCGTATTTTTCAGAGAGAGCGGACATTGCAGCCTCCGCAACCCCGGTTTTTCCACCCAGCATGAAAACTCGATATTCTGTACCGGCAACTCTACGGATAAGCTCTTCGCCAACCTCAATACCCGCTACTTTCCCGTGCTCAAACGGAGTTCCGAGTATTCTTCCGGCTTTTACAACACCAATTCCGTCGGGAATTATCAACTCCGCGGAATTAATAATATCATAAAGCTCGGGAGAGTCAATACAAGATTGAACGATTTCCGAGTTAGGTGTGTAAAGGGCGGTCTGCTTACCATCCTCAAGATTTGAAAGTAATATGTCAACAGCACCGTTTAGTGAAACACTGTCGAACATAACACCTCTGATATTGATCTTATTTGACATATACATCTCCAACAGAAACAAAAAACGCACCGTATGATCGGCACGTTTCAGTTGTAATTATTTTGATTCACCGCTGATCTCAGCAAGATAATTTGCAACGTCGCCAACAGTAATGAACTTATGTATTTCTTCATCGCTGATCTCAATGTCAAACTTTTCTTCGCACTGAAGAACAAGGTCAGCAAGC
>JAGAPL010000124.1 GCA_017623255.1 Clostridia bacterium
GGCAAATAAGTAAAGCCCCTTTAGGGGCATGCCTGTAAAAGTCGTGCAGTTGGCAGACCTTTCGAAGAGCCTATAGGCTCAGCCTAGTGACATGCCCTAAGGGGGCAGTACATACCACCGGCACGGCCGGTGGTTATGATTATATCAATCCTGCAAATCTTTTCTTCATTATAAGAAGGTCTTTTGCGTTAACCTTGGAGTCTGAGTTCACGTCCATTTTGGATATGTAGGACAGTTCAATGGTAAAGCCTGCAAGATGACGTTTCAGAAGTAGCATATCCTCCGAATTAAGCTTTCCGTCACCGTTCACGTCTCCAATAACGGGGATGACATCAGTTTTGATATATCCACATTCAGTGCAAGTATATTCGATTACGCCTGCTTCTGTGTTTGTGGGTTCAGTGGTGATAATTCCGTTGTCAAAGATATGGTCGCTGTAGCCGAGAGTGGCTGTGTCGATAATCACGAAGGGAATCGTATTTCCATCAACATTTATATTGTCTCTTGATTTGGCATTGAGAGAAAGCCCCCAGTCGTTGATTCTTCCGTTTATTTTAAATGAAACTGAAAAAACAAGTCCGTTTTTAGTGTTATTGGCAAGAGCATTATTTTCAGCGTAGAAACGGATATAAGGCGTTTCGCTTTCTGCGTTGACCGTAACAGAAGCGTTTGAAGTCCAAACATCTCCTTTGGCAGTTGATATAACCTCGAGTGCTTGTGCATTGTAGTTGAGAGTAAGTCTGTTTGCCCAAAATCCCGGATTGTTTCTCAAAGAAACCGTCACATCAAAAACGTCACCGTTTATCTGACCTTCGAAAGCAAAGTAGCACCCTTCAGGCTCATCATAAAGCGGCGCATAGATTTTTTCTGTTTCGCCGCAAATTGTGCAGGTCTTTAAGGTGTGAGATCTTTCGGAGCAAGTTGCAGGAATTTCAGTAGTAATGTATGAATGTTCACAAGAAGCACTTGTTACAAAAGCTGAACAAAGCATCATGGCTATGCACAAAGCAAGAGAAATAACCTTTTTCATATTATCAATCCTTTTTTAGTATATATAATATTGTAGCTTATTTTTGTCTCCAAGTCAATACGTTTGGATTTGGGAGTGTAAGGTGTTTTATGGAAAGCAAAATGAACACTTTACCGAGTTAAAATCCTAAAAGTGATTGACAACGTGTAAAGGGCGTGTTATAATAAATGCTAATCTGAGAAAATTTCACTTTAGAGAGGTAAAGTTTTATGAATAAAGTTAGAGCAGGTATCATTGGCGCAACAGGTATGGTTGGCCAGAGATTTATAACACTTCTGCAGAATCACCCGTATTTTGAGCTCACAGCTCTTGCAGCAAGTGCAAGAAGCGCAGGCAGACCTTATAAGGAGGCAGTGGACGGCAGATGGAAGATGACAGAGGAGCTTCCCGCTCATGTTGGCGAAATGGAAGTTCTTGATGCATCTGATGTTGAGAAGGTTGCTTCTCTTGTAGATTTCGTTTTCTGCGCAGTTGATATGAAAAAGGAAGACATCAAGGCTCTTGAAGAGGCATATGCAAAGGCAGAGATCCCTGTTGTTTCCAATAACAGCGCAAACCGTTGGACAGAAGACGTTCCTATGCTCATTCCCGAGATAAATATTGAGCATCTTGCTCTCATTGACGAGCAGAAGAAGCGCCTTGGTACAAAGAAAGGTTTCGTTATCGTAAAGCCCAACTGCTCCATCCAGAGCTATGTTCCCATGCTCACTCCCCTTCGCAAGTTCGGCATCAAGCAGGTTGTTGTAAGCACATATCAGGCAATCAGCGGCGCAGGCAAAACTTTCAAGGAATGGCCTGAAATGATAGATAATATCATCCCCTATATCGGCGGTGAAGAAGAGAAGAGTGAAAAGGAACCCCTTCGTATCTGGGGTGATCTTGTTGACGGCAAGGTTGTTCCCTGCTCTGAAACAGTTATCACAAGCCAGTGCATCAGAGTTCCTGTTCAGGACGGACATACTGCAACCGTTTTTGTAAACTTCGAAAATAAGCCCACTAAGGAAGATATCCTCCAGTGCTGGAAAGAGTTTGCAGGCAAGCCTCAGGAGCTTCAGCTTCCCCACGCTCCCCAACAGTTCATCACTTATTTTGAAGAAGATAATCGTCCCCAGGCACATACAGACCGTGAGATCTATGGCGGTATGGGCGTAACAGCAGGCCGTCTGCGTGAAGATGCTATCTTTGACTGGAAGTTTGTTGGTCTTTCCCACAACACTCTCCGCGGCGCTGCAGGTGGCGGTATGCTCACAGCTGAGCTTCTTTACAGACTTGGCTATTTCAACTGATAGGATAGGAAAATGGCTAAAAAGAATAAGAATGTAAACGAAACACCCGAATCTATCGTAGTTCTCAGCGACGATATGGGGAATGAGGTTGAGTTTCAGGTGCTTGACGTTATCGAGCTTGATGAAACTGATTATGTAGTTCTTCTTCCTCTTGAACCCGATGAAGAAACTGAGGGTAACGTAGTTATTCTTCAGGTGGAAACCATTGATGATGACTCAGGCGAAGAAACCTTTGTCGGTATTGATGACGAAGAAACAATCAACGCAGTTTTTGAAATTTTCAAGGCTCGCCTCGCAGAAGAATTCGGTGAATAATTTGGTTTATAGCGCAGGAATACTCGGGAGGGACCTTTTAAGGAAAGGTCTCCTCCCGAACCCACCCCCAAACCTCTTTGTAAAAGATCCCCTTCCCCCCCCACACCAGTGGGGTTGGAAGGGGATTTTCTGCGAAAAGGTTTTGAAGGGGGTCTGGGGGAGAACTTTTCCTCAAAAAGTTTCCCCCGGATATTATTGCACTACAAAATCAAATTAACGGGAAGTGGAGAACCACTTTAAACAAATCTCCGTCAACGGTAATGTTCAATTCTCCGTTTTGCAATTCAGCAAGGCTTTTGGCGATGGAAAGTCCGAGTCCATTGCCTTCGGTATTTCGGGAA
>JAGAPL010000019.1 GCA_017623255.1 Clostridia bacterium
TATGAAAATACTCGTAGTTGGTGGCGGCGGAAGAGAGCACGCTATCATTAAAAAACTGAAAGAAAATCCCCTTTGCTCCGAAATTTATGCCCTCCCCGGCAACGGCGGTATGGCAAATGATGCAACCTGCGTTGCAATCGGCGCAAAGGATATTGATAAAATCGTAGAATTTGCCCTTGAAAATAAGATCGACTATGCAGTTGTAGCGCCTGACGATCCGCTGGTGCTTGGCTGTGTAGACCGTCTTAACGAGGTTGGAATTCCTTGCTTCGGACCCAAGGCTAACGCTGCTATCATCGAAGGCAACAAGAGCTTTGCGAAAAACCTTATGAAGAAGTACGGTATTCCCACAGCAACTTACGAAGTGTTCGACGATATGGAAAAGGCACTTTCCTATCTTGACACAGCCGCTATTCCCACAGTTATCAAGGCAGACGGCCTTGCGCTTGGTAAGGGCGTTGTTATTGCAGAAACAAGAGAGGACGCAAAGGAAGCCGTTCGTTCTATGATGGAAGATAAGATCTTTGGCGAAAGCGGTTCTTCAGTTGTCATTGAAGAATTTCTAACAGGACCCGAGGTTTCCGTTCTTTCTTTCACAGATGGCGAAACCGTTGTTCCCATGGTTTCCTCTATGGACCATAAGAGAGCGCTTGACGGAGATAAGGGCCTTAACACAGGCGGTATGGGTACCATCGCTCCCAACCCTGTTTATACAGAAGCTGTTGCTGCAGAATGTATGGAAAAGATCTTTGTTCCCACAATCCGCGCAATGAAGGCAGAGGGCAGAGAGTTCAGAGGCTGTCTCTATTTCGGTCTTATGATCACAGAAAACGGCCCTAAGGTTATTGAATATAACTGCCGCTTCGGTGACCCCGAAACACAGGTTGTTCTTCCCCTTCTTGAAAGTGACCTTTTCACAGTTATGAAGGCTGTAACAGAAGGCAAGCTTAGCGAAACAGAGGTTAAATTCTCCGAGGGCAGCGCTTGCTGCATCGTTAAAGCTTCAAACGGATATCCCGGTAAGTATGAAACAGGCTACGAGATCACAGTTGATGACGGCATTGAAGCTGAAGTTTACGTGGCAGGTGCAAAGCTTGCAGACGGAAAGGTTCTTTCTGCAGGCGGACGAGTGCTTGGCGTTGTTGCAAAGGCAGACAATCTGGAAGAAGCTGTTGCAAAGGCTTATAAAGAAAGCGAAAAGGTTCATTTTGCAAATGCTTATCAGAGAAGCGATATAGGCAAAAAAGCACTTGATTTTATGAAAGGAAAGGCAAACTGATGGTATATAGAATATTTGTTGAAAAGAAGGTTGGCCTTCGCGGCGAAGCAGATTCTTTGCTTTCCGATATCAGAGGCTTCCTTGGCATTAAGAGCGTAAACGGAGTTCGTATCGTAAACCGCTATGATGCTGAGAACATCACAGCAGAGCTTTTTGAAGCTTCCAAGAAAACTGTTTTTTCCGAGCCTCAGCTTGACGATATTTCCGACGAGCTCACAGGCGCTGAAGGAAAGATCGTTTTTGCAAGCGAATTTCTCCCCGGTCAGTTTGACCAGAGAGCAGATTCCGCTGCTCAGTGTATCCAGATCATTTCCTGCGGTGACAGACCTCTTATCCGCGGCGCAAAGATCTACGTTATTGACGGCGACGTAACAGAAGAAGAGCTGGCAAAGATCAAGGGATATGTTATCAACCCCGTTGAAAGCCGCGAAGCTTCTCTTGAAAAGCCTGAAACTCTCGTAACAACATACGATATTCCCGAATCCGTTGAAACACTTGAAGGATTTATCGAGCTTGACCGCGACGGACTTGCAGCATTTGTTAGACAGTACGGTCTTGCAATGGATCTTGACGATATCACATTCTGCCAGAGCTATTTTAAGAGTGAGCAGAGAAACCCCACTATCACAGAGATCCGTATGATAGATACATATTGGTCCGACCACTGCCGCCACACAACCTTCCTTACAAACATTGATAACGTAACGTTTGAGGATGAAACTCTGGCTGCAGAATATGAAAGATATCTTGAAACAAGACGTTCAATCGGCCGCACAAAGCCCGTTAATCTTATGGATATCGCAACGATCGCAACAAGATATCTTAAGAAAAACGGTCAGCTCCCCCACCTTGACGAAAGCGAAGAGATCAACGCTTGTACAGTTAAGATCAAGGTGAACACAACTGAGGGCGAGGAAGATTGGCTCCTGCTCTTTAAGAACGAAACACATAACCACCCCACAGAAATCGAGCCCTTCGGAGGAGCTGCAACTTGTATCGGCGGCGCTATCCGTGACCCCCTGTCCGGTCGTTCTTACGTATACGCGGCAATGCGCGTAACAGGCGCTGCAGACCCCACACGTCCTATTGAAGAAACAATCAAGGGTAAGCTTCCCCAGAAGAAGCTTGTTGCAACTGCGGCTGCAGGTTATTCAAGCTACGGTAACCAGATCGGCCTTGCAACCTGCCAGGTTGATGAGCTTTATCATCCCGGCTATGCTGCAAAGAGAATGGAGATAGGCGCAGTTATCGCGGCTGCTCCCGAAAAGAACGTTCGCCGTGAGCGTCCCGAACCCGGTGATATCGTAATTCTTCTTGGCGGCAGAACAGGTAGAGACGGTTGCGGCGGCGCAACAGGATCTTCCAAGTCCCATACAACAGAATCTCTTGAAACTTGCGGCGCAGAAGTGCAGAAGGGTAATGCTCCCGAAGAAAGAAAGCTCCAGCGTCTGTTCAGAAATGAAGAGGCTTCCCGCCTTATCAAGCGTTGTAACGACTTTGGCGCAGGCGGCGTTTCCGTTGCTATCGGCGAGCTTGCTGACGGTCTTGATATCGACCTGAACGCAGTTCCCAAGAAGTACGACGGTCTTGACGGCACAGAGCTTGCAATTTCCGAATCCCAGGAAAGAATGGCAGTTGTTGTAGAAGCAGCTGATGCTCCTCGCTTTATGGAGCTTGCGGCAAAAGAAAACCTTGAGGCAACGATCGTTGCAAAGGTTAAGGCTGACGCAAGACTTACAATGACATGGAACGGCAAGACGATCTGCGATATTTCCCGCGAGTTCCTTAACTCCAACGGCGCAGAAAAGCATATAGACATCGCTCCCGCAGCTGCTCAGTGCATTTGCAAGGAAATTCCCGAAAACTTCACTGAGGGTATGAAGGCTCTCGTTGCAGACCTTAACGTTTGCTCAAAGAGAGGTCTTTCCGAGCGTTTCGACTCCACAATTGGAGCTGGTAGCGTGCTTATGCCCTTTGGCGGTAAGTATCAGCTCACACCCACTCAGGCAATGGCAAATAAGATCTCTCTTGAAAAGGGCGACACAGACACTTGCTCCGTTATGTCCTATGGATATAACCCCTTCATCACAGAGCGCGATCCTTTTGCAGGCGCATATCTTGCAGTTGTTGAATCTCTCTGTAAGCTTATCGCTGCAGGCGCAGATTTCAAGGATACATATCTCACATTCCAGGAATATTTTGAAAAGCCCGGCCGTGATGCTAAGCGTTGGGGCAAGCCCCTTGCGGCTCTTCTCGGTGCATTCAAGGCGCAGATGGACTTCGGCGTTGCTTCCATCGGCGGTAAGGACTCCATGAGTGGTAGCTTTGAAAATCTTGATGTTCCTCCCACACTTGTTTCCTTCGCTGTAACAACGGATAAGATCGCAAACATCATCTCTCCCGAATTTAAGGCAGCCGGCCATAAGGTTGTTATGCTTGGCGCTGAAACTGACGCTAAGGGCCTTCCCACAGCAGAAAGCCTTAAGGCTCTCTTTGATAAAGTTGCAGCCCTTGTGCGCGCAGGCAAGGTTTACGCGGCTTATACTCCCACGTACGGCGGCGTAGCTGAAGCTGTTTTCAAGATGGCTATCGGTAACGGCATCGGCTTTAAGTACGACGATTCTACAAGCCTTAACGATATCTTCGCTTATAACTACGGCACATTCATTCTCGAAGTTGCCGATGATGTTGAAGGCAAAGTTCTCGGTTACACAACAGAGGAAAAGGCTATCGTTCTCGGCGAGGAAAAGACTTGCATCTGCGGTCTTCTCGACCTCTACGAAAACAAGCTTGAAGGCGTTTATTCCTGCAACATTAAGCAGGGCGAAGGCGAAATTCCCGCATTCGAATATAAGGCAAGCGAATGGGCGCGTCCTGCAATCAAGGTTGCAAAGCCTAAGATGCTCATTCCCGTATTCCCCGGCACAAACTGTGAATACGACAGCGCAAAGGCACTGGAAAGAGCAGGTGCTGAGGCTGAGATCATCGTTATCAAGAACCTGACAGCTTCTGCAATCGAAGAGTCTGTTGACTATTTCGCAAAGAGAATAGAGAGCGCTCAGGGTATCTTTATTCCCGGCGGATTCTCCGGCGGTGACGAACCTGAAGGAAGCGGTAAGTTCATCACAGCATTTTTCAGAAACGCAGCTGTTAAGGATGCAACAATGGAGCTTCTCAAGAATCGCGACGGTATGATGCTTGGTATCTGTAACGGTTTCCAGGCACTTATCAAGCTTGGCCTCGTTCCCTATGGCGAAATCATCGACACAGATGAAAACTGCCCCACACTTACATTCAACACTATCGGACGTCACCAGTCCAGAATAGTTCGCACAAGAATTGCTTCCAATAAGTCTCCTTGGCTTATGAAAACAGAGGTTGGCGATATCCACAACGTGCCTATTTCCCACGGTGAAGGCCGCTTTATCGCTCCCGAAGCAGTTATCAAAGCGCTTGTTGAAAACGGACAGATCGCAACACAGTATGTTGATCTCAACGGTGCTCCCACAGCAGAAATCTCCTGCAACCCCAACAACTCCATGTATGCAATCGAGGGTATCACATCTCCCGATGGTCGTGTGCTTGGTAAGATGGGACACAGCGAGAGAGTTGGCAGCGGACTTTATAAGAACGTAGAAGGAAACTACGATTCCAAGCTGTTCGAATCCTTTGTTGAGTATTTCAAATAATAAAATAAAAAGAGGTCGAAAGACCTCTTTTTTTATGCAGAATTAGGGTGAGAAATGCCAATGGTCGCCCGTACACGGAGCTAAATGATAATTTATGTAACCCAAAGCTCTCCCCAGCGGGGAGGGGGGACCGCCGCAGCGGTGGGTGAGGAGAAAAATACTACAATCACTTAAAAATGCTCTCCTCATCCGACCTCTGCACGTTCAA
>JAGAPL010000003.1 GCA_017623255.1 Clostridia bacterium
AAGCCCTCTCCAACGGAGAAGGCTTTAATTTATTACTTTTTGATCTTCATATCATCAACATTCTTATTAACAGAATGCTTGATGGGAGTCCACTCAACTTTTTTGAAGAGAGCAACTATGCCGATAGGAATCCATGTGAACATATAGATAGGGAATGTGAACAGGGAGATGATCTTTCTGGGTGTTGTGCAGTTTATGTAATTCCATTCTGTTATAACTGTTACAAGACCCATAAGGAAAAATGTTCCGTAAGCTCCGGCAACCGCCTCTGCCGCGCCGAGAATCTGCGCCCACAAAGCAGGATCACCTGTTACGACAGACTTTACGATCATCGCAACGTAGAGCAGGAAAGTTATCATCGTAAGGAAGATGAGGGGGAAAATGGTGACGGAAAGGTCATAACAAGAGAATTTGTTTTTATTTACGAAAATACCCTTCATAAGACGCTTGCCGTATTTTCCAAACACCTGAAGAAAGCCTTTTGCCCAACGCAAGCGCTGATTCCAGGACTGTTTGAAGGTTTCAGGCTGTTCATCATAGAGAATCGCGTTATGACAATAGCCGATCTTCTCTCCGTCTATAATGTTTGCAATTGAAAATTCAATATCCTCTGTGAGAAGAAAATATTTCCAACCGTTACGCTTTTTAAGCATATCGCGGTGGATAAGAAATCCTGTTCCGGATATTGCACAGCTTGTGCCGAGAATCATTCTGGCGTTGCTGAGATACTTAGCTTCTCTGAGAAACCAAAGAGCATATCCTGAGGATATCCAGTTTGTTCCGTAGTTTTTAGAGTTTCTATAGCTTGTTACAACCTTATAGCCTGCAGAAAAAGTTTTGTTCATCTGCTCAATAAAGTCGGGCTCAAGAAGATTGTCTGAATCGAAAACAAAATATCCGTCATAATAATCTTCGCCAAGCTTTTTATGTATTTCTCCAAAAAGGAAATCAAGAGCATAGCCCTTGCCTATTTGCTTTTTGTTAAAACGCTCATAAACTATCGCTCCGCATTTGCGGCTGATCTCTGCTGTGTTATCGTCACAGTTGTCTGCTATTACGTACACATCCATCAGTTCTTTGGGATAAGTTTGAGCATTTATACTGTTAAGCAGGTTTTCGATTACATCAGCCTCGTTTCTGGCAGATGTTATAACCGCGAATCTATGGGGCTTTCCTTCCTCAAAGACTACAGGCTTTTTAAACAAACCTACCAAAACATAGAAAAACTGATATGAAAAACATATGGTGAACAGTATTCCGATTGCTGCTATTATATAACCCATATCAAAATCCTATAATTCTTTTCTTAATATTTTTTAGTATAAACCGCACCAATAAGACATAACGCAGGAGCTTTAAATTTTCCGAACATTATGCCTCAAATCACAATACCTATTAAACGTACTATATCAGTTGCAAACATTATAACAGATACTGTTGAAAAAAGCAAGTGTTTTTGCACTTTTAATTGAACAAAAGAAAAACAGCCTTTAAAAAGGCTGTTTTGTGCTTTTGATTTCTCAGCAACCGTATCTTGCAAGAATCTCTTCATACTTGCCGCTTGCTTTTATATTTTTTAGGCCTTCATTGAACATCTGAAGAAGTTCGGCATTCTGCCCCTTCTTTACCGCAAAACCGTAAAATCCGGGATTAACAACATTACCTACTATTTCAAGGGCAAGATTATCATTTTTAATAGCCCAACCGATAACTGCAAAGTCCTCAAAGCACGCATCTGCGCTGCCTGCTATAACCGCCTTATACATTGAGAGAGAATCCTCAAAATATGTTATGGTGAAGCCATACTGGTCTTTTATGCTTTCAGCATAGGTGGTTCCTGTTGTGCCCTGCTTGGCAGCAACAACCTTTCCGCTGAGGGACTCAAGAGAATCAAGTCCGCTATCCTTGCCTACTACGAGCACGATACCGTCTTCAAAATAGCCATCGGAAAAATCAAATGTGGCTTTTCTCTTTTCTGTTATTGTCATAGCTGCGATCATTGCATCAGCCTGACCTGCCTGAACAGCGCCAAGTGCCGCGTTGAACGTGTCGTTGCGAACTTCATATTCAAAGCCCTGATCTTCAGCTATTGCCGCAAGTATCTCCATATCAATGCCGATATATGCCTCTGAATCTTTATCATAAAACTCAAAAGGCGCATAGTTTTTATCAGAATAGATCACATATTTGTCACTGTCGTTTTCCTGCCCGCAAGCTGCCATAGATAAAACGCTCACCAAAGCAATTACAAGCGCGAGAAGCTTCACTAACTTCTTCATGGTTATTAGCCTCCAAATTGTGTTTATATATATTTATTATGCAATATTTTGTGTCATATGTCAATCTTTTTTGAATTATTTTTGCTTTTTTGCGAAACTTTATACATATATTATGTCAAAAAACTACAACTAAAATCTATATATTATCATTTACAAAACCATAACTACGCGTTATAATTGAGCTATAAAAACTATGATTATCACGGAGAACGGTTATGGTTAAGCTTACACCCCCTATGGGCTGGAATTCCTGGAACACTTTTGGCGCAAATATCAGCGAAGAACTGATTTTTGAAATTGCCGACCGTATGGTTGAGGACGGTTACCTTGATGCAGGATATGAATACGTTGTTATAGACGACTGCTGGTCGCTCAGAGAAAGAGACGCCAACGGCCGCCTTGTTCCCGACCCCAAAAAGTTCCCTCACGGAATGAAATACGTTGCAGACTATATTCATGCCAAGGGCCTGAAATTCGGTATGTACAGCTGTGCAGGAATGCTTACCTGCGCAGGATATCCCGGCAGTATGGACCACGAATTTATTGATGCCGCAACTTTTGCAGAATGGGAAGTTGACCTTCTTAAATACGACTACTGCTTCAACTCCAGAATTATTGCAGGCGAATACCTCTATCGCAGAATGGGTCTTGCTCTTGAAAACTGCGGCCGCGATATTCTTCTCAGCTGCTGCACTTGGGGCGTTGACCAGACTCACGAATGGGTAAAGACAACTGCTTCTTCTATGTGGCGCTCCACAACGGATATTTTCGACAACTGGGATTCCATCAAAAATCTCATAAAGGTTCAGGAGCCTATCCACGCATATAACGGCGTTGGCTGCTTCAATGATATGGATATGCTTATCGTTGGTATGAACGGCGAAGGAAACGTTGGCCTTGGCGGATGCACATATGATCAGTACAAGCTTCATTTCTCCGCCTGGTGCTTCTTCGGATCTCCCCTTATGATCGGTTGCGACATCAGAAAGATATCCGAAGCTGAGAGAAATATCCTTCTTAACAAAGAGCTTATCAAGATCTGTCAGGATCCCGCTTGCCGTCAGCCATTCAGAATGAGACCTCTTCTTACAACTGAGGATGACTATGTTTACGCTAAGTTCCTTTCCGACGGTGATATTATTCTTGCTATGTTTAATGTCAACGAAGAAAAGGAAGGCGGTATTCGTATGACAATCGACGAGCTTTCACTTCCTATGACAACGGGCAAAACACTCAAGATGATCAACCTTTGGACGGGCGAAGAGGAAGAGATCGTTAAAAATGCTGCCATTAACCGCGGTGTCCCCCCCTGCGGTTGCCTTATTTATCGCTGCAAGGTGGTTGATATCCAGTGAGCAAATGCTGCCAATGCGGCAAAGAGCCTCTTGACAAAATCGAAATAGGGGCAACAAAAAAATTCATTCACCGCGCCGCAACTGAATATTGGTGCAAAGAATGTATGTGCAAACGGTTTAAAATCTCAGGTGAATATTTTGATATGAAAATAGAGCAATTCAAAAACCAAGGCTGTTTGCTGTTTCTTTAATAATAAAAAATCTTGCAAGGAATGTTCCCTTGCAAGATTTTTTTATGAAATCAGGAATTCAACCGCCGCTTCTATTGCTTTTTCAAGCTGCCCATTTCCTTTATATCTATGATCTGCCCCTTCTATTACTTTCACCTTTATATTGTCCCTTGAACGAGCAAAAGCTTTCATATCCTCAACTGAAACAACATCGTCACGATCTCCGTATATCATAAGTGCATTATTTTCAAATTCAGCGTCAAAAATACTATGTTCTTTCAGGTCTTCCCAAAAATCATAGCCTAATCTCATCTTTCTTTCAAATCCACATTCAACGACGCCCTGCTTTTTAAGTTCGGCAGATGTCAAATTGCAAATAGGGCTTAAAAATGTGTTTTCCATCTTCACCGCAGGAGATCTAAAAATCGCCTTTATCCCTTTAAAATCAGCACTTTTCAGCATATTGATCAAAATATACGCTCCAAAGCTGGTTGCAAAGAAATCCACTTTGCTATATTTATTTTTGGCATATGCATAAACCGCTTTCGCATCCGAAACACAGTTTTCAACCGTCAGATATTTTTCATCGGCCTCGCTCTTGCCATGTGATGCAAAATCGAATGCAACAACCGCGCCTCCATTGTCAGTTATAGCCTGGGCCAAGCATTTTATGGCCGAGCTTTCTTTATCTCCTCCAAAACCGTGCAGGCAAATGACAGCAAATTGGCAAGCACAAACCTCCGGCTCATACGTAATACAATTTATATTGTATTTGCCTGAGCTGATATCGTATCTTAAAATCTTCATAATAACTTCTCACGTTCTTTATTAATAACTATATATTACATCTGATCATCAACATTTTCAATACCAAAGTTTATGTAATATAAATTTGACATTTAACACAACATAGTATATAATATTCTATATCTTTTATAAAAAAGGAAACGAAATGAAACTTTCTCTTGTTTGCCCATGCTATAATGAAGAAAAAAATGTGAAAGAATTCCACAAAGCTTGCCGAGCTGCGCTTGACGGAAAAATAGAATCCTATGAAATCATTTTTGTTAATGACGGCAGCAACGACAACACCTGGAAAGAACTTTCTGACATTTGTGAAAGCTCTGAAACAAATATAAAGATCTTAAATCTTTCAAGGAATTTCGGCAAAGAAGCATCTATGTACGCAGGCCTTCAAAAAGCTGAAGGCGAATATGTTACTCTCATAGATGCCGACCTTCAGCAACGCCCTGAGATAGCGCTTGAAATGGTTGAATTTCTTGAAAACAACACCGATTTTGACTGCGTTGCAGCATATCAGGAGCAGCGAAGAGAAGGCTTTGTGCTCTCCTTGTTCAAATCTATGTTTTATAGAATAATAAACAGAATGTGTGATATAGATTTCAAGCAAGGCGCAAGTGACTTTCGCACGTTCAGACACAACGTTGTTGACGCAATTCTCTCTGTGCCTGAATACCACAGATTTTCCAAGGGTATTTTTTCCTGGGTTGGATTTAACACATACTACATTCCCTATATACCCGAAGAGCGAAATTCCGGCAAAACAACCTGGTCCTTCAAAAAACTTTTCAAATATGCACTTGACGGTATTATCGCATATTCAACCCTTCCGCTTCGTATTTCATCCGTTGTGGGAATATTGATGTCTTTCATCGGCGCTCTTTATATGCTGATCGTCGTTATTCAAAAGCTCACCTTCGGCATTGCGATCCCCGGCTATCCTACCACCATCGTCCTCATACTTTTTATTGGCGGCTTGCAGCTGACTTCCCTTGGAATTATAGGCGAATATATTTCCCGTATCTACATTGAGGGAAAACGCCGCCCCATATACATTATTAAAAACTACGAAACTAACGAAAATTCAAAATGATCAAAAAACTTTTTCTGAAATACCGCGAGATAATTATGTATCTCATTTTCGGAGTTTCTACAACTCTGGTCAATTGGATTGTTTACACATTGCTTGTTTCAATAGCAAATACTGATGTTACCCCGGCAAACGGAATTGCCTGGTTTGCAGCGGTTATTTTCGCTTATATAACAAACAAGCTCTACGTTTTTGAAAGCAAAAGCTGGAAAGTGACTGTTCTCGCACACGAAATAATATCATTTTTCGGAGCAAGAATTGCATCGGGCGTTTTTGAAATATTCCTTCCCGAACTTCTTATGAAGATTGGACTTGATCAAGCCATATTCGGAATTGAAGGCTTTGCGGCAAAGCTTGTTGTCAGCGTTCTTGTTATCGTGCTTAACTACATTTTCAGCAAGCTGTTCGTTTTTAAGAATAAAAAGTGATTTACAAAAAAGACCTGTTGCAAAAAGCAGGTCTTTTTACGTTGAAGAATTAATTGGGCGGAAAACAATAATTTATCTTCCAAAACAAAAAACTGCAGGTTACCCTGCAGTTTTTCTTTACACAATAAATTAAACAATAACCTTTGAGAGGAACTCCTTGAGGCGCGCACTTTTGGGATTGGCAAAAAATTCTGCGGGAGCAGCTTCTTCTGCAATAACGCCTTCGTCAATGAATATAACTCTGTTTGCAACCTCACGGGCAAAGCCCATTTCGTGA
>JAGAPL010000125.1 GCA_017623255.1 Clostridia bacterium
CCAGAACGAAAAAAGCAAGTCTTTCGACTTGCTTTCGTTCTGGTTGCGGGGGTGGGATTTGAACCTCACGACCTCCGGGTTATGAGCCCGACGAGCTACCAAGCTGCTCTACCCCGCGATATGAAATTGGTGCCGGAAACCGGGCTCGAACCGGTACGCAACTTTCGTTGCATTGGATTTTAAGTCCAAGGCGTCTGCCTATTCCGCCACTCCGGCACATAGCTTCGCTTCGGACAGATGCTCCGTTTCCGCTCAGGCTTTCCCCCTGAGTGCCTAACTATTATAACAAACTACTTTCCGCTTGTCAATACCTTTTTGCAATTTTATTTTTTATAAGATTTATCACATATCTATTACAATCAAAGATAATCACCCTCGTCGGTATACTACAAAAAAAGATTTTTCTGCTGTCTGTTCCTTTATCGACAGCCTGAAATCCGCCTATGCGGCGGATTTCTATTTGGCTTCGATGCAAATTGCCAGCGTTACTATTATCACGC
The DNA here is from genome assembly GCA_017623255.1 of Clostridia bacterium. GTDB lineage: Bacteria > Bacillota > Clostridia > Oscillospirales > CAG-272 > Avispirillum. Next base: position 501 of record JAGAPL010000125.1, read on the forward strand.
TTCCGTTTGTCTTCCAAGGAAAGATGCTGCTGTTTGAATCAGCTTTGATTCGGGAAAATCCTCAGCTTTTCTGCTGCCTTCTGCACAAAGAGATGCTACGCATCCGATTATATCGCCATCGCTGACAATAGGCATAGCGCAGCTTACATAATGGTTGCCCCCTTCAATTACAGAAATTCTTTCGTTTTCATCCCCGGAATAAAGTGATCTTGTTTCCATAAGTTCTTCAAATTCAGGAGTCAGGCGACGATCAGAATACTCCCTTTTGGAAACGCCTGCTGCGGCTATAACTGCATCTCTATCGCATATGATAACTGACAAACCGCAGGTTTTATTCAGGGTTTCAGCATACTGAGCTGCTATTTGTGACCATTCTCCGATAGGAGAATATTTTTTGAAAATAACCTCACCGTCACGGTCGGTATATATTTCCAAAGGGTCGCCCTCGCGAATTCTCATTGTTCTTCTGATTTCTTTGGGGATAACTACCCTTCCCAGGTCGTCGATTCTTCTTACAATACCGGTTGCTTTCATATATAAAAACCTCATCCTTCTTTTTATTTAATCACGATGTTAGTATCTGTACTTAACGGAGAATTATACTGAAATACTTTGAATTTTCATATAAATATGACATTACTTTTATTATTAACGATAGATTATTTAATTTATTTAACTATTGAAAATAACTTTTGTGTGTGATACAATCTAAAGTACAATATATATTACAAAACTATTACATAGGAGAAAAGGGTTTCGCCTGTTTATAAAATATGTCGTTATATTCTTTATTCAATTCGATTGGTACATATGCATTTCTAATCACCAATCTGTTTTTCCTGAAAAGAAAAAAGTTGGTAATGAGCCGCAGAGCTCTTGCCGCAAAAGATTTTTTTGCAAAAAAATCTCAGGATAATCTCGTTTTCAAGCTGCTTGGAAGCATAACCTTCTGGGCTGTTGTTGAAACCGTTCTGTTTTCAGCATTACACTATCTCCCCGTGGGTGCTGTGAACACAATGTTCGGCAGCCTGGTAGGAACAGGCGCAAACTATTTTGGCTTTCTCTTTATAATGCCCGTTGTTATGACGGCGGTGTTCTGCTTTATGGGAGTTGACCCATTGGATCAGTTTGATATTGTAACCCCTTGCCTGCCCTGCGCTTTGATTTTTGTTAAAATAGCTTGCTTTTTTGAGGGCTGTTGCTATGGAATCCAATCACCTTACGGAGTGTATTTCAGTGACAGAGGTCTTTTCGAGGTTCCCGTTCAGCTTATTGAATCCTTCAACGCCCTGATTATATTCCTGTTTCTTCTCAGCTACAAAAAGTTCGCAAAAAAAGGCACAATGTATCCCGTATATATGTTTTTCTATAGCATCACCCGATTCTTCAGCGAATTTCTGAGACACGAAAAGAATATATTATGGATATTCAAAACATATCACATTCTCTGCTTTATCGGTATGATTCTCGGCGTTGTTTCGTTTATATTCGTGCTGACTCGCCGCGAAAAGCTTGAAAATTTTCTTTACAAGTTTTCTTACAAAGGTAAACTAAACAAATAAAAAAACCGCTATATGCGTTTTTTTTAGACTGTAGATAAAGACACAGAACAGGGGAAGATCAATAACATAAACGATAATTTAGTGCTGCACATTGTAGGATTGTTTTTATCGACCTTTTTTAAAAAAGGTCGCGGGTTATTAGGGCGGAGCCCTGATTCGCTCGTCGCAACGAGCGAAAAACCTAATACTCACCGGAGATCACGAGTTGGCGAAACCAACTCGGCGGGCACAGCTCCTTGGTCGCTCTCCGCAGAGAGCGAAATCCCCCACATTGCAGCTATAAATTTCTGCATAAACTAAGCCCAGACTCCTCATCCAACTAGTGAAACGATGTCCCCCTTCCCACAACTGTCCTTCGGAAAGTTGGAGGGGAAGGTTTATTCCTCTAAACGATAATTTATGTAATAACGATTTCAACGACTGTAGGGCGGCTTGCCCTGGGTCCGCCGTTTCATAAGGCTTAGCAATTACGTTCTCGGCGGCTTGAGGGCAAGCCGCCCTACAGGTATTCGCCACAATTATACCGATAAACGATAATTTATCGAAAAAAATCATTTGACATTATATCAAAAAGCCCCTGCCAAAAGGCAGGAGCTTTCAATTAGTCTTTATATCGGAGCAATTCAAGTATTCTCTCAAAGTTTGCGGGAAGAGGGGCCGAAACGGTCACCTTTTCTTTTGTTCGTGGATGAATGAAAGTGAGCTCACCTGCATGTAGGCACTGTCCCGCGAAAAGCGCAGGATGCTTCTTTTCAAACTGAGTAGGTCTGCCATACACGGGATCCCCCAGCACAGGGTGGCCTATATGAGCCATATGAACTCTTATCTGGTGAGTTCTTCCCGTTTCAAGCCTCATCTCAGCAAGGCAGAATCCGCCTTCAAGTTCTTCAAGCTGTTTATAATGAGTCACAGCGCGGCGTCCTTCCTGAGAAATAGCCATTTTCTTTCTGTCAGTTTTATGTCGGCCAATAGGAGCATCAACCGTTCCTTCACCGCCAAGTCTGCCGCAAAGGATGGTTTTATAAACTCTTGAAAGACTATGGTCTTCAAGCTGAGCCGCAAGACCCAGATGCGCTTCGTTATTTTTAGCCACAATCAGAAGTCCGCTTGTGTCGCGGTCTATACGGTGGACTATCCCCGGACGGATAACTCCGTTTATATCGGAAAGGCTATCCTTGCAATGAAACATAAGAGCGTTCACAAGAGTTCCGCTTGAATGTCCCGGAGCAGGATGGACCACCATTCCCTGAGGTTTGTTTATTACTATAACGTCATCATCCTCGTAAACGATATCAAGAGGGATATCTTCAGGCTCAGCCTCGCACTCTTTCGCTTCAGGAAGGAACACCTCCACGCTGTCCCCCGCCTTCAGCTTACAGCTTTTCGTTACACCTTTTCCGTTTACAAGGATTCGTCCTTCTTCAAGAAGCCCCTGCGTCGCGCTGCGACTCAGGGGCGTTTCACCTGCAATAAAGCTATCAAGCCTTGCCCCCGCCTTTTCCGTCGCAACGGACAGGCTATAGCTTGGCTCATTCTGATTTATCTGCATTTGCTAATTCCTTTTCTGCCTTTTTAGCTTTGCTATCCTTTATCTCCGAAAGGATAATATAAAGAACCATAAGTCCGCAGCCGACACAAACAAATATATCAGCCACGTTGAAAACATAAAAATCTATAAAATCCACTTCAATAAAATCCACAACGCTTCCTCTGAAGCATCTGTCGATCATATTGCCTATACCGCCTCCCACCACGAAGGAGAGAGAAATTCTCAAAAGGATATCTTTAGGTCTGTATTTTATAATATAGAAGACAAAGGCTGCAATCGCAACAGTTGATATCAAAAGAAACACCCAACGGTTGTTTGCCAGCATACCGAAAGCGGCGCCTTTGTTTTCAATATACGTAAAGTGGAATATTCCGGGCAGCACAGCAACGTCTTCATACATTGCGATATTTGCCAGCACAAGATGCTTTGTTATCTGGTCTGCCGCAACAGAGAGAATAATGAGAATCGCGCAAAGGAGCATTTTATTCCTCGCTTCCGTTTACGAAATCCTTAAGGAAATTGAAAAGGTCTTCTTTTTCTTTGATCTCTTCTCTGTCGGTGATGAACATATCGTCATCGCCCTCAAAAGCCGCTATTTCTTCAGCAGTTTCTTCAGCAGTTTCTTCAACCACATCTTCTGCAGGAGCAGGAACCGCCTCTTCATCAAAGAGTGCTTCTGCCGCTTTCATTTCCTCCTCGGAAATTTCAAAAAACATTTCATCGTCAGCAGCTTCTTCAATTTCAGCTTCAGCTACAGGCTCTTCAACTGTTTCAACAACATCTGCCTCTTCAAAACCAAATTCAAGCTCCGAAGCCACAGCAGGCTCATCAATTTCTTCTTCAACATCCTCTTCCTCGGTTACCTCAAAAAAGCTGTTTTCAGGGCACTGGGGAAATTCGGGAACTTCCGGTTCTTCAACAACCTCTGCCGCCTCTTCAAACTCATCAATTGCCTGAGAGAGAACTGCAAAATCAGGCTCATATTTAAAGTTTTCAGCTGCTTCGGAAAGAGATTCAACCATTTCAATATGATCGCTGTAGAGTTGGAAAAGCTCCTGCTTGAAGCGAACGACATTTGCCTTGATCTCGTCAAGAGTTTTATATCTCTCCTCAATTTTGGCATCAAGCTCATCAACGATTCTGTTACATTCGATTCTTGCCGTGTCCACAAGATTAGTGCTGCGCTCTCTCGCATCGTTAAGCATATCAGCCGCGCCGCGCTTTGACTGAGCAATGCTGTTTCTCAGAGACTTTTCTGTTGCAGAATAATGACGGATCATATCCTGAGCCTCAGAAAGCTTACGCATAAGCCCTGCGTTCTGCTCCTGCATTGCTGTCATTCTTTCAAGCTGAGTGTCGATATATGCATCAACCTCGGCAGGATCATATCCTTTTCTTACAACCTTGAAACCGTATTTACAGTTCATAGCATTACTCCTCTTACACATTTATACAAGTTTACGCGCCGCAATTCTGACGCGGCCTTTTTTCGTCTGTTCATCAGCGCTATCCACGATATACTTACCGTGACCGCGCACGCTTATAATATCCCCGCCTGAAATTTTAGCATCCACTTCGGTTTCGGTGAAATAATTCAGCTCCACAAAGCCTGACTCAACAAGCTGCGCCGCATCGTCCCTTGACATATTGCAAAGGGCGCGCACCACTCCGTCTATTCTGGGAGAGGCAACGGTTGTGCTCACATTCTCATAATTCAGCTCTATTCTGAAATCTTCAGGAAGCGAACATATCTCAGCCGACACCTTAGCTCTGCCTGCTCTTTTCAGCTCGTTCTCTATATAAGCCGCCGCCTTTGGCTCTGCAAACACATAGGCTTTGCCTTCAAAAAAGCAGATATCGCCAACAGTTTCTCTTTTTATGCCAAGCGCCATAAGAGAGCCAAGCCAATCTCTGTGAGAAAGCTTTTCATATCCACTGCATTTCAGATGAAGAGGTACATAAAACTCGCTCATCATATCTTCACAGCCATAAGAAGAAAGAAGCTCCTCCAGCTGAAGTTCCTTTTCAGGCGAAAAAGCATTGTCGCAAGCACTGTTGTCACACTCAATCCATCCGGGGAGGAATACAAGCTTACGTCTTGTTGCGCCCAAGGCGCCGCCATAGAAAAATCCGCCTGCCGCCGCACCGGACTCAAAAAGGATCCTCTGCTCTCTCGGGGATAAAAAACACGATGCGACTGCCGAATAGTCGCAGCGCGCGGAAAGTTCCGCTGCCCTCGAAATCAGCAGTCGCTCTTCATCAGTTAGGGCAGGAAGGCTTCCCGCCTTATTTATAAAATTCTTTGAATTTTGCAAAATCAATAGTCGCCGAATTCGTCAGCGCTTTCCTCAGCCTGTGCAGGTGCTGCGGGTGCAGGTGCAGCCTGAGCCTTGCGGCTAAGCTTAGCATCGCCAACATCTACGTTGCTGGGAGTGATTACGTATGCATTGGATGCGATCTTCTTGAGAGAACCATCAATAGAATATGCAACACCGGAAAGGAAGTCGATAAGACGACGAGCTGTTTCCTTATTTGTGTTCTCAAGGTTAAGAACTACAGTTCTCTTGGAGAGGAGATGGTCTGCGATCTGAGCCACGCTGTCGAAAGAATCAGGCTTAACGACCTTCATCTCAAGCGCGCTGCCGGAGTTGCCGGAAATGCTGATGCCGCTGCCCATCTGAACGCCGCCCATGCCTGTACCCATGCCAACGCCGCCTGCAGGAGCTGCGCCGCCCATAGTCATATCAGCGTCGTCGTTTTCGTAGGAACCGAAGTTATCAGCGTAGTAGCCGTCATCCTCGTAGCCTTCGTCATAGTTGTCGTCAACCATGCCGCCCATTCTCTTCTTGATATTATCAACGATACCCATGGTAGTGTATACCTCCGTAAAACAAATAAATTTTAAATTTAATGTTCCTTTTCAGGATAAAATCTGCTGCCAAAAATGGAGCTGCCCACTCGGACGAGCGTGGCACCCTCTTCAATTGCAGCCTCAAAACTATCGCTCATTCCCATAGATAATATAGGTTCTATTATATTATGCGATGTTTTTCCCAAAATGTCAAGATAAATATTATATGTTTTGCTAAAATATTTTTTATATTCGTCATTTGTGCAACCAAAGGGAGCCATTGTCATAAACCCGCGAAAACGTATTCCGTCAGTTTCAAGAAGCTGATGTGCAAATTCATCTGCCGACTCGGGCATAATTCCGCCCTTGTTTTCTTCTTTACCTATATTTATCTCGCAAAGCACGTCTGTTACGATTCCTTTTTCAAGGCTTCTCTTTGCGATTTCATTTGCCAGGCGCACACTATCCACCGACTGTATCATATCCACCTTACCAACGATACTCTTGACCTTATTTGTCTGAAGATGACCAATAAGATGCAGGGGACATTTACCCTTCAGATCATCGTATTTTGAGAGAAACTCCTGAACTTTATTTTCTCCCGCCATGGGAAGCCCAAGCTCTTCTATTGCGAATATGATCTCCTCTGCGGGAACTGTTTTGGTTGCCGCAAGGAGAGTTACCTGCTGATGATAGGGGCTTTTTGCCTTTGCTTCTTCTATTTTATCCATAACACGCTTATAATTCTCGCGTATTATTTCTTTTCTCATTTTGTCCATATGTTCACCCGTTATTTTCCAAGTATTCTGCCATCATAAAGACCTGTTCCCTCTGTGACGATCAGATCATGCAGCTTAAGATATCTGTAAGTCTTCTCCTCCGGCTCCGTTTCCTTGCCATCGGTTTCTGCGCTGTCATCTTCCTCGGGTATTTCCACTTCGGGATCGGTTTCTACAATATAATATCCTTCGTAGTCGGTTATTATTGAAACAAGTCTGAATCGCACCGTGCTTCCGTCAAGAACGTAAACGCCCTGTTTGCCGTCAATGATGCGCACATCACTTATGCGAATCTTAAAGCCTGTATACTCAGCCATGGAAATTTTCACAGGCTGAACTCTTGTATATTCAAAAGAATCGGGCATCACCGTTGTGGAGAATACGCAAGCATAACCGTTTTCACCGCGAATGAGCTGTTCCAGCTTCATTTCAAGTGTGAGATCGCCGTTATAAGCAAAAGTGATATTTCTCCACTCGCCCTCTTTCAGATGAGAACCTACTCCGCTATCCACGAAGCAAACCGTATACCACTTGGAATCAGTTACTATTTTTCCTGCATTGGATGCTCCCGACGGACTGCCTGCAACAAGGTTTTTCAAAGTGTCGTAATCAGCGCCGTCAAAAATCGCGGGATCAAACAATGTTTCATATCCGTCACTCTCGCTGAAATAATATCCGCTTTTCTGTGTTGTGACAGCTTCTGTTCTGCTTCCAAGCTGAGAAACAAGCTCGTTTCGCTGAGTTCTCAATTCACTGAGTCGCACAGCTACGTCTCCGCTGTTGCCCATCAGAATATCTTTTTTGTTTGTGCCTGAAATAAGCTCGGCGCGAAGATTATTTGCAGTTTCCGAATCTCCCTTGGAAAGTGCCTGCCTTATCTGTGTCATAACGCTGTAAAGCTCGTTATCTATTTTAGCCGCGTCCTTGAGAGTGATGGTGTTGTCGACGGACGCAGCGCTGAGCATTTCTATCTGCACATCAATTTCGTTTATTCTTTCAACTGTGTCAGGATCGGCGCTGCTGTATATGCCTGCCGCCTCGCCGTAAGCGCGGACTCTCTCTCCCTCGGAAACCGAGGGCACAAGAGTGCCTGAAGAGCTTGCATTCAAGGGAACTTCGCTTCTGAAAATATACCCGTCGGCATCAACAGCCTTTGTTACGGTTGACTGAAAAACCGCTTCGGTTTTCACATCGGGCTTGAAGGTGCTCCATATATGATATCCGAAATATACTATTATTCCAAGGGCAAGAATCGCCGTTACTATATATCGCCCTACCCGTTTGAGATATTCGGTATCCATAGATCAAACTTCCTTCCTAAAAAATAATGTATTACAGCTTTATAACAGGAGTGTCACTGCCTCTTTTTTCGCCTTCAATGGTGCGGCAAGTGAACACAAGGGACTGTATCCCCTCTTCGCCTGCGGCTGAAAGAATGGAGAGAAGACGGCCAAGGCGCTCCTCGTCTATTCTTGCAAAGCTTTCATCATAAACCGCCATAGGCGCATCGCCCGGGAAAAGCACTTTCATAAGCGCGCTTCGTAGGCTAAGATATGCAGCATCTCTCGTTCCTGCTGACATATAATCAGCTTCTCTTGTATACCCACCCGGAGCATAGCTCATATTGAAGTTGCGGTCAACTCCCAGACCTGTATACTTGCCTTCCGTAAACGCACCGAGAAGCGCGCCCGCCTCGCCCACGATTCTGGGAAGGAGAGATGCTCTCAGGTTTTCGCCTGCCTTTGTTATTGTTTCAAGAGCAAGAGCTATAGCGTTATATTTGGCAGTTGATTCTTCATATTCCTTATCAAGCTCTGCGATCTTCTCTGCAATTTCAGAGGGAGAAACTGCATTTACGCTTAGTGCCCCAAGCTTTTTCTCAAGCTCTGCATGGCGACGACGCTGGGCTTCAGCTGTGCTGAGAAAAAATCCTCTGTCGCGAACGGTTTTTTCATATTCCGCTTTGCTCATTTCAGAAGCAGTTCTGCCTGCCTCACTTTCAAGAGCCGCTGACGCCGCGTCTCTTATAGCTTGTCTTTCTTTAGCGGTTTTCGTTCCCATAACGGAAAGCTTGCCGCTGACTGTGTCATATTCTCTTGTGAATATATTTATCTCTCTCACCATTGCAGCCGCAGCAGCAAGGGCGTTTTCTGTCATAGTATCGGTATCGGGAACATCATCGGCAAATTTTGCAGCCGCTTCTCTCTGGCGACGAATAAACGCTTCTCTTTCGTTATTGAAAAGAACCTCATCGCGATGAAGCTTGCCGTATTCAGAATCCTCACTGCGAAGCATTTCACTGACGCGGATCTTTTCCTGTCCCATAAACTCAACTTCGTCTGCGCTGACAGCATTCCATTTATCAAGAATACTGTTGTGGCGCTTAAGTGAAGAAATGCTGATGCAAAGCAGCACTATTGCAACAAAGAGCATAACCGCCGCGGCACCTCCTGCCAGCATAGCAAGAGATTTATCCACACCCAGCAGGAAAACAGCACCTGCACCGCAAAACACAGTGAGAATAAAAAGTGCCAGAGAAAAGCCGAAGCAGCTTTTCTTTTTTGCAAGAGCTGCTCTTGCAATTGCCACGTCCATTCTGTCTCTTTCCTTTTCTTCCTCGCTGATGGGAGGGGGAAGAGTTTTATCAAGAGTGTTTATGTTAACTCGCACGCTTCTCAGCTTCATTTCAGCTTCACGACGTTTGGCCGCAATTCCGCGCAGTTCATCTGAGTCGCGTTCAATTTCCTCAACTGTGCGATAGCCTTCAAGCATAGCCTTCAGCTTATTCTGCTCACTCTCCAGCTTTTCAAGCTCAGTGAGAGAATCAAGCTTTCTAAGCTTATCATAGCTTGTTACTATCTCATCAAGACGAGCCGCGTTGCGCTCTCTTGATGCAATAAGCTCGTTGCTGTCAGCAACGGCGCCCTCGATATCCATTATCTCAGCGTTTTTGACCATTGCTTCTTTAAGTTCAGCTTCAAGACGTGCTTTTTCGCGGCGGATATCATAAATCCTTCCGCCGTTTCCGTTTTTATGAAGCAGAACCTTTCTGGTTTTTTCAAGGCGTTCAACAGCGCGCCTTGTGCTGACCTCTTCATCTCCGGAATAGAGAATGTTTTCTATTGCCTCGGACATTCCGCTTCCGTCAATAGAAGCATCAGAAAGCTGGCGCACGAAAACAGAGTTATAAAACATCTGCTCAGGCATACGGAGCAGTGCCATTCCGGGCACCTCTCCCTTGAACATTTTCTCGCCCGTTTCCTCGTTGATGATGCTCACTCTTTCTCTTGCGGCATCATCGGAAACGTAAAGTTCTCTTTGAATGCGATATGTTATATCTCCTTTTACAAGAATGATATAGCCTGCGGCGCTTCCCGTTTCCCAGTTAACGTATCGGCGGCGCTCGCTCATTGCGCCGTCAACGCCTCTGCCGGAAAGTCCGTAAAAAATAAATTTTATAAACATTGCAACGGAGCTTTTTCCGCTTTCGTTGCTGCCTTCAATTATATTAAGTCCCTTTGAAAGCTCGATGGTTTTTCCTCTGACTCCGCCGAAGGAATCAATGTGGATAGTTTTTATGTACATATTTTTCCTCCGTCAATAATCAGATACTTTCTCCGCCAAGTGCCGCCAGGGCATAGCGAAGTGCCGCAATGGCATTCTTTCTTTCATCAGGTGTTCCGTTTTCAATAGTTTCTGCCAGAAGACGATACACCTCACCTCTGATTCCTCTGTCACATTCAAGCTCGTTTGATGACATCTGAGGTACGGTTTCGTCAATAACCGTAAGTGACAGAAGACCTTCCTTGCACTGCACCTCGATCTCCTCGCAGGGAGCAACAAGTCCGGGAGCTGTATAACCGCTGAGAGCCACTCTCAGATGAGTTGTTTCTCCGAAATCTTCATTTTCAATGAAGGTGCGCAGCTCGCTTATCATATCTGCCGCAGTTTCAGCTCCATCCACCTTAAGCTCTCTGTCCTCATAAACACTGATAGAGAAAGGAACAAACTGACGGTTGACATTTGCTTCATTTCCGTTTTTCTCAATTTCCACAAGCCAAGCGCCTTTAACGCCGCACTCACCGAAATCACGTCCCTGAGGGCATCCGCAGTATGCCGCTGAAATTCCCTTCTGCCAAAGTGCTTCGTTTGCCGCCTCGGGAGAATGAATATGTCCGAGCGCCGCATAATCTGCGCCAAAAGCGCTGAGAGCTGCAGGCGCAATGGGGCAATACTGAGAGAGAGGAGACGCTGTGTCACCGTGTGCGCAAAGAATGTTTATCTTATCACCCTCAACAGTTTTAGCTTCAATGGGGCAGCCCTTCATATACTGAGAAGTGAACGCGTAACCATAAACCCTTGCGCCAAGCTCCTCAAAATCGAAATATGAAAGCTGCTCACTTACAAATATATGTACGTTTTCAGAAAATGTTTTCTTTTTCCAAATGCTGTTTTCATCAAAGGGGTCGTGATTACCGGGGGCAATAACAACGGGGCACTCAGCTCTTTCAAGCTCGGAGGAAAGCAGCGCAGCCGTTTCTCTCGTGGCAAAGCCTGAATCAAACAGATCGCCCGAAATGAGCAGAAGATCAACGGAATTATTTTTTACATATGCGATTATATCAGAAAAAATCTTTCTCAGTTCTCTTTTTGCCTGTTCTCCGCGCTCTGCCTGAGAGGTTGCAAAAGGACTGTCAAGATGCAGATCTCCTGTGTGAAGAATTTTCATAGATTCGACCAACCTTTTTGTTTATTACCCTTTATTATAACACACATCTTGCCCCTTTTCAACAACAAAAGTATGAACGTGATACAATATATTGTATCTTTGAATCTTTGCCGAGGTGAAGAAGATAAATTATCGTTTAGCGGTATAAGCCTTCACTAACAACTGCCATACACTAACTGGGGGATTTCGCTCTCTGCAGAGAGCGACCAAGGAGCTGTGCCCCTTGGATCTCCGGTGAGTAATAGGTTTTTCGCTCGTTGCGACGAGCGAATCAGGGCTCCGCCCTAATAACCCGCGACCTTTTTCAAAAAAGGTCGATAAAAACAATCCGGCAATGTGCAGCACTAAATTATCGTTTAGCGGTATAATTGTGGCGGATACCTGTAGGGCGGACCCAGGGCAAGCCGCCCTACGGTTGTCGAATTTCGTATTACTCTAAATTCTCGTTTACCGCAACAAAAAAGCCTGCTTTCGCAGGCTTTTTCTTATTCTTCATTTAAAATGCAGCCTTCTTCAATCTCGACTTTTCCATCGCAATTGATATCCTTATCGCCTGCATCTATTTCTATGCTGCAACCGCTTATCTGAACACTTCGGAAAGCCTGGATTCCGTCATCCTGGCAAGAAAGGTTAAGCTCTCCGCCGCCAATCACCACTTTGCCGCGGTCTTCCTCTTTTTCGTTATCACTTTTGATCGCATCCGTTGCAGCCGTGACCGTTATGACTCCTCCGCTTATCTGAACGCTATCCTTACCCTTCAGTGCATTTTTGGGTGCCGAAACTATCAACTCTCCGCCTTTTATTCTCAGGTCGTTTTTAGTTTGGATACCATTTCGGCAATTGGCATTGACTTTAAACGTTCCGCTGCCGCAGATAGTCAGATCATCTGCGCTGTATATACAGGCAGAAGGCTCCGCGCCGCTTTCTACAGCGTAAGTTTCTCCGTCGTACAAAATATTTTCGCTTTCATCGGCAAGATTTATGACGACTTTGTCCGCGCTTTTCACATATATTGCCGCGCTGTTTTCAGAATATATACTGACGCCGTCAAGCACCAGCTCCACCTGCTCCTCTTTTGTGACTTCCACCACAACTTTGCCGTTGAAGCTGCCTGAAAGAGCATAGCTGCCGCCCTTTGAAATAGTGAGAACTCCGTTTTCCAAAGTCGCGCCCTCTCCGTTTATTTCAGCCAAAGACGCATCAAGCAAAATCTTCGTGTTTATTTCGGAAGAGTTCTCTGCAATTTGGGTTCCAAGCTCGCCTATGGGATATTCCGTTCGCTCTTTATCCCCCTTTGAGCAGGCGCACAATAGCACGGCAAAAAGCATCACTGCTATAAGTTTCAAATATCTCATATTTTTATTTCAGCTTTTCTGCAAGGTATTTGCCCGTATATGAGCCCTCACACTTAGCAACCTCCTCGGGAGTGCCGCAGCAAACGACCTGTCCGCCGCCGTCACCGCCCTCGGGGCCAAGGTCGATAATATAGTCGGCAGTTTTTATCATATCAAGGTTGTGCTCAATAACAAGAACCGTGTTGCCTGCATCAACAAGGCGCTGAAGCACCTCGATGAGCTTTTCAACGTCCGCCGTATGAAGACCCGTTGTGGGCTCGTCAAGCAGATATATGGTTTTGCCCGTGCTGCGTCTTGAAAGCTCCGCTGAAAGTTTAACTCTCTGCGCCTCGCCGCCCGAAAGAGTTGTTGAAGACTGACCTATCTTAACATACCCCAGACCCACATCGCACATCGTTTTTAGACGCGATGAAATTTTGGGGATCTCGGAGAAAAATTCTGCGCCCTCCTCCGCTGTCATCTCAAGCACGTCGGCAATGCTCTTATCCTTATATTTGACCTCAAGAGTTTCTCTGTTATATCTCTTGCCGTGGCAAACGTCACAGGTGACGTAAACGTCGGGAAGAAAATGCATTTCTATCTTTTTCACACCGTCGCCCTGGCAGGCTTCACAACGTCCGCCTTTTATATTGAAGGAGAATCTGCCCGATTTATATCCGCGCAGGTTTGCCTGAGGCGTTTTTGCATAAAGCTCTCTGATATCGGTGAAAAGGCCCGTATAGGTTGCGGGATTTGAACGGGGAGTTCTGCCGATGGGACTCTGGTCGATTGTGATGATCTTATCAAGATGCTCCATTCCTTTTATTTCCTTGTGCTTGCCGGGCCACGTTACCGCGCCGTTAAGCTCAGAGGCAAGAACTCTATGGATGATCATATTGACAAGAGAAGATTTTCCCGAACCCGACACTCCCGTTACGCAGGTGAACGTGCCCAGAGGGATGGTTACGTTAATATCCTTCAGATTGTTTTCCTTTGCGCCGACAACCGTCAGAAACTTGCCGTTGCCGCTTCTTCTCTTTTCGGGAACCGCGATCTTTCTTCTGCCGGAAAGGAAAGCGCCCGTGATTGAATTTTTATTTTTCTTGATTTCGGCAGGTGTTCCTTTAGCAACTATCTCACCGCCGTGGATTCCTGCACCGGGTCCGATATCTATAATATAGTCCGATTCTTCCATCGTTTCCTCATCATGCTCAACAACGATAACGCTGTTGCCAAGATCGCGGAGCTTTTTAAGGGTTGCGATCAGCTTTGAGTTATCTCTCTGATGAAGACCGATGCTGGGTTCGTCAAGAATATAAAGCACTCCTGCAAGGGATGAACCGATCTGTGTTGCAAGGCGGATTCGCTGAGCCTCGCCGCCTGAAAGGGACCCGCTTCGGCGGGCAAGAGTCAGATATTCAAGGCCAACACTTGAAAGAAATCCAAGGCGGGCCTTCAATTCTTTTATGATCTCTCTTGCGATCTGCATTTCCATTTCAGAAAATTCAAGCCCGTTTACAAAATCAAGGGCAGCCGTTACTGAAAGACGGCAGAACTGATCAATATTAAGTCCGCCAACGGTTACGGCAAGCACCTCGGGATTAAGTCTTGAACCGCCGCACTTGGGGCAATCAAGCTCCTCCATAAACTGCTCATAATATTCGTTATCGTATCCGCCCTGCTCCATACGCTGAGTGATGGTGTTTATAACGCCTTCAAAAGCAGTCTTCTGCGGCCTGAAATATCCGTTGAAGCCGCGGATTATATCGTAAGTTTCATTTCCCGTTCCATAGAGAAGCGCTTTCATTGCGCTGTCGGAAAATGTGGAAAGGGGTTGATCCATTTTAAAACCGTGAGATTTTCCCACAGCCTCGATAAGAGGTCCTGTCCAGGTTTCAGGATCAAGCGTTTTGAATCCGTTTACCGCAATTCCCCCTTCAAGAAGAGAAAGAGACATATCGGGCATGATCTTTTCCTTGGAAATGCGGCGCATAATGCCGATACCCGAGCAATGGCTGCAGGCTCCATAGGGATTGTTGAAGGAAAACATTCGGGGTTCAAGCTCACCGAAGCTGATGCCGTGCTCTTCGCAGGCATAGTTTGTTGAAAAGTTTATTTCCTCGCCTTCGCCATCACGAGGTACGGTTACAACCGTCAGCGTTCCGCCGCTTTCGCGAAGAGCTGTTTCAACGCTGTCGTTAAGGCGAGAACGAATATCGTCTTTTATAACAAGACGATCAATTACGATCTCAACAGTGTGGCGCTGATTTTTATCAAGCTCAAAAATCTCACTGAGATCATAAATGCTTCCGTCACAGCGAACACGAACAAAACCGCTTTTCTTTGCCTGCTCGAAAACCTTTTCGTGTCTACCCTTTTTGCCGCGCACAACGGGAGAAAGAAGCATAAAACGGGTGCCTTCGGGAAGGGACATAATGCGGTCGATTATCTGGTCGGTTGTCTGCTGTCTTATCTCCTTGCCGCAGACGGGGCAATGGGGCACGCCGAGGCGAGCATAAAGAAGACGGAGATAGTCATATATTTCTGTAACCGTTCCTACAGTGGAACGTGGATTTTTCGACGTTGTTTTCTGGTCGATTGAAATTGCAGGAGAAAGACCTTCAATAGAATCTATATCAGGCTTGTCCATCTGCCCGAGGAACATTCTTGCATAGGAAGAAAGACTTTCCACAAAGCGACGGTGTCCCTCTGCATAAACCGTGTCAAAAGCAAGTGAGGATTTTCCGGAGCCTGAAAGTCCGGTTAAAACTACAAGCTTGTCACGGGGAATGGTGACATCTATATTTTTAAGATTGTGTACGCGTGCGCCGCGCACATTTATATACTTGGGCATAAAAGCTCCTTGTCGGACCTATAAGTCCTTTATCATTTAATCCTTTTTGTTTTCGGTGGGGTACGGGGAGGGACTTTTATAAAAAGTCCCTCCCCGCATAAAAATCACTTATTTATTCTCTTCTTTTTCCTCAAGAGTGCGACCTGTGAGGCTGCCTGCAAGGATGATCTTTCTTTCGTCATCTGTGAGAGTGCCTACGTTGAAGGTGTGCTTTGTGAGACGTCCGTTTTCGCTGTGATAGAGATATCCGTCAAAGCTTTCTGCGCCGGAAGCTATAGCCTCGCGAACACCGGGGATGATAACCCAGTCGCCGCAGGAGATTTCGCCTTCGCCGCTGCCCTTGCACTTGCCGATATCCATTTCATCGCAGCGGAGGGGGAGCATACCCCAGTTGATAAGGTTAGAGCGATAACGCTTTGTTGCATAGTCACGAGCAATGTTTGCCGCGCCGCCGAGAACTCTCTGGCAGGATGCTGCCTGCTCTCTTGCGCTTCCGTCGCCGGGGCGAACCGCGCAAACAAGGCTTGCTACTCCTATTGAACCAAACAGAGCACCGTTTTCAGCTTCATAAGCTGCAACAGCTGCGCGAAGTGTTTGCTCAACTGTTTCGGAAATGAGGTTTTCATCATATTCCTCACCGTCAGCCTTCTTAGCTGTTGCCGCAACTGCATCAGCGCGGTTTACATACTCAGGATCACGACGGGAAAGTGTGAGTCTGGAAAGACGGAAGGGGTTGGAACGGTAGGATGAAGACTCACCGGAGGGGATAAGCTCGTCTGTTGTTGTTACGTCGTCATCAATAACGCTTGCAACACCGAGAACAACGTTATCGGAAAGCTTCTTCATTCTGGGCCAGTCTACAATATTGGGACCGAACTTCAGATCAACATCGGAGTCAGGCTTGCCATAACCAAACCAGCAACGGTTTTCATAGATAGACTTGTCAAATACGTATTCGGGCTTGTTGTATGTTACGTCAAGCTCGTCAGCCGCTGTGAGCACGCCGCCGTTAGCTGCTGTTGCCGCAATGGAGCGAGCGTCCATAAGAGCAACGGATGCAAACTGCTTTTCGCCGGGCTTGGAGCCTTCGCGGTTGGGGAAGTTTCTTGTGGAGTGACGGATGGAGAGACCGCCGTTTGCAGGAACGTCACCTGCGCCGAAGCAAGGACCGCAGAATGCTGTTCTGAGCGTTGCGCCTGCTCTCATAAGATCGGATGCAATGCCTGTGTCAAGCATACGCACAAATGCGGGCTGAGAAGCAGGATATGCGGAAAGAGCGAAAGCGTCGGGGCCGATGGACTTGCCGCGGAGAATGTCAGCAGCGGCGCTGAGGTTATCAAATGTACCGCCGGCGCATCCTGCGATAACACCCTGGTCAACCTTAACTCTGCCTGTTGCAGGATCGATCTTATCTGTGAGGCGAAGTGTTCCGGGAGCAAGACCAAGCTGTGCTTCGCCCTTAAGCTCAACTGCGCGGAGAATATCGCCTGCGTTTTCGTTAAGATCGCGGATAGTGTAAGTGTTGGAAGGATGGAAGGGGAGAGCGATCATAGGCTCAACCTTGGAAAGATCAATTTCAACTGCGCCTTCATAGTATGCCATATCAGCAGGCTCAAGCTTCTTATATGCTTCAGGTCTGCCGTGAACTGTGAAATATCTCTCTGTTTCTTCGTCTGTTACCCAGATGGAAGAAAGGCAGGTTGTTTCCGTTGTCATAACGTCAATGCCGTTACGGAATTCGATGGGAAGGTTCTTTATGCCGTCACCAACGAATTCAAGAACCTTGTTCTTAACGAATCCGTCAGAGAAAACTGCGCCGATAAGAGCAAGAGCAACGTCCTGAGGACCAACGCCGGGACGGGGTGCGCCTGTGAGGCGAACTGCAATAACGTCGGGGCTCTTAACGTCATAAGTGCGGGAGAGGATCTGCTTTACAAGCTCGGGGCCGCCCTCACCGATAGCCATTGTACCGAGAGCACCGTAACGAGTGTGGCTGTCACTGCCCAGGATCATCTTGCCGCATCCACTCATCATTTCGCGCATAAATGCGTGAATAACCGCCTGATGAGCAGGCACGTAGATAGCGCCGTACTTTTTAGCAGCAGAGAGACCAAACATATGGTCATCTTCGTTGATAGTTCCGCCAACTGCGCAAAGAGAGTTGTGGCAGTTTGTGAGAACGTAGGGCAAGGGGAGCTCTGTGAGTCCGCCTGCTCTTGCTGTCATAAGAATACCAACGTAAGTGATATCGTGAGAAGCCAGAGCGTCAAATTTGATCTTAAGATCCTTTTCATCTCCGCCAACGTTGTGAGAGGCGAGAATGGAGGACGCCATTGTACCCTTGCGGGCAATCTCAGGTGCGGGACCTTCTGTGACAAAAGCGCCGTTTGTATAATAAACGCCGTGTCTTATAAGCTTTACCATTATATATTTCTCCTTTTTGTAAGGTTAAATTCTGAATAATACATTATATCACAAAAAAATCGTCAAATCAACCGGTTATATAAAAAAGAAGAATCGGGATTTGCTATTGTTATGGTGAATTATGGTTTAGCTCTTTGTAGGGGAGGATATCATACTCCCGCATAAGACGGCAGATAAATTATCGTTTAGCGTGGCAAATTTCCGTAGGGACCGACGTCCTCGTCGGTCCTTACACATAGAGATTGAATTGCCATATTTGATAACTGTATCAGAAATCCATCAAATATGATTTGTCCTTTAACCAATGCTTTTTGGAC
>JAGAPL010000020.1 GCA_017623255.1 Clostridia bacterium
ACCTTCCCCTCAAGGGGAAGGCTTATACGCTAAACAATAATTTATCATATTTCACTTGATCAATATATAACAAAGAGGAGAGGCTGTGCCTCTCCTCTTCAATTTAGCATTATTTACTTCAGATCAACAACGATTCCTTCAGGTTCGTTGTTCGCTTGGCAAAGGAAGCATCTGATGCCGTAGTCTGTAAGATCGTTATTCATACCGAGAACGGTCACCTTAATGTTCTTATCGCACATATCCTTTGTGAGGGGGAAATAGAAGGTGTAGTGATGGTCAACTGCGCTACCGGCTGCTGTGATATATTCCCAAGCATTTGTCTTATATGAAGGAGAGCGATCGGGCGCGCCGTAAATCTTTTTGTCACATTCGATAACTGCATATGCGCCCTCGGCTCCGTGATAGCCTTCAAGTCCAACTGCAAGATAGCAGCCTTCGGTATAATCACAAGCATTGATAAATGTGTCAAGCTCTTTGCAATGATCGACCTTGCGTCCTGCAGGAAGAAGGTTGTTTACTCTGGGGTCAGAGAGCTCTATTTCCTTGCCGTCTTTAATAAGAGCGATCTTATGGATGTGATCGAGGGGGCAGGGCATACGGAAGTAACGAATCTTATCGTTTATGGGGTATGTCACATATTTGCGGCTGCCGCTGTAAGTTTTGATGTTATGGATAATTCCGAAAACAACCTCCTGATCCTGACGTCTGATAGTATGAACCTCGTCAATATATGTATCCGTCCAATTCTTCAGGTCTGTGGAATAGTCACAGATGGGAGTGAGTGTCTGCTTTGTGGAGCTTGCCCAATATCCGCTTTCAACTGCGTCGGAATCAAAATATTCAAAATAGATGCTGTCAGCTTCGTATTCCGCGCCAAAGTCAACTCTCAGGCAACCGCCGTCCATACGGTAACCATAGTCGCCGTGGAAAACCTTAGATGTTCCGTCAAAGAAGGTGTCATCATTTCCGTCAAAAGCAAATCTGCTTTCGCATCCGCGAAGCTTATATGTTTTCTGGTCAAAGAAAACGTCGCGCGCAGCTTTAACTTCGGGAATTGCGGTTTCTCCCGATCTTCTCAGTGAACGAATTTCAAGAGAGTCGTGGTCCTGCGCGAACATTGCCACTTCCAGCAGCTGATCGGCGTTTTCAGGCATAGGAGCAAAGGTGTCTGCATCAAGCTCTGACAATGCTTTAGGTGCGCCGAGAGTATTGTCAAACGCGGGAACATCAAGTGGCTTGCCGTTAACAGTTGTATTTCCGTTTGAAGAAACGATCTTGATCTTATCAATTTTGCCGTCCTCAGATTCGTGAAGAACTTCATATTCACAGCCGCGAGGCATATCGTCGGCAATTTTAGAATCACAAACTTCAACAAGAGATGCTCTGAAGCTTTCAAGAGGTATTTCAACCGTTTCGCCCCAGTCAAATTCTCCCACGAACTTTTCATAGGGATGGTGGATAATAACGGTAACTTTATCGCAGGGGGCAAGACCGATGGAAAGATTGAGAGAAACGTTCATCACTTTTTCTTTCCAGTTCATATTGCCCGTAACGATAAAGCGGCGTGAAAGGTCGCCGCGCACAACTGTACCGTCGGGATAATTCTTGCCTTCGGGCATAATCATTCCGTCAACAAGAATGTCGCGATATCTACGGTGGAGATTAAATATGCGCGCAAGGCGAGCCTGCTCGAAATCACGCATAAGCCAGGGGTTGCCGTATATTTCGGGGGCAAGGATCAGATTTCTTGAAAACGCCTGAATGATCAGGTCATCCTCGAAAAAGTCTATAGCTGAAGAAATGCAAACGCCGTGGTCTTCAGTAAGTCTTGCCATATCGGGAGTCTGGCCTCTGTCCATAATAAAGGCTCTGTGATGGGGCGCGGTTATCTGGTTTGCCATATGAACGTCAACGTATGTTTCAGCCCCACCGAAAAGGAAAGTGGTGGCATATTTTTCAGCCTCGGGACTGAGGGGAATACGGTGGTTGAGCAGAATCAGATCGGGGGAATACTTGCGGCAATTCTGCATCATTTTTATAAAATGTTTTTCGTGGGCAGGGTCAAACTGGCTGCAAACAGTGTCAAACTTAAAAAGAGAAAAGTTATAGTCTCTTGCCAGAGAAACCATCTGCTCAATTCTTTCTTCAGCGCTTTCGTCTGTGTCACCGAAGCCGTCAGCGCCTCCCCAAACGCCCATTCTGCAGCCTATTTTTTCAGCAGCTTCAACAATGGGAGCATATCCGTTGGGGTATTGTGCTTTGATCTTTGGAGAGTCCATTGTCTGATAAGTGTTGGCTGCTCCGTCAAGGTTTCCTGCATCCCATGCGTATATATCAAGCTGCATATTGTAGCAGCGTTTCAGATAAGCAAAATAATCCAAATTGATAAGAGTCTGCTTCTCTGTAGATCCTTCATTTGTGTTATTTATCCATGAAAAATATTGCGCGCGAGAGGGGGTTCTTTCGTCGGCACCGGCATACTTTTTTTCTTTTTTCATATATAACCCTCCATGTTTATTACTGCTTTTAGAATATCATATTATGAAAGCCTGTGTCAACAAAATTGGCAAGAAGATCAAAATTTTGATATAACCGTGCATGGTATGAAATTTGACATATGGAGCAGAAAGTGATATAATGCCAGAGTAATATACAATAGAGGGGAGAATTCGTATTGACCAGTTTCAGAAGAACTATAAGCAAAACAGTTAGTTTTATGCTGTCGGCAGCAATCGTGTGCGCAACTGTTTTTGGCGCAGCTTTTTTCATGGCGGAGAGGGCATATGCCAAGGATGCAACGGTTAAAGGATATGAAGATCAGATCTCAGATCTTGAAGAAAAGCAAAAGGATCTGAAAAATAAGATAAATGCAAATAAAAACGAATCCGGCAAGGCGGCTGAAACGAAGGCTTATCTTGACGAATTGATATATACACTTGAGCAAAAGATCAACGCAAGCGAAGCTCTTATAGGGGAGTTGGAGCGATCCATAGCTGTCTCCGAGCAGGAGATAATTGATTGTGAAGCGGCGATCGAAACCTACTCAGAAAAAATAACTCTGCGCATCCGTATGATGCAGGAGGATAATGGCGCGGGATATCTGGGAATAATATTCGGTGCAACAAGCATCAGTGATTTCTTTTCTCGTCTTGAGCATATAAAAACTATGATCGACTATGATAAAAAACTCAAGGCTGAGTATAAAGATCAAAAGCAGCAGCTTCATGATAAAAAGAATAGTCTGGAAGCTTCAATGGTTTTGCAAAATGAAACCTTACAAACGCTTTCTGCTGACAAGGCTGAGGCAAAAGCACTTGCTGAGAAAGCAAATAGATATATTGAGCAGTTGGCAGCAGATGAGCAGGCATACAAAGCGGAGCTTGAAAAGGCTGAAAAGGCTGAAGCTGAGCTTGATAAGAAATTGACAGAGTATTTAAAAAGCCTGCAGAATCAGAATTCTTCACAGGTAGTAGCTGACGGAGAATATTTGTGGCCTCTTCCTAAGGGGCAGGGCTGGATAACCTGCAAATTCGGCGGAAGCGATCCCAACAACAAGCCTCATTACGCCCTTGACGTTGCAATTGCGGCAGGCACACCTATCTATGCAACAAATGCAGGCACTGTTCTTATTTCAGGTTGGCACTCAAGCTACGGTTATTACATACTTATTGAACATGGAAACGGTATGGCATCACTTTATGCTCATTGCAGCGCATTGCTTGTAAAAGCGGGACAAACTGTTTCGAGGGGTCAGACTATCGGCAAGGTTGGCACCACAGGCTTTTCCAAGGGTAACCACCTGCATTTTGAAATAAGAAAGAACGGAGTGAGAGTGGATCCTCTTGCTTATATGGCTCCTCAAGCTCCTGAAAACATACTTTAAACCACAAATTAGACAAGCGTGGAATATATAACTCTGCGTATTGAAATTTAGTCACACGAATAAAACCCCGAAGCCTTATGAACAAAGGGCTTCGGGGTTTTTATCATTCTTCATCTTCAGGATAGATTATTGCAGTATTCGGGTCAAAAGCGGTGTCGTTTACAGTTACGCTTTCAAACAAATTCACTTCAAGAAGATTTTCGCATCCTGAAAAAGCAAGAGCGTCGATCTCTTTAAG
>JAGAPL010000126.1 GCA_017623255.1 Clostridia bacterium
CTGCCCAGAAACCTGTATTAAGGCTTACGGAAACAGGGATCTTGTTGTTGTGCTTGAATTCAGCTGCTGTATCATCTACAGCGATCTTTTCGCGTTCGAGAGGTGTTACAACACCTGTTACTGCTGCAAGATCAACATCTTCACCAGCATAGTTGATAACCTCAGCGATTTCAACTGCTACTTCAAGGTCTGTGCCAGCAAGTTCTGAATCAAAAGCAATATCAAATGTAAGGCTTGCGATAACGCCATCTACTGTGATATCAGCATCAGACTTTGATTCAACATATACTCTTACAACACCTTCATCAAGCTGATTGAAGATAATGTGTTCATCCATAGCGGCAACTGCGCCCTTGAAATCAAGAACAGAGCTATCGAACTTAACATCGAAGATACCGATGAAGAATCCGGGGTTATTGGAGATTGCCAGGTCAACTACTACTTCATCGCCGAATTTAGCGGAAGAGTCAGAAATATATACCTTATCGCGGTCAGTAACTGTTACAGCGCCGTCAACAAGAGAATAATCGAATGTTTCGCCAGCGTAGTTAATCATGTTATCTGCATCTGCTGAAAGTGTTACAGCGATATCAGAATCATAAAGACGACCATTGTCAGCAATTGCAAACTCAAGATTACCAAGAACGCCGTTTGCTGTTACGTCTGCATTTTCATTAGCTTCGAAATAAAGCTGAACCTTACCTTCAGCGTATTCAACTGCATATACATTAGCTGCATCAAATACGTCATCGTTTGTAAAGCCAACATAATCAAGCTTGTCTGCATCGAATGCAACATCGAGAATTGCGATAAACATTCCTGTGTTACCATCAACTGTTACAGGAACTACCACATTCTTACCAAAAGGAGCAGAAACATTGCCAACAGAAATCTTTGTTTCGCGGGATTCAACAGTTACGGAACCACTCTTAAATACTGCATTGAGAGCAACATTGTCAGCATTGATGATGTTATTAGCTTCAGCTGTTGCGGAAACTTCAACCACCTTGCCTGCGAGAGCAGAATCGTTAACTACTGTGAATTCAATATTACCGAGAAGACCATCAGCTGTAGCATCTGCTACATCTGCGCATTCAAAGTAAAGTCTTACTTTGCCATCCTCATAGAGTTCAGCACTAATGTTTGCATCTTCAGGGAATACATCGCCCGCTGTGAAGCCCTTGAATTCAAGAGCAGATGCGTCAAACTCAACATCAAATGCTGCAATAAACATACCATTATTGCCTCTAACATTGATGGGAAGAGTTACTGCGTCAGCATACTTAGCTGTTGCATTACCGATTGTGAATACTACCGCTTCGATTGCAGGAATAACACCGGATTCAACAACTTCACCACATACGCCACACTTGATTTCGTACCAACCCTCAGATTCAACTGTGGGCTCTGTTACAACAATCTTATCGCCTGCGCTGTGACCGAGAGCAGGAACTGTTTCTTCAGAAACAACTACACCACAATCTCCACATACAGTCTGGCTTACGCCTGCCTCTGTACATGTAGGAGCCTTTTCAGTTACAGTAACATTTTCATGCTTACAATTTGCAACAGAAACTGTGATAGAACCGTTATCGATCGCAAAAGGAATGTATGTGGGTTCGGGAACGTCATCTGTTGTTTCGTAAACACTTGCAAAGAGGTTTTCTTCACAAGAGATCAGTTTGATATCATATGTACCAACTGCATCAGCGGGAACTTCGAAAGTTGCATATGCAACATAGCCGCGGTTCTTGCACTGATAGTAGGGGTCATCATCAGAGAAGAGTGCTGACACGATATAGTCGTCAGAATTTTCCCAGTCATAACCGGACCAAGCGCACTCATCCTTGATTTCCTTTGAAGGTACATAGTCAGGATCAGCAAAGCTCTTTGTAGAATCAAGGTCGATTCCGTTGTCAGCCGCAGCGAATACGTCACCGAGTCTTGTAGAAAGGAGCTTGAGTTCCTTGGGGTATACAAGTCTGAACACCAGTGTATTCATACCGTATGCTTCAATAAGTTCACCTGTGCCGCCTACAGCGAAACCAACTTCAACTGTTGTTACGCCCTTATTTACTGTAACGGAGTCAGCGTAAACAGTTGTGCTGTCAAACTGCTTGTCCTCGTAAATGGGTGTGTTAGGGTCAGCAACTGCTGTGATTGTACCAACACCTGCTGCAAAAACAACATCGTCGTCATTTGCGTTATAAGGCGCATCGTTTCTGCCTACACCGGGAACAACACCGTATGTAAGTGTTTCGCCTTCTGCGAGCTCAGCAATTACGTTGAATTCAACAGCAAACAGATCTTCCAGCATATAATCGTCATTGCCTTCAACAATGATTTCAACACAAACGAGATCATCGGAAGCTTCTACGCCTGCATCAGCAAGTGCATTTGCAGGATTCTTATCACCGGAAGCTACGTTATAAGTTGCTTCTAATGTATAGGCGTCACCAACAAGGCTGGTGATCGCACCGTCTTTTACCTCAAGCTTTGTGCTATCATAATAGAGATAGAATCCACCGAAGCAAAATCCGGGGTTATTTGCTATAGAAACAGTTGCTGTAGCCTTTGCATCTCTAGCCGCGGGGTCAAAAGATGCATCTGCAATAATGAGAGCAGGTTCATCAGCTGCAAATGTCACCAGAGAAGGTGAGATGCAGGAAATGAGCATAGCCACTGTAACTATAACAGATAATAGTTTTTTCATGGTATATCCTCCTAATAACATTGGTAATATCATTATACTTTCATTGTACAGAATTGTCAATAAGATTGAAAAAATTTTATCTCTATTTATGGTTTTTATTTCATTTTGAACAAAAAAATGCAGCTTTTTTTGATATATAACATAACCAAAAAAACTGCATATTTTTTATTCATTTTTTTATTCTCAGAGTTTAATATCTTCAAAAACGCCGTTTTTCAGTACTTTTGCATAAACAAATCCGCATTTTTTGGCTATTTCAACAGCTTCTGAAAACATATACCCAAGGCTGGCAGAATCATGACTATCACTGGAGAATATAATCTCGCCTCCCAATCTGTTGATTTCGCACAAAAGGAACTCAGCAGGATACGGAGTCGTTCTTTTCTTTCTGTAAATACCTCCTGTATTTATCTCAAACAGGTTACAATAGTCTATTTCATACCTGAGAGCATCTATTGCTGCTGCACGGTATCTGATATGGTTTTCGTCAAAATACCTGTTGCCCTCATTAAATTTCGTTACCAGATCAAAATGACCTACGATATCACATCCTGTTATTCTTGCAGCATCCTTAGCGCTTTCATAGTATTTTTCAGCAAAAGACAACCAATCACCAGAAAAATACTTTTCCACTGCATCACAAGCCAATTCAGCCGTGTTATCAACGGAAACCTTCTCAATTCCCACATCCAGATAATGAGCGCTTCCTATTATGTAATCCGGTTTGAACGGAGGCGCAGGCGACAAAATATCCTGTTCTATGCCTAAATATACCTCTATTTTGTCCTTATACTTCTGCTTCATGGATACAACTTCCTCGGCATAGGCTTTGGCTTCTGAATTATTCATTGAAGGAAGTGGGTCAAAATCAGTAAATGAATGTCCGGAAAAGCCTATAGATTCATATCCAAGTTCAATTGCCTTGAGTATTAAATTCTCTATGGAATCTGCGCCATCACAATAAGGTGTGTGGGTGTGCAAATTTGACCTTATATTCATTTCGTCATTTTCTCCTGCTTGATCTTATGGTCAATAACATGGCGTGACGCCAATTCTTTTCTTATATCTTCTATTGATATGCCCATTTCAACCATAAGCACAAGCACGTGATAAACAAGATCGGAAATTTCATATATGGTTTCAGCTTTATCGTCCGCCTTGCCTGCAATTATGACCTCTGTACATTCTTCTCCTACTTTTTTCAGGATCTTATCAATTCCCTTCTCAAACAAATAGGTTGTATATGATCCTTCTTTTTTCTCTGTTTTTCTACCCTCAATAAGTGAAGCAAGTCCTTCGAGAGAAAAAGCAGGCGCAGCCTCAGTATTTGTATATATGTTATTGAAGAAACACGATTCGCTTCCTGTATG
This sequence comes from Clostridia bacterium, assembly GCA_017623255.1. GTDB lineage: Bacteria > Bacillota > Clostridia > Oscillospirales > CAG-272 > Avispirillum. The sequence goes on from JAGAPL010000126.1 coordinate 4,084, forward strand.
GCAAGCCGGTCCTGTTTTGTTTACATACACCGTGAGCGCATCACCATCGCAATCGGCATCAATTTTTGTTATATACTGAACATTGCCAGAAGTTTCACCTTTTCTCCAAAGCTCCTGTCTGCTTCTGGACCAAAAGCAAGTTCTGCCTTCATTAACGCTTATTTCAAGACTCTCGCGATTCATATATGCAACTGTCAGCACAGCCTTTGTTTCGTTATCTACGACAACGGCGGGAATAAGCCCCTTTTCGTCGAATTTAAGATTGTTTATATCCATTATATCTCCTTACAAACGCACAGTTATGCCATTTGCGTTCAATTCTTTTTTCAGATCCTGTATTTTTACTTCTCCAAAATGGAAAATTGACGCTGCCAGCCCCGCATCGACCTTTGGCAGTTCTCTGAATAATTTTGTGAAATCTTCCACACACCCTGCTCCGCCTGATGCAATCACGGGGACATCCACCACTTCACAAACGGCCCTGAGCATTTCAAGATCAAAACCGTTTTTCACGCCGTCTGTGTCAATACTGTTAAGAACGATCTCCCCTGCGCCCATTGCGACACCGCGTTTTATCCATTCTATTGCATCAAGTCCGGTATCGTCACGACCGCCGCGACCAAAGACTCTGAATCCGCCACCCACTCTTTTGGCATCAACGGAAAGCACTACGCACTGGTCTCCATACTTTTTAGCAGCCTCCTCAATAAGCTGAGGATTTTTGATGGCTCCTGAATTTACGCTGACCTTATCCGCTCCGCATTTAAGCACGCGGTCAAAATCAGAAATTGTGCTTATTCCTCCGCCAACCGTCAAAGGAATAAATATTTGACTCGCAACCTGAGTCAATATATCTGTAAAAAGGGCTCTTCCCTCTGCCGAAGCTGTTATATCATAGAATACCAGCTCGTCTGCACCTGCGCTGCTATAATATGCCGCAAGCTCTATGGGAGAGGACACGTCGCCCAACCCTTCAAAATTAACGCCCTTTACCACCCTGCCGTTTTTTACGTCAAGGCAAGGGATTATTCTTTTCGTTATCATTTGTTTGCCACCTCTATTGCTTCTCTGAGGTCTATTGTTTTTTGATAGATCGCCTTACCGACAATAGCTCCGTACATATTCATATTTCGAAGCTCTTCTATATCAGCAACCGTTGTCACACCGCCTGACGCGATAATATCAACCGTATATCTGTTCATCAAGTCGCGGTACAGCTCAACGTTGGTTCCGGAGAGCATACCGTCCTTTGAAATGTCCGTGCAGATAACCGTTTGAACCCCTGCAGAAGTGAGTCTGTCAAAAAGGCCGTAGCAGGAAAGCTCGCTTTTTTCCATCCATCCGCGGATTGCTGCCATTCCGTCCTTTATATCAACGCCTATAGCTATATGACTGCCATATTTTTCAACCATCTCATAAAGAAAATCGGGATCAATTACGGCCGCAGTTCCTATTATCACTCGTTCAACTCCCGCATCAAGATATCTCTCAACCGTATCTCCGTTTCTGATGCCTCCGCCCACCTGAACCTTGAGTCCGCTTTTCTTGGCGAGCTCGGCAACCACAGAAAGATTTGGAGTTGTTCCGTCTTTGGCACCTTCAAGGTCTACTGTGTGAAGAAACTGCGCGCCTGCATCAGCAAACATATAGCCTAGTTCAACCGGATTATCAGAATAAACTGTCATTTTATTATAATCGCCTCGCTGAAGGCGAACCGCTTTGCCTTCGTAAAGGTCTATTGCAGGAAATATGTACATAACTGCCTCCGTTACATTTCACAAAAAGCTCTGAGAATGCCTAGACCCACTTCTCCGCTTTTTTCAGGATGGAACTGTGTTCCGTAAACATTATCTCGTTCTACTGATGCCGTCACTTCCACTCCATATTCGGCAGTTGCAGAAACACTTTCGCTGCACTCCGATCCATAGAAAGAATGCACAAAATATACGAAATCTCCTTGATTGACGTATTTATAAAGTTTACTATCCTTCTTAAAAGAAAGAGAGTTCCAGCCAATATGAGGAACCTTCAAATTCCCAACAACGTCAGCTAGCGGAAGCACTTTCCCCTTAATAAGCCCAAGCCCTTTATGAACGCCATACTCATAGCTTTCTTCAAAAAGCATCTGCATACCAAGGCAAATGCCTAAAAGTTTTTTGCCTTTTCCGACTTCCTCGTATATAACCTTATCAAGACCGTTTTTGCGGAGTTTGTTTGCCGCATCCTCAAAAGCGCCTACTCCGGGAAGAATTATTCTATCAGATGCGGCTATCACAGAAGGATCTCCCGTTACTACCGCATCAACTCCGATAAATGAAAGAGAGGATTTGAGTGAGAAAAGGTTACCCACTCCGTAATCAATAATTGCAACCATTATAACATTCCTTTTGTTGAGGGGATTTCGTTGATCAAATCAGGATCTCTTGCGACACACTGACGAAGGGTTCTTCCAAGTGCCTTGAACATCCCTTCTATTATGTGGTGAGAATTCTTTCCGTCAAGCTGCTTTACGTGCAAAGTTATATCTGCGTTACGTACGAAAGCAAGAAGAAATTCCTCTACAAGCTCGCAATCGAAATCTCCAACCTTTTCTGTTGGGATATCAGCTGTGTATGAAAGGTAGCTTCTGCCGGAAACGTCAGCTGCGCACATAATAAGTGCTTCATCCATAGGGAGAATTATATCACCATAGCGTTTAATGCCTCTCATATCGCCCAACGCTTCTTTGAACGCTTTTCCAAGGCAAATGCCTATATCCTCTGCGCTGTGGTGAAAATCCACATATGTATCACCATTACAGCTAATCTTCAGATCAAATCTTCCGTGAGAAGCAAACAACGTGAGCATATGATCTAAAAATCCGTTTCCGCTTTCTATTTCAGCTATTCCCTTTCCGTCAAGCGAAAGAGCAAGAGCTATATCTGTTTCTTTAGTTGTTCTGTTTATCTGAGCTACTCTAAGCATTTACTTATCCTCTTTCATTCAATATTTTTTCAAGAGTTTCACACAGCACTTCCATTTCAGCAGGAAGTCCTACTGTTATTCTAAGATACTGCTTTATTCTCTCGCCTTTGAAATGTCTGACAAGAATACCTTCACTGCGAAGTCTGCAATACAGTTTTTCTCCGTCAAAGAGAGGGTGACGGGCAAAAACGAAATTTGCCTTGGAATCTATAACTTCAAAGCCCAGAGCCCTCAATCTTTTGGTAGTATATTCTCTTGTTTCAATTATGCGATCTGCATTTTCAAAGTAATACGAGTCACTATCAATTGCCGCAGCGCCTGCAATCTGGGTGAGGCGATTGATATCGTAGGGATTAGTTGAATATTTTATAAGCTCCAGATCAGCAATTAAGTCAGGAGCACCTATTGCAAAGCCAAGTCTCGCGCCTGCCATTGAGCGAGATTTTGAAAACGTTCTCACAATGAGCATATTTTCATTTTCGACAAGGAGGCCAACTGCACTTTCAGCCCCAAAATCCACATATGCTTCATCCACTATCACAACGGAATCACGGTTTGCTCTGGCTACCCTTTCTATATCACACAAAGGCAAAGCTATTCCCGTTGGAGCATTGGGATTGGCTATAACCACATTAGTACCACACTCTGCAAAGCGGTCAACATCGACTGTAAAGTCCTCCTTCAAGGGTATGATTTCAGACGGTACTCCGTGAAGCTGAGCAAACACATCATAAAACCCGTATGTTATATCGCAATATGCCATTCCCTTTTCTCTGTCGCAGAATGCCATAAATGCAAAATTGAGAATATCATCACTGCCGTTTGACACAAATATCATTTCCGGAGTTACACCGTATCTCTCAGCAAGCTTTTCTTTCAGGATCTTGCATGTGGGATCCGGATACAGATTAAGCATGCCAACCTGTTGGCAATCAACCGCTTCAATAACTTCGGGCGACGGAGGATAAGGCGACTCGTTTGTATTCAATTTTATATACTTTCTGTCCCTTGGCTGTTCGCCTGGGGTATACGCCGATAGATTTTTCAGGCGGCTGCTTAAAAATTTACTCATTTTTTATCCTTAAATCTGACTCTTGCAGATTCAGCGTGAGCTCCAAGTCCCTCGCTATCTGCAAAATATGCAACTTTATCGTATATCTCATAGAGAGATTCTTTTGTGAAATATGTGAACTGCGATTTTTTCACGAAATCATCAACGGAAAGGGGACTTGAAAATCTTGCCGTTCCGCTTGTGGGAAGAGTGTGATTGGCTCCTGCCATATAATCACCCACAGCCTCAGGACAATATCTTCCGAGAAAGACCGAGCCTGCATGCTTTACACTGTCAAGATAATCAAAGGGATTATCAACACAAATTTCAAGATGTTCGGGAGCAAGTTCGTTTGATATCTTAACTGCCTCTTCAATTGAAGAAACAAGAATTATCTTTCCGTTATTGTCTATTGACGCTCTCGCTATTTCTTCTCTTGCAAGAAGTGGAATTTGTTTTTCCAGCTCAGCCGAAACAGCATCCGCCAGCGCTCTGCTGTCAGTTACCAAAACTGCGCTTGCCATTTTATCGTGTTCTGCCTGAGAAAGTAGGTCTGCCGCAACAAAAGCAGGATCGGATTTTTCATCTGCAATAACAAGGATTTCGCTGGGTCCTGCAATCATATCTATTGCTACTTTGCCAAATACCTGCTTTTTAGCCTCTGCTACAAAGCGGTTTCCGGGACCTACGATTTTATCAACTGCGGGAACGCTTTCCGTTCCGTAAGCAAGAGCAGCAACTGCCTGCGCTCCGCCTATTTTAAACACTCTGCCAACACCTGCTATTTTTGCTGCTGCCAGAATAACAGGATTAACACCACCGTTTTTTGAAGGAGGCGTTACCATTACTATTTCTTCAACACCTGCAATCAGAGCAGGAACGCAGTTCATAAGAACAGATGAGGGATAAGCCGCCGTACCTCCCGGAACGTAAAGTCCCACCTTATCAAGAGGGATAACTCTTTGTCCCATAACGGAACCGCCTTTACCCGTCATAACAAAGCCGCTTCTCTTCTGATTTTCATGGAATGCCCGGATATTTTCCTTAGCTTCCTTTATTACTTCGATGAGCGCGGGATCAACGCTGTTAAATGCTTGTTCTATTTCTTCCTCGCTGACCTCAAGGTTTGAGAGCTCTGCTACGTCAAACTTTTTGCTGTAACGGTAAAGTGCTTCATCGCCGTTTTTTCTCACGTCGTATATTATGTCAGCAACTATATCTTCAACGCCCGTTGCCTCATTTTCGCGGATAAATATATCATTTCCGCACTGGGCATAGTCCATTATTTTTATCATATGCGTATTCCTTTTCTAACGGAAAACTTAGTTTATCTTTTCACTTATTTTTTCAACCATCAGGTTTATTTCATCCCTTTTGAAACGGTAGGCAGCTTTGTTTGCAACGAATCTGGCACTTATAGGGACTATCGTTTCATAAGGCTCCAGATTGTTTTCATAAAGTGTTTTTCCTGTTTCAACTATATCAACTATAACATCGGACAAATCAAGCAGCGGAGCAATTTCTATTGACCCGTTCAGCTTTATAATGTCAATATCTCTTCCCTTTTTTTCAAAGTATTCTCTTGTTATATGGGTGAATTTTGTTGCAACGCGCAACGTTTTCTCGCTATCGGGACGCTTACCTGCAGGGCCTGCAACCGCCATTCTGCATTTTCCCATTTTAAGATCAAGCAATTCATAGACGTCGTGCCCGCCTTCAAGGAGAATATCCTTGCCAACAATTCCCACGTCAGCTGCTCCTCGCTCCACGTAAATTGCCACATCCGACGGCTTTGCCCAGAAATATCTGACGCCGTTTTCTTCATTTTCGAAAATTAGCTTTCGGGAATTTTCCATAACCTCAGGGCACCCATAGCCTATTTCTTCAAAAATCTTATACGCCCGCTCACCCAATCGACCTTTGGGAAGCGCAATATTTATCATTCTTTTCATATATATCTCCTCAATTGAAGCGTACAAGTTCTTTATAAGTAGGTCGGCAGTTCGAAGCATCCGGCATTGCGCACACCTTTTTGCCCCTTGACTTTATCTTTTCAACTGCCTTGGCAATCTCCGATGCATCCGCATTTTTATCATACACAAGAAGAACATCTACGTCAAAGCCGCGCTCTCCTGTGTTGAATCTTTCAAGAATATCGGGATACACAGCAAATCCTATGGCATCTGCATCAAGACCTGTTTTGCGAACAAGGGCATCATAGCGTCCACCGGAAAGAACATGGCGCGGTATCCCATCAATAAATCCCTGAAATGTGATTCCGTTATAATAATTCATATCGTTGGAAACCGAGAAATCAAGAACGAATGTATCCGCCTCGCCCATTGCAAAAAGCACTTTCGTCAGCTCTTCAAGTTCAGCTATTGCCGCTTTGCAGCTCTCTGTGTTGCATACACGCTTTAGCTCATCTATTGCCTTATCCAGAGGACCATAAAGCATTGCAAGTTTCTCAAGTTTTTCTGATCTTTCTCCGCAAAGCTCTCTGAGAGAATGTACATTTTTATCAGCCAAAGCCTTTCCTGCTTTTGATGCAGATTCACCTTCAAGACCGGCTTCGGATATCAGCGCTGAAATGAGACCCATATGAGAGATGCCTATAATGCTGTTTTCTGAAATGCTCTTAAGACTTCTTGCCGCTAAAGTTAAAACTTCACCTTCAGAATAAAGATCAACATTTCCTATAAGCTCTATGCCAACCTGCATTATTTCTTTTATGTTATCGTCCCCTGCTGCTCCGGCACGATAAACGTTTTCATCGTAGTATACTTTATACGTGCCTTCTATCTCTTTTGGCGCATTCTTTACAATGGACAAAGTTATATCGGGCTTCAGCGCAAGAAGCTTTCCTCTTGGATCGGTGAAAGTTACGATTTTTTCACTTGCAAGAAAGCTTTTGTTTTCAAGATAAAGCTCATAATTTTCAAACTTGCTCATTTTATACTTTTTATAGCCATACTGCTCATACAAATTTCTGAGCAGAAGCACTGCTTTTTCGTCCTGTCTGAGAGGCGCGGTGATATCGTTCATCATTCTATTTCCTCGTTTTAGATATCATTAATTCTATCACACATTATTCGCTTATGCAATATTTTCGATTGCTTACGCACATTATAACACTTAAAATTGCTTTAGTCAAGTAAATTGTTAAAGTATTTTGCTGTTGACAAGACTTTTTTATAATGTTAAAATACTTGTGTTAAAATTACGAAAAGGAGATAATTATATATGGAAAAGTTTTTCCCCCTTTCTTACGGGATCAGAGACACTAAAAAGCTGATCATCAACATTCTTATTTATGTGCTCATCAGTGTTGTAGTTGGCGCAGTAAGTTCTATCGTAACTGCTGTTGTTGGCATCATTCCACTTATCGGTGCTATCGTTGGTTGGCTGCTTGGAATCGTTGGATCCATCGTTGGACTTTACGTTCTCGTTGGTATCATTCTTGCAATTATTGATTTCGTTAAAAACAAATAATTGACAAACCTGCGGATCAAAACCGCAGGTTTTTTATTTTTTCCTTTATCACCTTTCAATAAAAAACGCATATACTGCAATTGAAAGGCGGTGTTTTCCCTGAAAAACTATTCTGATTTTTATAAAACCATTGATCATCACAATAATTCATTTTTTATTGGAGCTAACACCCCAAAGGGTTTTGTATATGCTGATAAAAACTTATTGAACGAAGCATCTCTCACAAAGCTATACATAATCAAAGGCGGTCCCGGAACAGGAAAAAGCACTCTGATGAAAAAATGCAGAGATCACTTTGAATCAATTGGCTTCAAATCCTTTTCATACTACTGCTCATCCGACCCTGATTCACTTGATCTTCTGATAATAGAATCAAACGATAAACGTATTGCTATAGCAGATGGCACCGCCCCGCACTCCCTTGAAGCTTCTATTCCCGGTGCAGTTTCTGAAATTATTGATCTGGGCACCTGCTGGACCTCGGATATACTTGAGGAAAATTTACATAGAATTGCAAGTGAATGTGCAAAAAAATCTCTGTCCTTTGAAAATGCAAAAAAATACCTTGCAGCAGCAAGCGAGGTAAAGACTGTACTGAGAAAAACAGCAGAAACCGGATTTGATGAAGAAAAAGCAAAAAAGTTTATCCGTCGCCTGCTCTCGTCTATTCCAAAGCAGAAGACGTCGGCGGAAAAACATACAGTTATAACCGAAGCCATATCCATGAAAGGCGCACTCAGATTATCTACTTTTGATTCAGCCCAAACAATCATAGGCGTTTGCGACTTTGCAGGAATCTCGCCCATATTTTTTGAATTGCTTGCAGCAAGCATAGAAAAATCCGAAAGATCTTTAGTTGTTTCATATTCCCCACTTGGTGATATCTCCGAAATATATCTCCCTGTGCAAAACATTGCTTTTGTTCCTGTGCGACAAGGATTGAATTATTTTAAACTAATACGTCTTTCGCGATTTGCAAACAAAGAATATTTTTCATCCAGTATGGCGAAACGACGTTTTAATGAACGGTGCTTTCTCAAACTGCTGGATGGTGCTCTCGCATCGCTTGCTGATGCCAAACAACACCACTTTGCTCTTGAAGAAATATATTCAAAAGCTATGGATTTCGGTGCAATAGATATTATTGAAAATAGACTTCTCAACAGTATAGAAAAAAAGCTGCTCTGATGAGCAGCTTTTTTATTATCTGAAAATTATCTCTTGTAGAGAGGACCGTAAGTTGCGCAAGCGCGGTAGTCCTGACCTTCTTTATCCATACCGAATGCGTTCCAAGCAGCAGGACGGAAAATATCATCCTCGGGAACGTTATGCATACAAACGGGGATACGAAGCATAGAGCACATTGTGATAAGATCTGCGCCGATATGACCGTAGCTGATAGCGCCGTGGTTTGCGCCCCAGTTCTGCATTACTTCGTAAGCTGTCTTAAAGGGTGAGCCATCCTTGCCATCGCAACGAGGAGCAAACCATGTGCAAGGCCATGTGGGATTGGTTCTTTCCATAAGTGTATCGGATACATCATCGGGAAGTCTTACTGTCCAACCCTCTGCAATCTGAAGAACGGGGCCAAGTCCCTTTACAAGATTAAGTCTGATCATTGTGCAGGGCATTTCAGCCTTGGTTGTATAATGGCTTGAGAATCCGCCGCCACGGAAGTTATCAAAGCCTGCTTCGCACCAAACTGTTGCATCAGTCATCTTCTTGATATCTTCGTCGGTAACTTCCCACCACTTCTTCATTGTAGCGTTGCCGTTTTCATCAGTACATTCGCCGCAAGCATCAAGACAAGCCGCACCGGAATTAAGCAAATGGATAATACCGTTGGATTCCTTTGCCTTGCCTTCAAGCTTATAGCCGGTTACGCGCTCTGTAGCTTCGCCGGACCAATATGTACGTACGTCGGCAAAAATCTGTGCGCGATGAGTGAGCAATCTCATAAACAGCATACCGAGACCATTAAGCACGTCATTCTCTGTAGCCAATGTGTAAGGCTCGCGTGCGCCCTGATAGTCAAAGCTGGAGGAAAGCAGAGCCTCAGGATAGTCACAGTTAGGCCAATGGTCTGTCCACTGACGCTGTCCCTGGAAACCGCCTGCAATTGCATTATGGCCTACCTTTTCTTCTTCAAAAGCATCGGGAAGGTTCTTGTTGCCTGCCATAAGGTCTTTGATTATGCAGTACATCTTAACAGTGAACTCCCACTGCTTTTCCTTTTCCTCAGGTGTGAACTTAATGCGGCGCTCCTCACCCAGGAATTCAACAGACTCGGGATTATCATCACGGCCTTCTTTGCAATGTTCCTTTGTCCATGCAAGAGCCTTCTGATATTCTTCTTCATTATAAATGCCTTCTTCCATTCGGCGAAGAATCTCAACCTCGTCAACAGACTCAACACGCATACCCAAGTATGATTCCATAAAGTCCTGGTCGATAATAGAGCCGGCAATACCCATACACTGAGAACCGATCTGCAGGTATGACTTGCCACGCATAGTTGCAACTGCAACAGCTGCACGACCGAAACGAAGAAGCTTTTCTTTTACATCCTCGGGGATTTCAGACACCTGTTCTCTATCCTGAACCTCGTGTCCGTAAATACCGAAAGCAGGAAGGCCCTTCTGAGCGTGACCTGCAAGAACTGCAGCAAGATAAACTGCGCCGGGACGCTCTGTGCCGTTGAAGCCCCACACACCTTTGATAGTGTTGGGATCCATATCCATAGTTTCGGAGCCATAGCACCAGCAGGGAGTTACAGAAAGAGTGATCTCTACTCCCTCTTTTTTGAACTTATCAGCGCAAGCTGCAGCCTCGGGAACGCGACCGATGCTTGTGTCAGCCATTACAACCTTTACAGGATCGCCGTTTGAATAAAAGAGATTTTCTTCAAAGAGTTTTTTAGCGGCATTAGCCATAGCCATAACCTGCTCCTCGAGACTTTCGCGAAGCTGCATAGGACCGCGGCGACCGTCAACGATAGGACGGATACCGATTACGGGATAACTGCCAACATATCTGTTTTCTGCCATTATGTTAAAATTCCTTTCTGAATTTTTATTTCTTTTATCATTTTAGCACATATTTACATACTTTTCAATACTATACAAATGAATTTTATTTACAGTTTATTGTTGATTTTGTTAATTAATTAGTTTACAATAGTACGGTAATAAAATGTAGGGACCGACGTCCTCGGCGGTCCGTTTATTTATACAGAGGTTTCACATATGAAATGGAAAGTTGATTATACAATAAATAACCACGATACAGATTTTAACAATATTGTCAGCGCAAGCGGCATTATGAGATATATGCAGGATGCAGCAAACTTTCAGATGGAAGGGCAGAAGCCTTCTTACGATGAACTTTTCAATGCAGGCAAAGCCTTTGTGCTGAGCAGATTCAAAATGAGTGTTTACTCTCCCCTGCACTCTCACGATAAAATAGAAGCTGCCACCTGGGCTTGCCAGTCAAAAGGCTTTTCCTTTGACCGTTGCTTCAGCATTTCAAAAGACGGACTGACTGTTGCAGAAGCAGCAAGTGTTTGGGCGCTTATTGACCGCAACGCAGAAAAGCTTGTGCGCGTTGCAGATTTTGAAAA
>JAGAPL010000021.1 GCA_017623255.1 Clostridia bacterium
CGTACAGCTTCCACGGTCGTTTTGCCCCATGTGGCGCAAACCGCCGTTGCATAGTTTTCTGCATTGTGCTCGCCGGGAAGAAGTATCTCATCTGTTTTGATAACAAAGGTTTCCTTCCCCTCATATCTCATAATAAGCTCGCCTTCGCGAAGAAATGCCCCGTTGAGAGATGCGGGAAGCTCACGTCTTGAAAACCAAAGTATCTCCCCATCAAATCTTTCAGAGAGCTTTCTGCAATTTTCATCGTCGTAATTAAGAACTGCAGTCTCGGCTCCCTTAAGTATCTTCGCCTTTGCTTCAATATATTCATCCATATCCGTATGCCAGTTGAGGTGATTGGGAGTGATGTTTTTGATAACGGCTACGGTAACGGGGGAATCGATAGTCATAAGCTGGAAGCTGGACAGCTCTACTGCTATGATGTCATCTTTTTTCATGTTATCGATACGGTTGAGAAGAGGCTCGCCTATGTTGCCTCCCAAAAAGCAATTGTGACCTGATTCTCTGAGGATATTTGCCACAAGAGTGGTGGTGGTGCTTTTTCAGTCACTGCCGGTCAGTCCGATTATGGGGCATGGGCAGTTTTCTATAAACATTTCCATTTCGGAGGTGAGCTGACATCCGTTTTCCACTGCCGCGCAAAGCGGTGCAATATCAGGGCGGAATCCGGGAGAGCGGAACACAAGGTCACCTGAAATGTCAGAAAGATAATCCTCTCCGCATACAAACTGTGCGCCTGCAGATGCAAATTCATCTGCAACGGCACCAAGCTCCGCTACTGTCTTTTTGTCTCTTATGATGACCTTAGCACCGCCGTCGGCTAATTTTTTCACAAGAGGTTTATTAGAAACGCCTGCGCCCAGCAGGTTAACTGTCATACCGTTGAATCTGTCAAAAAAACTCATAAATACCTCGCAACATCGTTTATACTTTATCATTATATAACTTTAACATTTTTTTTGCAACAGTTGTATGATTAAAAGAGGCGCCATGAGAAACAATATATGTATATGATAAACGAAAGGATAGAATATGAGTACCATCAGCTTAACCCAAAATGATAAAGAGCTTTTGTGCGAGATCAACAGAAATCTTGATATGACAGTGGAATCTACAACAATGGTCATGAAAAAAGTGGATAATAAGGAGCTTTTAACACTTCTGACAGAGGTGGTAATGAAAAGCGGAGAGCTTTCCAAAAAAGCACATGATCTTATGCATAATTACGGTATCGTGCCAGAGGAATTTACAAAAATGAAGCAGCTTTCCGCAGATTTCGGAATAATGATGAATACGCTTTTTGATTCATCAGACGGTCATATTGCGGAAATGATGGTCAAGGGGCTTGAAATGGGCGTGGTATCCATGAGACAGTTTACCGAGGAAAATCCGCCATCAGATTCAAAGGTGGCAGAGCTGTGCGTAGAGCTGGCAGATTTCCAATCAGCTTATGCCCATAAGATAGGCAACTTTGCAAGAAGGTAAAGAGGTCTGCACACAGGCGAATACAGGTTTTGGGGGTGGGATGTTTTCATCCCGCCCTACAGGGACTGTGGTTCGGTTTAAATGGCAAACTGAAAAAATATACATATCGAAGAAACTTGTCGTTATTTTGAACAAATCTCAAATCAAACTTGACAAACATTAGTAAAAGTAATACAATTAGTGTAATATAATGAATCGCTTCGGGAGGTTAATATGGCATTAAAGATTCTTAAGATAGACCCCTACCTTGCTCCCTATGAGAAAGACCTTAAGCAGCGTCACGATTCCTACGTTGCCAAGAAAAAGGAGCTTGTTGGAAAAGGCGGTAAGCTGTCCGATTTTGCAAACGGTTACGAATATTTCGGTATTCATCCCACTAAGACCGGCTGGGTCTACCGCGAATGGGCACAAGGTGCAGACGAAATGTACTTTACAGGCGATTTCAACAATTGGGATCTTAAAGCTTGTCCTATGGAAAAATTGGACGGCGGTGTTTTTGAAGTTAAGATAAAGGGCAAAAGAACTCTGAAAAAGGGACAGAAGATACAGGCTGTAGTGGTTCGCGGTGAGGAGACGATGCGCCGTATCCCCACGTATGCAACAAGAGTGGTGCAGGATCCCGAGACCGTTTCCTGGTGCGCTGTTGTTGACGATGCTCTCTGCGACGGCTTTGTATGGACAGACGAGGGCTTTAAGCCTGCAAAGGATCCTCTTATATACGAATGTCATATCGAGATCG
>JAGAPL010000127.1 GCA_017623255.1 Clostridia bacterium
TATTCACAACCATAGATATGCACAACTGTGTCGCCAAGGTTATAATTTCTTGCGCGGCTGCTGTAAATTCTTCCATCGTCGTATATTTCGCAGGTGTGGAGCTTTTTATCGTCGTCCTCCACCATGACATACTGAATGCTATCCCCGGCTTCTCTTTTTCTCTCGCGGAAGGTTTTGCTGATCTTTACATCTTTAACATCAACCTCTATAATTCTGCCGACGTAGGATTTATCGGTGAAATAGAGATGGAGCCCTGAAAAATAATATGGCAGACCAATTCCAAGAACAACAGCGATGATTATGGAAACAACTCTGATCTTGAAATCAATCATTTCTCCTGAGCTTGAAAAGAAAATATATATTGCCGCTACCGCAATTATCAGATATACGATCAGTTTTGCAACACATCCGCCTATATCCTTTTTGACCTTTTTCTCTATTTCTTCGGGTACTGTTATTTTCCTCATATCAATGATAATACCTTCCTGCTTTATTATCTTCAAATCTTATATCAAGGGAGTGTCCGCAACTTTTGCAATAGCCGCGGTTTCCCGCATTGTCTTCTTCATTATAGTTTTTCATTCCGCATACGACACACACAACGGGATCTGTTGCCTTTTTTGGAATCACGTAAAGATATTCGCATCCGTATACGTGAATCACCTTATCGCCTTTGGAATACATATCAAGGTCACCGTTTTCTTTTAAGTTCACGTTAGTTGTCGTCTCTGTTACAAAATCATCTTTATCCTTAAGTACATCAACAACAGGCTTCCATTTCTTGCCGTACCAATACTTATAATTATAGTCCTTACACAATACTCTTCTTATCTCCGCTTTAACAACGGTACCCGACCAGGTTTTATCAATGAGCTTATGAGGAAAGCCTGACAAAACAAATGGCAATACAAGAAAGAAAATATATGTAATGATCTTGTTTTCTATGCTGACAGTATTAAACCAATCATCAGCGAAATATAAGATAATCACCGAGGCAACAAAAAGAATTTCAAAAGCCATAATTCGTCCTATTATCTTATTTCGCCCTATCTTTTTTAAATCTTCGGGGATTATTATTTTTTTCATAATCAGATACTCTTGTAGGGCGGTTTGCCCTCAAACCGCCGCACAAACACAAACAACCCTTTTAATTTTTATAGTTCTGAAAAACGGCGGCTTGAGGGCAAGCCGCCCTACTAAGTTTAAATTCAATCGCAGAAGCAAAAATTAATCTACAACTTTAATATCAAGTGAATGACTGCAATTACAGCAGTTACCTGTTTTTACTTTATTTTTAGCTCCGCAAACGACGCAAACTGTAGGTGTATCAGGATGATTTGAAATAATCTTAATATAATCTGTTCCATACACGTGCACTATACGATCACCTGCTTTATACAATTCAGAATAACCATGATTCTTGATGTGTATATTTTTAGCAACTTCTTTATTCAGATGACGGGTATCTTCTTCTATCAATAATTCTGTTATGTTTTTATGCCTTATTGATGAACGACGCATAATTGAAGCTTTTCCATCCGCATTAAATGTTTGAGTGTAAATATCAACTTTTAATATTTTTCCTGAATAAGTTGCAGAATCAATTAGTTTATACGGGAATCCGGAAATAATAAAAGGCAAAATCAAAAGTATTGAAACAGTAATTATATAATTAACGGAATTATGGTTAATAGTATTTTTATAGTAAAAATATATAGCAATTAAAGCCGGCACAAAACAAATTGCAAGGTACAGAAGTCTAACCAAAATTTTACGTCTAACCAATTGCCTTATGTCTTCAGGCACAATAACCTTTTTCATATTGACCTCCGTATTTTTAAGATTTTATTTTATAGATAATGAATGATTGCAATAATCACATTTCTCCTCGCCTACATTATTCTTTGAGCCGCATACAACACAAGTTGTAAATTCCATATCATGTCTTTTTACTATCTTAGGAAAATCTGTTCCTGCAATGTGAACAACAGTATCTCCTTCTTTGTATATCTGACCGTTTGGTCCGCCCGTTGTATTTAAGCTTTCAAGCTTTATATTATAAAGCTTATCTTGCTTTGTTTTAACAAGAAGATTTGTACGATAACGTTTAAATATTGAACTTCTCATACCACTATCGGAATTTTCTTCCTTATAGCTGATTTTGATTATCTCACCTTTATAGGATCTATCAAATATCATATTTGGTATTTGATAGATAAACAGCGGGATTGCATCAATAACACATAACGTGAATATAAAGTTATTCATATCCCATTTTGCCAAGCGTCCGATTATCAAATATGTAATTACAAAAAATATTATTTCAGTTATAAGAAAACAAATGAACGTTTTGATTCTACGGTTGGTTATATATTTTTTTACATCTGTAGGTAAATCGAATTTTTTCATAAAACACCATCCAAATAACAATATTCTCTATACAAATTTGATTTATAGTGATAGATACACCCTGTTTGAGAAAACCCAATCATCACGTTATCATAAGAATTATCCTTACTTGACATAAATGGTGTTATGTTGTATGATTGTATTAGCTTAAAATATGCGTGGGCGTATATTGAAAGCTTTGGTCACTGTGGAGCTGCAACTCTGCAGTGACCTTTTATTTTCTCTTGGTTACTTTGATTGTATCTAAAAATTATCGTTGCACTACACCAAAGCTTCTCCTTGAGGAGAAGCTGTCACCGCAGGGGACTGATGAGGTGTAGCAATTATTCCTATCACTCTCGACACCTCATCCGTCTGCAGCACATTCAACTCCGTTGAAGTGCGTCAGACACCTTCCCCTCAAGGGGAAGGCTATTTTTACTCTGCTTTATCCTCAATTGCTTCGGGGAGGGGCTTGCCGAGGATTTCGGGGAGCTGCATACCTGCCATGCCGAAAACTTCCTGGAGGGGAGGTACGCTCTTCATCATACCGGAAAGGAAATTAGCTGTTGCATTCTTTCCATCGGCGCTCTGTCCGTTATCCCAAACGGTTACCTTATCGATCTTAATATTCTTGATTGCGTCAACCTGAACTCTCATAAGCTCTTCAAGCTTATCTGCAATGAGAAGCTTAAGTGCCGCATCTGCATCGCCGTTTGCACTCTTTACGATTTCAGCAAAACCTGCCGCCTGTTTTTTGAGGATTTCTTCAACGCCTCGCGCCTGAGCTTCCATTTTAGCATAGATAGCATCCGCTTCACCCTGTGCGCGTCTTCTCATCTGCTCAGCTTCAGCCTCAGCTTCAAGTTCCATTTCCTTTTTCTTTGCTTCTGCGCGAACGATGATATCTGCGTCCAGAGTTGCCTGCTCTTTAGCGCGTCTTGCCTGCTCTGCTGCCTGTTCAGCTGCATAGGATTCTTCAAGGGCGCGAGCTGCCTGAATTTTTTCTGCTGTTGTTGCGATTCTGTCTGCTTCAGCTTCTTTTTCTTTAAGAGCCGCTTCAGACATTGCGATCTTCATCTTGGCTTCGTTTTCGCCCTGAATAGCGATAGAGTCTGCTTCAGACACTTTGATACGCTGATCCATATGAGCGTTTGCTTCACCGATAGAACCGTCTCTCTCCTGTTCAGCAACAGACTTTTTCGCATCGTTGATAGCCTTTGCCGCCGCTTCCTTACCGAGAGCTGCGATATAGCCGGATTCGTCGCTTATATCTGTTACGTTTACGTTGATGAGGCGGAGACCGATCTTCTTAAGCTCTGTTTCAACGTTGCTTGAAACTGCCGCAAGGAATTTATCACGGTCGGTGTTGATTTCCTCAATATCCATTGTTGCGATGATAAGACGGAGCTGACCGAAGATAATATCCTTTGAAAGCTCCTGAATTTCAGAGAGCTGAAGACCGAGAAGTCTTTCAGCCGCATTCTGCATAACGCCGGGTTCAGTTGAGATACCAACTGTAAATCTTGAGGGAACGTCAATTCTGATGTTCTGTCTTGACAGGGCATTCTTCAGGTCAACCTGAATGGAAATAGGTGTCAGGTCAAGATATGCGTAGGACTGAAATACGGGAATTACAAATTCCGCGCCGCCGTGGATACATTTTGCGCTTCTGTTTGTGCCGTCCTTATTCTTACCGATCGAACCATAGATAACCATGATCTTATCGGAGGGGCACTTCTTATATCTTGAGCACACCCAAACGAAAAAGGACACAACTACCAGCGCAATTGCGCAAATCAAAATAACTGTTACGGGTTCCATAATTTTCTCCTTTATGTATTATTAATTATTTTCTTTTTACAACAAGTGTTGTCTGACCGCTGAGTCCGATAACTGTTACCTCACAGCCTGTGGGAATAGCTTCTGCTTCGTCCGTTACAGCGTCGCGCTCAACATACGAGCCTTGAAGCATAATATTGATCTTTCCCTCTCCGCTTCGGTTTGCAGGGACAGTTAAATAAACTTTACCTGAAACACCGAGCGCATTGCGGTTGTCTATATTGCCGTCACCTCTCAGCTTCATAACAGCTCGCATAAGAAGCGCAAGCACAACCATCATCGCAAAGCCGCCAACTGCTGCAACAGATGCAGAAAGCCAAAGCTTTGCACCTGAGGACTGAAGCGCAAGGCCAAGCCAGCCAAAAACAACGAGAAACGCGATTATTCCACGGACTGTGAAAATGCGAAGTCCGTCAAGTCCGGCCACGTCGGGATCGACACCAAGGTCATCACCGTGACCGAAAATGCCATCGGATGCATCTGCATCAAAATCAGCATCCATATCAACATCGGCGCCAATATCCGCATCACTCATTCCATGAGAAACTCCGTCAAATGCGTTTCCGTCACCGTCCATACCAAGAAACATTGATATGGTTTGAATGAGCAGCACAACCGTTGCGGGAACTGCTATGCAGGCAAACACCTGCGAAACAATACTAAGTGAACTCCACCACTCTATCATATATAACACCTCCTGATTATCAATCTAATCTTGCCAGTATTTCTTCTGCCGCTTTTCTTGAAAGCGAAGCGAAATGGGCATATGCCATAACCTGCAGGATCTTTATTATCCTCTTCTTTGCGCCTGCCTGCTTTTCTTCATATTCTTCACAAGCCTTAACCGCTGCGCTTTCAACAGTTTCGCTATCCAAAACTGACATCCCACCGCAAGCGATCATATCGGCATACATATGATAAAGCTCGCTATCGCTTATAATATCATCGCTTTCATCATCCAGAACTCCGTTTATGTATTGAAGGAGCCCGCAAATTTTATCAAGCTGCAACGACTCTCTGAGCATATTTATTATAACTATACGGGCAAACTGATTTTTTGAATACTGCCTTTTTTGCGGCGAGGACACAAATCCTCTTTTAACCCAATTCTGTATAAGATAGGTTTCAAGGCCTGTCATGACCGAAACCTGAGAAAGTGTTATTCCGCCTGCGGCAAAAATGCCGTCAAACATAGTTTTTGATATGCCCTTTTCAAGACGAGAAACCTCTATAGTCGTTCCCGGAAGTACAACTGCCATTTCACCACCTCCTTATTCTACGATTTGATTATAACATATGGTCAAGTGATTGTAAAGAGAGATTATAGGATATTTTTAAGTTTCTCCGTTTTACATAATTTTGTCGACAGTTTTTGTACGCTTTTACCATACAAAAAATCCCTCCGAAATGGAGGGATTCTTTTTATTAATAGCAGTTACCTGTTGTTCTGGGATAAGGAATAGCATCGCGGATATTGGAGATGCCTGTTAAATACATTATAAGGCGCTCAAATCCAAGGCCGAAGCCTGCGTGCTCTGCTCCGCCGTATTTACGAAGGTCGATATATCTGTTATAGGAAGCAGGATCAAGACCGCACTCTTCCATTCTTTCAAGAAGAATATCAAGACGCTCTTCTCTCTGGCTTCCGCCGATGATCTCACCAACGCCGGGAACGAGAAGGTCCATTGCAGCAACAGTTTTGCCATCGTCGTTACAGCGCATATAGAACGCTTTGATTTCCTTGGGATAGTCTGTTACGAAAACAGGTGCGTTGAAGTGCTTTTCTGTGAGATATCTCTCATGCTCTGTCTGTAGATCGCAACCCCATTCTACAGGATATTTGAAATCTTCGCCGCTTGCCTTGAGAATTTCAACAGCTTCTGTATAAGTTACCTTCTTATATTCGCTTTCAACAAGCTTTGTGAGGCGCTCCTTGAGTCCCTTATCAACAAAGTTGTTAAGGAATTCAATTTCCTTCTCACAGCTCTTCATAACATATCTTACAACGTACTGGAGCATATCCCATGCAAGCTGCATATCGTCGTTAAGATCAGCAAACGCAAATTCGGGCTCGATCATCCAGAACTCTGCCGCGTGGCGAGCTGTGAAGGAATTTTCTGCACGGAATGTGGGGCCGAATGTGTAAATTCTGCCGAACGCCATTGCCAGAGTTTCGCCTTCCATCTGACCGGAAACCGTGAGGCTTACTTCCTGACCGAAAAAGTCCTTGGAATAATCCACAGAGCCATCCTCGCATCTGGGAGGATCGTTTACATCAAGTGTTGTTACTCTGAACATTTCACCTGCGCCTTCGCAGTCGCTTGTGGTGAATATGGGAGTGTGCACATATACGAAATTATTCTCGTTGAAGAAGGAATGGATAGCATAAGCTGCTTCGCTTCTTATACGGAAAACTGCAGAAAACAGGTTTGTTCTGGGACGAAGATGAGGAATCTCACGGAGATACTCAACTGTGTGGCGCTTCTTCTGCATAGGATAATCGGGAGAAGAAGGTCCTTCTTCCTTAACCTCAATTGCAGAAAGTTCGAAGGGCTGCTTTGCATCGGGTGTGAGAATGATCTTTCCCTTAACGCTGATCGCCGCGCCTACGTTCATATGAACAAGCTCATCATAATTATCAAGTCTGTCTCTCTCAAGAACAACCTGAAGACAGGGGAAACAGCTACCGTCGTTGATTGTTGCAAAAGCAAACGCTTTTGAATCTCTGAGGCTACGGATCCATCCGCAAACTGTTATTTCTCTTTCACAAAAAGACTCGGGAGCCTTATAAAGCTCAGAAATAAGTTCTCTTTTCATAGTTCTTAACCTTTATATTTTAATTAACTTTCTAACATTTTTGTTTGCATTAAGCACGCTGACAAGGACACTTGAAAACACTATTGCGCAAACGCCCTGAACAGAATTACCGGGAATATCCGCAATTGCGATACTTATATCGTATACAAACGTTTCAAAAACGAAATACCCCAAAACCATTATGATTTCTGCAACAACTGCCGCGGGAATGAGCTGCCATGAAAAACCGTTCTTACTGACATTTTTGCATATCAGAGACACTATCAAAGCCATCAAGCCCTTGATCGCAAAAGTTGCAGGAGCATAAACAGCATATCCGCTGAGAATATCCGCCAAGGCACTGCCAATTGCCGCCGCAAGCGGACCAAAGACCGAGCCACCGAAAAATCCTGCTGCTATAACGATTGTATCTCCAAGGTTTGCATATCCACCGCCGCCAAGCGGGATTGCTATCATCATTGTGCAAACGCATGCAAGAGCGGCAAAAACCGCTGCTTTTATCAGTTTTGTTACATTATTTTTCATATTGACCTCCGCTATGTTGCCCTTATGCAACTATTTATAAAAAACTAACCTATATTATACACCATCCGTTTTTAAATTGCAACAGTTTTTACGCAACTAAAGCATATTAAATTCTGCACTAAAAAAGGCTTTTGGTTACCCAAAAGCCTTTTTATCATTAGCCCATTACTACTTCAACCTTGCGTGTTTTGCCGCCGATTGCTGTGAGAGTGTTGCCTTCAAGCTTTTCACCGTCAACAGTTACGGATACTACGCCCTTGCAAACGCCTGCAGAGTTATCAACGTGAATCACGAATTCGTCGCCGCGGAACTTTCTCGTTACTGTGAATTCCTTCATTGTATCGGGAACACAGGGATCAACGGAAAGACCGTCGTACTCAGGCTTGATACCGAGAATGAATCTTGAAACATTATAGAACGTCCAAGCAGCTGTACCTGTAAGCCAGGAGTTCTTTGCCTCGCCATGACGGGGAGCATCCTTACCTGCGATCATCTGAGAATATACATAGGGTTCTGTGCGGTGGATCTCGCTGATATCCTCAAGATATGCGGGACAAGTTTTCTTATATACTTCAAATGCTCTGTTACCTCTGCCAACTACTGTTTCTGCAATAGAGATCCAGGGGTTATTATGGCAGAAGATACCTGCATTCTCTTTATATCCGGGAGGATAGGATGAAATCTCGCCAAGTTCAACGTGATATCTTGTATAAGGAGGATTGTTAAGAACGATACCGTACTTTGTATCAAGACGTTCGATTACGGAATCAAGAGCTTCAATAGCCTTGCCTTCCTTAACGCCGATACCGCCCATAATGCAGAAGCCCTGAGGCTCGATGAAGATCTTACCTTCATCACATTCATCAGAACCGATCTTATTGCCAAACGCGTCATAAGCGCGGATAAACCACTTACCGTCCCAGCCGTGAGTCATAACTGCATCATACATATCCTGAGCAGCCTTTTCTGCTCTCTCTGCTTCTTCAAGGAGGCCCTTCTTCTTGCAAAGAGCAATATAGTCAGGCGCAACTGCAACGAACATACCTGCGATGAACACACTTTCAGCAACAGGGCCTTCGGAAGGTCCTGTTGTCTGGAAAGATTCGCCGGGTGTTTCGGAGAAGCAGTTAAGGTTGAGGCAGTCGTTCCAGTCTGCGCGGCCGATAAGGGGAAGACCGTGAGGACCAAGATTATTGGGAACGTGATCGAAGGAGCGCTTAAGATGCTCCATCATTGTTGCTGCCTTGGATTCGTCGTTATCAAAGGGTACCATTTCGTCAAGAATGGACCAGTCGCCTGTTTCCTTGATATATGCAGCTACACCGAAGATGAGCCACAGGGGGTCATCGTTAAAGCCTGAACCGATATCAGAGTTGCCCTTTTTTGTGAGGGGCTGATACTGATGGTATGCGCTACCGTCTTCCATCTGAGTTGCAGCAATATCAAAAATTCTTTCTCTTGCTCTTTCGGGAATGAGGTGAACAAATCCCAAAAGGTCCTGAGTGGAATCTCTGAAGCCCATTCCGCGACCGATACCGGATTCGAAATAAGATGCAGAACGGGACATATTGAAGGTTACCATACACTGATACTGATTCCATGTGTTAACCATTCTGTTAAGCTTTTCATCTGCGCTCTCAAGAGTATACTTGGAAAGAAGGTTTTCCCAATAAGCCTTAAGTGTTGCAAGTGCCTCGTCAACCTGCTCGTCTGTTTTAAACTTAGCAAGAAGTTCGTTTGCAGGTTTCTTATTGATAACATCCTGCGCTTCCCACTTTTCATCCTTGGGATTTTCACAATAACCAAGAACGAAGATAAAGCTCTTCTCTTCTCCTGCTTCAAGCTCAACATTGAACATATGGCTTCCGATGGGAGCCCAACCGGATGCAACGGAGTTCTTAGCCTGACCATCAAATACTACATTGGGATGGTCAAAGCCGTTATAAAGACCGATAAATGTTTCGCGGTCTGTATCAAAGCCGTCAATTTCAGCATTTACGGAGAACACTGCATAGTGGTTGCGGCGTTCTCTGTACTCAGTTTTGTGATAAATGGTGCTGCCGATAACTTCCACTTCACCGATAGAATAGTTTCTCTGGAAGTTTGTCTGGTCATCCCAGGCATTCCAAAGGCAGAACTCTACAAAGGAGAATAGTTTGAAGTTCTTTTTAGCGTCAGTTGTGTTTGTGAGACGAACTCTGTGAACTTCGCAGGAAGAACCGAGAGGAACAAACGTTGTTTGCTCAGCTTTAAGTCCGTCCACTACGCTTGTGATCTTTGTATAACCCATACCGTGACGGCATTCATAGCTGTCATAAGCAGTTTTAACGGGCATCCATCCGGGTGTCCAGACCTTACCGCCCTCATTGATATAGAAATATCTTCCGCCACAGTCTGTAGGCACATTATTATATCTGTAACGGGTGAGACGGAGCATTCTCGCATCGCGATAGAAACAGTAGCCGCCTGATGTGTTGGAAATAAGAGAGAAGAAATCCTCGCTGCCCAGATAATTTATCCAGGGATAGGGAGTGTCGGGACGCTGAATGACATATTCTCTGTCAGCATCGTTAAAATAACCGTACTTCATATTGTCTCCTTAAATATGTATTTATTACAGCAGCTTGGTTTTATCAAGCTGCCCAAAATTTTCAATATAAATATCTGATAGCGCTTCAAGCTCTGCTCTGTGGTCGGATTCCGACTCATCATATATGGTGCAAACCTTGAATCCCGCTTTTTTTGCCGTTGTTACGGCATGAAGGGCATCCTCAAAAATCCAGGTGTTGCAAGGTTCGCTCCCCATCTTTTCTGCCGCCTGATAGAAAATATCAGGTTTGGTTTTCCCTGCCCCTGCTTCCGTGCAAGTGAGAATACCGCAGAAATATTTATCTATACCGCATCGCTTTATTGCAGCTTCAACCAGATATCTGTCGGTGGCAGTTGCAATATACGCAGGAATATTGTTTTCTTTTAAAAATTCAAGCAACTGGTGCACATTTTCTTTTGGCTGAACTTTATAAAAATATTCCTCCTCAAGCATTTTGTTGCACTCTGCCATTACCTCTTCAGGTGAGCCGTCAACTCCGCACTCGTTTATAAAGAACTCTGCAGTTTCCGCAAGGCACATATAACGCACCACATCATCTGCATCTTCTCTGACGGGCACGCCGCATCGGCGAAGGAAATTCCTTGCAAAATATTCCCACACGTGCATTGAACTAAACAGAGTTCCGTCAACATCAAACATCGCTGCTGCACTCATGTCTTGCTCTTTCTGCAAAAGTCTTTGCGCCCTCGCTCCACATAACTGTCAAAACACCTTCTGTGACTGAAATGGTGGCAGGAACACCTATAAATTCGTTGCTCACACCAAGAGGCACAAATGAAGTTAGGCACGCATCATTAAGGGGATACTTCAGTCCGTCAAGAGTTACACCATAGGATCTTCCAACTGAGAAAACAGAAATAACTCCCGTCATTTCCTTTTCAAAATGGATCTCTCCGTCAGCAAATATGCAAACTGCGTTGCCCTCTCCCCAAAGCCAGCATCTTGCACCGTGGTCAGCGCAGCCTGCGCAGTTCTGGATATTAGCAATGGAATGATCAAGACGTCTGCCAAGGCCACCATATATAATAAAATCACGATAACCGCGCTTTATACCTTCTGCAAGGGCAAGCGCTGTATCTGTATCATCCTTTTCAATGGGATGACGGATAACGTTTTCAAAATCGGGAATGTTACCAAGAGAATCCATATCTCCAACTACCATATCAGGAGTGATTCCCAGCTTTTTCAAAGCTGAATAGCCTGCATCAGCCGCAATGATATAATCCTCTTCCTTTTTATCTATGTATATACCCTGTGTGTCGGATGCACCGACAATATAACATATTTTTTTAGTCATTCTGAGTTCCTTTCTTTGCGGCGTTATTCTCCGCCAAACAAGATAAGTTTCACATAGGACATATATTCGCGCACCAATGTTGCAAAAATAAATCTCGAATCAGGATCGGGCGCAAGAGCGGGAACTGATTCATATCCCAGCTTTTCACAAAGCAGGATTATTCGCGGAATATGGAACGCATTGGAAACGGAAACTACAGTGCTATCCTCAAGTCCCACTTCTTTTATAATTTCAAATGAATAATTGATATTCTGTACCGTGTTTCTCGATTTATCTTCCATCAAGACCTTTTCCTCCGGCACGCCGCGCTCGCAAAGGTATTCCTTCATAGCTTCCGCTTCGCTTCGCACTTCGTTATCTCCTTGGCCGCCTGAAACGATAATCGTTGCGCCTTCGCTACTTTCATAAAGCTCAAGCGCTGTGTTCAGCCTTTTCTGCAATGCTTTACCGGGGCGCTCACCCTGAAGACCTGCGCCATATACCAGGATAACAGCATCATTTTCCAAGTTATCGGGTGTTACCTGACGACTGTTTACATCAGAAATGTAAAGGCACATTACAACAAAACTGATTGCATAGAAAATTCCGGCTGCAAAATATATCACTTTCAAAGCTGTAAATATTTTATGCGGAATAATCTTTGCAAGCTTTTTATGAAAGAAAATCGGAACAGCCGTCAGCGCCATAACCGCAAGACAGATTATAACAGCTGATACGGTTTCGGGCCAGAGCACAAGCTTTATAAGATATGAGATATACGCTATAAAAGCAAATGCTCCAAGGCATACTGCAAAAATATCAATAAATTTTCTTTTTTTCATTTATTGCCTTTCTTCTCTGGGAAGCAGGTTCAACAAATCAAAAACTCCCGCAACGCCAACGGTTTCAACGCCGTCAAGCCTTATAGGCTTATGGCTGAGGCTACGCTTGGGAAATGCAACTGAATTAAACCCGATTCTCTGCGCTTCCTTAGCTCTTTGCTCAGGAGCAGAAACAGCGCGTATCTCACCTGAAAGACCAACCTCTCCGCAAACAAGAAGTCCTGCAGGAACGGGAATGTCCTTAATGCTTGAAATAAGCGCAAGCGCTATTGCTGCATCAGCAGCAGGCTCGTCTACTCTCAGACCACCGACTACATTAAGATATACGTCGCACTGAGAAAATCTCAGGCCAAGTCTTTTTTCAAGAACGGCAAGCAACAGGCACATTCGGTTATAGTCAATTCCGTCTGCCATTCGCTTTGGTGCGGGATAAACAGTTTTTGTTACAAGCGCCTGAATTTCGGCGATTATAGGTCTCGTTCCTTCTAAGAGGCAAACTGCGCTGCTGCCCGAAACACCTATAGGTCTGCCAAGCAACAACATTGCAGAAGGATTTTCAACCTCTTCAAGCCCTGCATCCGTCATTTCAAAAACGCCTATTTCATTTGTTGAGCCATATCTGTTTTTTATCGCTCTTATGATTCTGTGGCACTGGCTTCGGTCTCCCTCAAAATGCAGCACCGCATCTACCATATGCTCAAGAACCTTTGGGCCGGCAATGCCGCCCTCCTTATTTACATGACCTACCAGAATAATTGCAGCGCCATCCTCTTTTGCGCGGCTGATAAATGCAGTTGCGCACTCGCGCACCTGAGTTATACTGCCTGCGCTGGACTGAACTGATTGCAACACCATTGTCTGAATAGAGTCAACTATAACAACATCGGGTGATATACGCTCATATTCCGAAAGAACTGTGTCCATATCGGTTTCTGTGAGCACCATTACCTCTGAAGAATCAACTCCCAATCGTTGAGCTCGAAGCCTGAGCTGACCGCCTGATTCTTCTCCCGAAACATACAAAATCGTATACTCCTTGCTTGCTTTTCCGCAAAGCTGCATAAGCAATGTTGATTTACCGATACCCGGCTCGCCTGCAAGAAGCACAGCAGAACCAAGCACAAGGCCACCGCCCAGTACACGGTCAAACTCTCCAATACCGGTGCTCATACGAATACAATCGACCTTTTCAATCTGAGCAAAGGTCATTGCTTTTGCTCCACCGACTTTTTTTGCAGACGTTACACTTTTAGATGCTGCAGCAGGAGCGCGATAGGTTTCCTCAACCAGCGTATTCCATGAACCGCAGGAGGGACACTGACCAAGCCATTTTGGCGACTGATGGTCACATTCCGTGCATACATATACGGTTTTGGGGGCTTTCACGTCGTTTCCTCCTTTGGTTAAAGTTACACATAATTGATTATACCATAACCCAACATATTTTGCAAGGCTTAGATTTATCACTTTGCAATTTCGGCTTTTGCATAAATTGTTTTTCTTATTTCCTTTCATTTTTTTGAAGCTCAACTAATACAATTCTATATATCTATAAAAAGGTTGGACTTTTATGAAGGGCGCAAAAAGATTTTTTATAAACGGATTTATTCTTGCTACAGCAACGGTTTTGATGCGAGCAATATCGGTGAGCTTCAACGCCTTTGTTACAAAGGTGCTTGGCGAAGAGGCAGTTGGCCTTTTTACCCTTGTTATGAGCGTTTATTCTCTGGCTATTATTTTTGCAACATCATCCGTAAACCTTGCAACAGTGCGCCTGACAAGCGCCGCGCTTGCAAAGCTTGAAGCAGAAAATGCAGGCGAAAGTGAAATAAAACGAGTTTTGCGAAAAGAAATATGCGGTTGCATAAAATACAGCTTGTTTTTCTCTCTCCTGACCTCCGCAGTTGTATTTATACTTGCAGAGCTTATAGGAACACGAATTTTGGGAGACGCAAGAACTGTTCTTTCCGTCCGCGTTCTTTCTGTGAGCCTTCCGTTTATTTCGGTCGGCAGCGCGGTTTCGGGCTATTTCACAGGAGTCAGAAAAGCATACAAAAACGCTCTCATATCTGCAATTGAACAATTCATAAAAATAATTCTTATCACAGCAGGTCTTGTTATAATAGCTCCGAAAGGAATTGAATATGCTTGTGTTGCAGTTGTTGGAGGCGGAGCCGCAGGTGAAGCGCTTTCAATTATAAGTGATGTGGCTTTTTATTTCACAGACAAAATACGCTCAAACGGTAACAATAAGCATTCTGACGAAAAACGGTCTGCACTTTGGCGCGCCGCTGAAATTGCTTTTCCCGTTGCTCTTGGCTCATACGTGCGTCAAAGCCTTGTTTGCGCCGAGCATATTGCAATTCCCGCATCCCTTCGTAAAAGCGGCGCAAATTCTTCCGACGCTCTGGCATCGTACGGAGTGCTTCACGGAATGGTTTTCCCACTTATATTCTTCCCCTCATCCATTCTCAATTCTTTTTCGTCTCTGCTTGTGCCTGAAATAACTGCTTGCGTTGCAACCAATGACCGCCCTAAAGCAAAAAGAATAGCAGAAAGAGTGATTAAGACCTGCCTTATTTTTTCTTTTGCCGTTTCGGGAGCGTTTGTTTCGTTTTCCTCTGAATTCGGCATTTCGGTTTACAACTCTTCTGAAGCAGGAAAATACATAGCTATGATAGCCCCTCTTATACCCGTTATGTATCTTGACACCTCTGTTGATTTTGTCCTGAAAGGATTGGGAGAACAGGTTTATACCATGGGAGTAAACATTCTTGATGCCACCCTCAGCCTTGCACTTGTTTTGATTCTTGTTCCTCGTTTCGGACTTGTTGGATATATAGCTTCTGTTTATTTGGTGGAACTTGTGAATTGCGCTCTGAGTCTCGGCAGACTTATTTACGTTACGGACCTTAAGGTTAAAATAAGCTGGATAATCAAACCGCTTATTTCTATTATGATTTCCTGCTTTACCTCGCGTTTTTTATTCTCCCTTTCTTTTATCACAGATATTGGATACGGAATTCAGCTTGCTTTTACATTCTCACTTATGATCTTTTTTATGAGAATAACGGGCGCCATCACAAAAAGCGACGTTGAATACATGAAAAACACTGTAAAAAATTCATAATTATATTTACTTTAGCTCTGTTATAGTGTATAATTTAAACAACTATAATTATGTGCGAGGTAAGCTCTATGAAACTTGATAAAAAGCCTTTCTCCGCCGCTCCCTATATGGACAGAGCCAAAGAGATCCTCTCTCAGATGACTCTCTCGGAAAAAGTTGGTCAGCTTGTTCTTTCAGGAACTGTTCGCAGCCTTGACGAAGATATGATCCGCAACGGTCAGATCGGTGCATATCTTAACGTTCCCGACGTTGCAACTGCTAACCGCCGCCAGAGAATCGCTGTGGAAGAAAGCCGCCTTGGTATTCCGCTTCTCATCGGACACGATGTTGTTCACGGTGACAGAACTCTCTTCCCCATCCCTCTTGCAACAGCATCCAGCTGGGATATGGAGAGAATTGAAAAGGGCGAATACTACGCCGCTAAAGAAGCTTATGCTGAAGGTATTAACTGGATCTACTCTCCTATGATCGACGTAACCCGCGAACCCCGTTGGGGCAGAATTGCCGAGGGTGCAGGTGAAGATAAATTCTTCGGTTCCTGCGTTGCTCAGGCAAGAGTTCGCGGATTCCAGACAATAAATCCCGACACTAACTATCCTTACACAGCTGCGTGCTTCAAGCACTACTGCGGATACGGCCTTTCCGAAGCAGGACGTGACTACGAATCCTGCGATATCAGCGAAAGAACGCTCCACGGCGAATATCTCCCCGTTTATAAGGCTGCTCTCGATGCAGGTTCTATCTCCTGTATGTCCTCCTTCAACTCCATGAACGGTGATCCCGTTTCAGGCTCTCACTACTATCTTACAGAGCTTCTCCGTGATCAGTGGGGATTTGAAGGTATGGTCGTTTCCGACTGGACAAGTATTGCAGAGCTTGTTAAGCACAGAGTTGCCAAAGACGACAAGGATGCGGCTCGTATGGGCATCCTTGCAGGAAACGATATGGATATGCACGCTGAGGTTTATCAGAAATATCTTGAAGAGCTTGCTAATGAAGATCCTGCAATTATGGAAGCTATAGATACAAGTGTTCTCAGAGTTCTTGTAACAAAGCTTGCTATCGGTCTCTTTGAGAACCCCTATCGCGAAGAAGATAACCTTAAATATTTCCTCCAGCCCGAAACAAGAGCTGCTGCCCGCGATATCGCCGCTCACTCTATGGTTCTTCTTAAGAACGAAGACAAGCTCCTTCCTCTTAACAAAGCTGAAAAGAAAAAGATCCTTCTCACAGGTCCCTTCGCTGACGAGCGTCATCAGGCAATCGGTCTTTGGGGCGGCAGAGGTCACGTTAATGATATCGTAACTCTCAAGGACGCTCTTGAAGTTGAAGAAGGCGTTGAAGTTGTTTACATAAAGGGCTGCGATTTCGAGCTTGATGAAGAATCTACCGGCTCAGCTGATTTCGAAAAGGCTGCTGCTCTTGCCGCTGAATGTGATGCTATTATCTACGCTTGCGGCGAACCTGTTCACTGGGCAGGCGAACACGGCGGACGAGTTGACATTGACCTTCCCCAGCTGCAGAATGACTATCTCAAGGTTCTGAAAGCTACAGGCAAGCCTCTGGTTTCCGTGCTTTACACAGCGCGTCCCCTTGCTTGCACAACTCTTGACGAACTTTCCGATGCCATTCTTCTTAACTGGCACAGCGGCGTTGAATGCGGAAACGCAGTTTGCGACATTCTCTTTGACCGCGTTGGCCCCTCAGGTCGTCTCCCTGTTACATTCCCCCGCGCAACAGGTCAGATCCCGATCTACTATGCTTCCTACTCCCACGGACGTCCCAGAGGTTTTGACGGCATCAACCGCCACAGAGATTGTCCCGACTCTCCTCTCTACTGCTTCGGTTACGGTCTTACATACGGCAGCGTTGAATACGGCCCCGTAAAGATCGAAAATCCCGAGATCAAGGCAGGCGACGAGCTGAAAGCTTCCTGCACTGTAAAGAACACAAGCGACGTTGCGCTTGAAGAGGTTGTTCAGGTTTACTTCCGCGACTATGTTTCATCTCTCGCAACACCTGATAAGCTCCTCTGCGACTTTGAAAAGGTTGCTCTTGCAGCAGGCGAAGAAAAGACAGTTTACTTCTCTATCCCCTCCGAGCGCTTTGAAATGGTTGACAGAAAGCTTAACCGCGTTCTTGAGCCCGGTGAATTCCGCCTCTATATCTGCGGAAATGCTGATCAGTGGAACGGCGAAGACTTCGTTGTTGTTGAATAATCGATTCGATTATATGCAAAAGGTCCACCGCTATTGCGGTGGACCTTTTTTGTTTATTTGTTAAAACTTATAGCCGCTTTCGGCATGTTGGAAATATAGGAACTTTCCACAGCCGGAACGTAATATGCTCCGTAGGTTTTAAGACCTACATCTCGCTTTTCTTCTGGCAGTTCTACATAAAAACGATAATATGGCATAAAAACCTCGTCGTAATTACCTGCACGATAAATGAGCTCAACTTTTTTAATATATTTTGCTTGTTCAACTTCATAAGGAACACTGGTGATATAATTACCATTCAACAGTAATTCTTCAGCCTGCTTTACACTG
This sequence comes from Clostridia bacterium, assembly GCA_017623255.1. GTDB lineage: Bacteria > Bacillota > Clostridia > Oscillospirales > CAG-272 > Avispirillum. Next base: position 17,981 of record JAGAPL010000127.1, read on the forward strand.
ATGATCGGGTAATCTCCCAGCTTTTTAGATAAATCCGGCTGATATATTCTAGCTATAAAGAGATCTCCATTATCATCGCAATGAAATGTGACCCTATTAAAATTATAATTTATGATTTGTTCGATTGCATTTCCTCTGTCATCAAAAAAGCCAATGCTATATCCCTGCTCACCATAGATAGTATAATCACCACCATAAATATTTATCTGTGGATTTTCAATTCCAATAAATTCACTGTATTCTTTTTTCAAATACTCAGCCACAGCAGCAATATCTTTGCGAGGAGCATAATGGTTAAAATTATATTTTTCAGGCAGGGACACCGGTGGATCAAAAAATACCGTTGCTGTCATAGACTGATCTACCTGAATTTCCATTTCATCAGTTTTTATTGTTAATGCTGTTGGATCAAAGTATCCCTCCGGAACTGTCCCCCCTCCATTTTCAAGTTTTTCTGTCATCATCTGTTTTGTCTGCTCATCGGGGGAATTATCAGTGATGATCACGTTGTTTGTATCTATACCCAGTCTGTGGGCAACATCAAGCAAAAGCTCTCGCATCTTATCAACATCTGCTCCCCAAGCGATAAAATTTTCATCATAGGACAAAACATTTTCATAGACGGGCAAAAACGATATTTTTGAACTTTTTTTCCATGGGTTTGCATTTATAATCTCAGAAATATTATTAGCCATATACCCCTCATATCCCCTTCCGGCCAGATCATCGGAGATAGTCAACATGGGAAGACCGGGGGCCGGTTCAGACCCAGCCTGTGGATAAAATCTTATTCCTGCAAAAACCATTAAAGCAATGCAGGCAGCAACTGCCCCCCATTTGACAATGAAGTGTTTCTTTTTGGTTATCTTAATATCAGCCGCCTCAACATAGGCAGGCTGGATGAGCTCCATCTTATCTAAAAACTCATTTCCTCTCATAAAGTATACCCCTCTTTACTCAAATACTCACGAAGTTTGTTTCGGCAACGAAAAAGCGTTGTCTTCACCTTGCTTTCAGATATAGCAAAGCGACGGGAAATGTCAGCTACAGAATCCAGAAACCAGTAACGACGAATGAAAATATTCCTTTTCTCCGCGTCCAGCTTGCCAAGGAACCCATTGATCGCTCTGCTCAGTTCCGCATCGTCAATACGGCATTCAACATCGTCCGGCGAAGGAATGCACTGCTCCATTTCTGCACTGAGTTCACATATAAATGCGCTCCGTTTCAGACGGTTTCGATCACGACAGCAGTTTAAAGAAATATGGCGGATAATTCGAGCAAGAAACGCATACAAATAACTCCTCGGCTCATGGGGCGGAATATTGTTCCATGCTTCCATATACGTATCATTCTCACATTCTTCGGCACTCTGCATATCTTTGACTATTCCATAAGACAAAGAGCGCAAACGGCTGCTATACTTGTCTGCTGTTAATTTTATCGCCGTTTCATCGCGCAACAAATACAGATCAACAATTTTGCTATCATCCAAAGCTTTCATCTCCTTTCAGCGTAATAAAGGCCTTTCACCTTAACAAGCACCGTCTTGTGCACCAAGGTTACACTTTTTTATTAAATTATAAAAAGAAACGATACTCAAGTCAACAAACCCGGTATCGTTTCTTTTATTTATTACTGTTTAATGCGCAGCAACCAATCTCTCAACTTTACTTCTGCATCTTAGACATTTGTCGTTGTGCCATGACAAGTTCAAAATACAATCCTTTTTTTGCCATAAGCTCTTCGTGACTACCCACTTCTGCTACCGTGCCTTTATCAAGCACAACAAGACGGTTTGCATTTCGAAGGGTTGAAAGTCGGTGAGCGATAGCAATTGTCGTTCTACCTGCTGTCAATTTTTTCAGGGCATCCTGAATATTCTTCTCCGTTTCCGTATCAAGAGAAGATGTTGCTTCATCAAGAATCAGCACTCTCGGGTCGTGAAGCAGCGCTCTTGCAATTGCAACTCTCTGTCTTTCTCCACCGGAGAGTGTATACCCCTTTTCACCAACGATGGTGTTATATCCATCGGGCAACTTGAGAGCAAAAGTATGCACTCCTGCCAGCTTTGCCGCAGTTATGATCTCCTCGCTGGACGCGCCCGGTTTTCCGTATGCTATATTCTGATAAAGACTTCCCGAAAACAGCATCGTTTCCTGAAGCACCACGCCCATCTGACGACGGAGACTTTCCTGCGAAATATCCTTTATGCTGACTCCGTCAAAAAGGATATCTCCTTCATCGGTGTCGTAAAGACGCATTATCAGATTTATCAATGTGGACTTTCCGACACCCGATCTTCCGACGATGCCTATCATTTCACCCTGCTTTATATCAAGGCTTACATGATGCAGAACATTGCGACTATCCTCATAGCCAAATGAAATATCTCTGATTTCAATATTGCCTGAAAGCTCTGCCTCCTTGGGATCTTTTGCGTCGTTGACGTCGGGTTCCTCATCAAGAACATCAAATATTTTTACCACCGATGTCATACTGGCGGTTAGTCTTCTGGGAAGGAAAGCTAACCAACGAAGCGGAGCGTATATCATGGAAGCATAAGCTGAAAACTGCTGCATTTGTCCGAGAGTCATCTCGCCGCCTATTATCTTCGTTCCCACATAATAGAGCAAAAAGAACTCGCCGGCACCCATAAAAAAGTTTGTTATGGGAGATATGAATGCAAACATCTTTTCATTTGATGTTCTCATTGCGCGCTCATCAATCGTAGCTTTATCGTAACGCTTTTCCTCGGACTTTTCCATACCAAAGGCTTTTACAACTCGTATGCCCGAAAAAATATCGTGCAATATGGTATCCGCTTTTTCGTTTAATGTAAACTGACGATGATATCTTTTGCCGAGATATTTCCACATGAGCCTATGTACCGTCAACACAATGGGCGCAGGCAAAATCACCAACACAGCCAATTTCCAGTCAGTTGAAAACAGCATTATGCTTATTGCTGAAATAGTTACCACGTTTTCAATAAGCGCGCCGAAATCATCTGTTATAAACTGCCGAAGCTGTTGAGTATCTCTTGTCACTCTCGCCATAAGCTCGCCTGCGGTTCTTCTCGTAACTCCCGCAAGAGAAAGCTCTTCTATTTTATTAAAGATCATTGCTCTAAGCTTTACAATGAGCTTATTGGCCGTTATTATCTGCACGCATCCGCGAAGCATTGTAAGCAACAGCACCGCAAAGGACGTTCCAAGTATTGCCGCCACAACTATTATAAACTGCCCAAATAAAGGCTTTTCCGCCGCCTTGATATAGTCGTCAACAAGTATTCTGTTTAGATACGGACTAAGTAGTCCCAACGCCGCGATCACAAAATACAAGACTACTGATACGGCAATTCCCCATTTGAAGTTTGACGCAATTGCAAGAAGGCGCTTTATATATCCGCTTTTATCTGCGCAATGAGGACAGGTTTGCGTACCGGGAGGCAATGCCCTATGGCATTTGGGGCACACAACAGCATCAAAACTGCTCCAATTCTCCTCAAAATATCCGTCTTCAAGATACTTATTCATTCGCTTAACGGCAGTGGAAAAAGCTTTTGCATCTAACATCACGCTTCTGCAAAGAGTTTCGTAGCCGTTGACGGTCAAAGCCTCAACTGACGCACATCCCACTCCGGCGTCATAAACAAATTCCTTTATATCCGAAAGCTCAATATGTTTTATTTCTTTTCCCTTCTCCGTTACGGAAATATGGTCGCCATAAAGCGTTACGCTGCCTTCTGTCTGCTCATTCAGGCTTTCAGAAGACAACCGAAACGGAAAGGTGAGTATAACCTTTTCTCGCATATGCACCTCACAGATAAAGCTCAAGCTTTTTCTGACTTTTTCTGTCAAGAGCAGCTATTGATTCTATCTCGCATCGGTTACCCGAAATATCGGTTATGAAGGCTCTGTCTTCTCCGATCTTGGTTATACTTCTGTATGTATCCTGCAGAGAAAGCTCCATTTCTCCTATATCCGTTTCTATTTTCCAATAGGAAAAGCCTCTGCGCTCACGAAGAGTTATTATTCTCTTTATCTTCGGAATAAAATACTTGCGCTCCAGCTCAGCGTTTAAAATCTTCGCTGTTTCGATGTCAAAATCACTTATACGTCGGATTATGCCTATTTCTTCGTTATCCTTTGCCTGAACGGAAATAAATTCATCCTTCAGCTCAAAAGGAAATACTCTGTGAAGCCAAACTCGCTCATACTGCTTGCCATCGGCCATTTCAGCGCAAGGAAAATCTCCTTTTTTAGAAAAGGTTATCATATCGGGCGACAAATAGCTCAGCCCCGCCGCTTCATCGAGAGTTATTCTGTTTTCATTTTCCATAATCGTTACTCCTCAATTCCTGCGTTTTTAAGAGCCTCATATTGAAGCATATAAAGCTTATAATATATTCCCTTTTCACGTATAAGCTTATCGTGAGTGCCCTCCTCGGGTATCTTACCGTTTTCAAGAACCATAAGCTTGTCTGCACCTCGCAAAGTGGAAAGACGGTGGGCAATCATTATTGTGGTTCTTCCCTCAGAAAGCTTTTCAAGCGCTGCCTGGATCGCTCTTTCGGTTCGTGTGTCCATAGCAGAGGTTGCTTCATCAAGAATAAGTATGGAGGGATCTCTCAAAAGTGCTCTGGCAATGGAAATTCTCTGTTTTTCGCCTCCGGACAGATCCTTATATCCCCAGCCGATTCGCGTAGAATAACCATCCTCAAGCTTACATATAAAGTCATGCGCACCGGATACTCTCGCCGCCAAAAGAACTTCTTCCTTTGTTGCCTCAGGCTTTGCATAAGCTATATTATCAAATATCGTGCCCTGGAAAAGATAAGTTTCCTGAGATACGATAGCTATATTCCGACGGAGCGTTTCAAAAGTCAGATCTCTCACATCATGGCCGTCAATGGTGACTGTTCCCTCTCCGACGTCATACAGACGGATAAGAAGATTGGCAACTGTAGATTTACCTGCGCCGGTATGCCCGACTATTCCTACGGTTTCTCCTGCGTTTATCTTGAAGGATATACCGTCAATAATCTTTCTGTTTTTGTCATAGCTGAACTCAACGTTTTTGAATTCTATATCACCGCGAAGCTTTTCAAGACTTATGGCATCTGTCTTTTCCTTCACCTCGGGCTCAGCGTCCATAACCTCCATAAGTCGCTGCATTGCATTGGACGCGTTGGACACCCAGCTTATCATATTTACAAACGAAGTCAAAGGGCTGTACAGCATAGCAGCATATGCTGTAAATGTGATCAGTATGCCGTATGTCAACTGCCCCTCGATCACCATCCAACCGCCTGCACCAAGCACCACTGTTGATGCTATAGTGAACAGATATGCAACCATACGAAACCACGTTGTATTATTTATTGCAACAGCCTGATCTGATTCTGCAAGCGCTTTGTTTCTCTTTTCAAATCGGCGCTTTTCTTCATCCTCACGCGAAAATACTTTAACAACTCTGACACCGTTTAGCGCATCAGTCAGCATACCGTTAAGACTTCTGTTGTTGGAATAGTTCTTTGAATGAAGCTTGTTCATATGCCCCATAAGCAGCTTGGTCAGCACCACAACCAAGGGAGCTGCTATAATGCTGATAATAGTCAACTGCCAATTGACAGTGAACATGATTATTGCGATCGCGATCGTCTGCACGCCGTTTATGATGATAAACGGCAATCCCTCAACGAAAAACCAATATATCGTATTTGCATCTCCGTTGACCTGATTCATCAAAGAGCCCGTTTGCCTGTTTGTGAAAAAGCTGATAGACAAACGCTCAATTGAGGTAAACAGAACCTTCTTTAAATCATATACGATTTTAGGAACAACTATGGCAGTTACAACCTCGTTGACCATGTTCACAAGCAGTGAAAGAATACGGGTTGCAACAAGAATACCTATAACAAGAAGCACCTGACCGTAGAATTCACCGCCTACCGTCAGCACACTGTCATAGAAAAAGCCTGAGCTGATATATGGCGCAAGTATAGTCAGAGCACTGGCCAAAACCATTGCCAAAAGAATTGCAAAAACGCTGAATTTATACTTTTTTGTGAAAAGCCATATACGCTTTGGTACACCTGCCCTATCTATACATTTGGGGCATATTTTTCTGTTTTGATCCGGATAGACCTTTCCGCATTTGGGACAACATGCAGGCTCCTCTTTTTTCCTTCTGTCCGCTTCATTTGCGCATCCCAAAGCAAGATTTATCTCAAAGCACAAATCCTTTGCTTCATCAAAAACAGAATTTGATATCCTCGTAACAATAACCGGTCCAAAATCATTTTTCGCAAAAATGATGCAACCGGAAATCTGCTGTTCAACTTCAAAATCTCTCCATCCGAAAATATCAAGCTTTTCGCAGGAAAGGCTTTTATATTCAACTTCAAGAGGAATACCGCCCGGGACTTTTTTTCTTCTCTTTTTTAATACGTTTATACCACTGAGAAATAACAACTCCGTTCCCCTAAGGAGAACATAGCAATCGCACGGAATGTTATCTCTGCTACGATCAAGCTTCGCTGCCGCTTTAACGTCATCGCGCAGAAAACCCTCTTTCTCCGCTTTATCCCAGACAGCCTGAGGTATTTTATCTAATTTAGCCAAAAAGCTCACCTCACTTTATACAATGTGGTTATTTTACCATATTTCGTCTCTTTACACAATACAATTTAAACAAAAAATCACCTCCCCAATGAATGTTGTTCTTATCAGGTAAGAACAAAAAACATCCCTTGTGAAGGTGATTTGTTATATTCTTATATATCTTTTTCAGGCAATCTTCTGCGCATAATAACGTAGCATACCATATGGGCTGCAAAAGTTATAGCCCAGCTTATCGGATATGAGATAAACAGGAAAAACTCGGAGTGGAATTGCGGCAACTGAAAAACAGTTGATATCCACAATATTCTTATTCCGCAAGCGCCCAGCATTGAAACAATCGTTGGGGCAACCGAATATCCCATTCCTCGAATAACTCCCACAATGCAATCCATCAATCCGCAGACAAAATAGAATCCGCAAACAAGCTGCATTCTCGTCATACCGGGAAGGATTATTTCAGGACGAGGATCATATATGGAAATAAGCACGTCTCCAAACAGATACGCAAGGTTTCCCATGATAAGACCTGTTATGGCAGCAGCCGCGCACGAAACTATGGCGATCCTATTTATGCGACTGTATTTGCCACCGCCGATGTTCTGGCTTGTGAATGTGAGCGCCCCCTGAGAAAATGCATTCATAGACACCCACACAAAGCCTTCAATGCTGGCAGCTGCCGCACTTCCTGCCATCACAACTGCTCCGAAGCTGTTTATTGACGATTGAACAACTACATTGGACAAAGAGAAGACTACTCCCTGCAGGCCCGCAGGCAGTCCTATGCGAAAAATCTTACCAAGTATCTTTTTATCGGGGCGAAGCTTTTTTAATTCAAATTTATAAAAATCCGTTTCTTTCATCAAACAGATCATTATAAGTGCTGCCGAAATATACTGAGAAATGATCGTGGCAAGAGCAACTCCAGCTACGTCCATTTTGAAAATGATTACGAAAATCAAATTCAGAACTACATTCACAACCCCTGCCAAAGCAAGAAAATAAAGAGGTCGTTTGGTGTCTCCCTTGGAGCGCAGAATAGAGCTGCCGAAATTATATACCATCATTGCAACCATTCCGCAAAAATATATTCTCAAATACAAACTTGAAAGCGAAAGAACCTCTTCGGGCACCTTCATCATAACAAGCAGATCATCTGCAAATATAACGCCAACACAGGTCAAAATCAATCCAAACACCATACTGAGAAAAACAGACGTATGTATGGTTTTGCTCACATTTTCACCGTTGCGTGCCCCCATATAATGAGACGTTAAAACATTTGCGCTGACGGAAAAACCAAGAAACAGATTGGTCATCAGGTTTACAAGAGATGTTGTTGAGCCAACTGCCGCAAGAGAATTCTCACTTGCAAAATTGCCCACGACGATTATATCCGCCGCATTGAAAAGCAGCTGCAAAACACTTGAAAGCATAAGCGGCAAAACAAGCTGCAGAAGCTTTGGCAATACAGCACCTGAGCACATATCTATTTCATATTTTTTTGTGGACATTACACTCCCCCCATATCTGCCTATATTATACAACTGAGAAAAAGTTTTTTCAATGGTTTTCGTTTGGGGAGAAATATTTTTTCATATAAGGTAAACTTACTACGACCTGTATCTTTACTAAAAAAGGAGGAAAAATGACACAACCTGAAATAAGAATATCTCTTGATATTCATGAGGTGGAATCCCAGGAAGCTCTTGAGCTTAAACATCTTGATTCAAGCAAGATCCTCAAGATCTCGCTCACTGATAATGGGTTGCCTTATGAGATCTCGGAAGAATGCCGCGCCATCTTTATAGCTAAAAAAGCTGACGAAACTTATATCATCAACGAATGTTTCATTGAAGATAACATGATCATCTATGATATAACCGCCCAGACCACAGCTTCAACGGGAACTGTTGAATGTGAAATAAGACTGACCGGCGGAGAAGACAACGTTCTTCTCACCTCTCCGAAATTTTCTATTTTTGTTGTTCCCACAATTTATGAAAACGGAGGCGCTGCATCTGCCTCAAAAAATGAGTTTGATGCCCTATCCAAGCTTATAACCAATTCAAAAGCCCTCATAAGTGAAATTGAAACTTCTCTTGAGAACGGTGATTTTGTTGGTGAAAAGGGAGACACGGGCGAAAAAGGTGATAAAGGCGATGCCGGAGTCTCCCCTTCGATCGAAATAACTGAGATCGACAATGGAAATCGTGTTTCCATTACAGACATCAACGGAACAAAGAATTTTGATGTTCACCATGGAAATGGAATCAACGAATATGAGCTTATCTATTATGACACCGAACCCACAGAATCTCAGCAGCTCATCGAAAAAGCTACGATTCTGACCATTATGAATGACACAACCGACTATATTGTATATATCAATTATGATGACGGAAAGCATCCTGCATCAATTTATCAATACGGAGGAAATATATTTTTCTATTTTCTTCATCCCAACAATGACCGTTGGTATGAAATAAGCTACATTCCTGCCTCTGATTTGCTGCAATACGGATATACCAGTATAGATGCGGGCGGCATTACAGACGCCGTGAAATATACGGCGCAGACTTTGACCGACGAGCAGAAGGCGCAGGCAAGAGCCAATATTGATGCCATATCTATGAATGATGTTTACGAAGTGGCACAAGGCTTTACCATTGAAACGCTGGGAGGTATTGCTGCGCCTGCCTCAGCTTCGGAAGGACAGTTTCTTCAGTATGTAAGTGGCAAGTGGGCGGCGGTTACCATTGAGCTTGCAGAGGACGGTGGTTTCTGATGGCATTGTATTTTATTAAGGACACTACACTGAAAGGGATTGCTAATGCAATCCGAGCAAAAACAGGTGACAGCGCATCAATTCCCGTTGCGGATTTTGCTTCTGAGATTGAAAGCATTGTGGTGGGTGATGGCTCATCAAGTGGCGGCGGTTCAGGTAATGGCGATACTATTATTGGGTATGAGGTGATTACCAAGTCAGGAACGTTTGAAACGGGTAGCGGTGTTACCTCTGCAACCATCACTCACAATTGCGGTGGCGAACCTGATATTGTAATAGTTTTCCTGAGAAGAAATGACATTACTATATGCGGTGACTATACCACTTTTGTATATTCAACATCCAAAACCAATGTGGGCAATTTAGCAATTACAAGTGGTTTTGCTTATCAAGGTGAAAGTGGCATAAGTTGTTCAAACACAACTTTCAACGTTTCTGATTTAGCCGGCAATTCAAGATATGGCTGGTACGCTATGAAACTGGTTGACAAAGAAATTTCAGCAAGTGGCGGCGATTATACTGTAACGTTTATGAGTGAAGACGGCAAAACCAAACTTTATGAAAAACAAGTTATGGAACACGACACGTGCGCCACCCCCGTTACGCTTAACCTTATAAGCAAACCCACAAAGGCAAGCACGGCACAATATGAATACGCTTTTAGCGGTTGGGCAACAACACAAGGCGGCGCGGCAAGTAGTACCGCCCTTACAAATATAACAGGCGATAAAACGGTATATGCAGCATTTAAGGAAACCGTCCGCAAATATACAGTTAATTTCTATGACGGCACAACCCTGTTGAAGACCGAACAAGTTGCATACGGCGCACAGGCAACACCGCCCGACACTAAAAAGGACGGTTATAGATTTGTTGGTTGGACACCTTCCGATTTGACTATTACCGCTGATACCGATTTTGTTGGAGAATGGGGCGCATATGAAACAGTTTTAGCACCTACAGAATATAGTGGGTTTGCATATAGTGACGATTTTGGCGCGTATAGAGTTTTAAGTGCTATACCAATAAGCAAATTATCCGCGGGGATAAATCTTGTTGTGGAATGGGACGGCGTGGCGTATGAATGTACAACACAATCCACATTGTCATATAAGGGCATTTTAGCGGGTAAAACACAAAATTTGGTAATGTATGACTTTTTCGGCAACCCGCTTGTAAGACCTTTATGGAATAAAACAGCCGCAACATATACCGTGACTGATAACGGACTTCCGTTTTTAATTATTTATAACACTATAAGCAAAACAGCGTATGATATATACGCAAAAGACGGAAGCGAAAAACATACAGTTGGAATATATAAAACCTAATATGGAAGTTCTTCTACATATCATCAGGTTTGCTTCTGTGTATAACTAAAAATCGGAGGTATTTTATGAAATGACATGGGAAATTGTTGTTGGAATAATAGCCTTGGTGGGATTTATCGGCAGCATTGGGATTTGGGTGAGCAAGCTTTCCACTACGCTTGCCACCTTATCCACCACAATTGAGCTGCTTGTGAATACCGTCAAGGAATTCAAATCAAACAGTCACGAAACACACACAAAGTTATTTGAAAAAATAGGAGAGCACAGCGTTGTGCTCTCCGATCACGAATCACGAATCAAAATACTTGAAAATAAGGAGGAATAATTATGAGTACAAAAACAAAGAAGTGGCTCCGTGCAGTTGCTGTGAGAACAGTGAAGACTATGGCTGAAATGGCTATTGCCCTTATCGGCACAAACGTTATCGGCATCACTGATGTTGACTGGCTGGGTGTGCTTAGCGGATGCGCTCTTGCAGGGGTTCTTACTATACTCACTTGTATCAAGGGACTTCCTGAAGTTAAGGAGGTTGAGTAAACTATGAGTAATTCTGCACTTACTCAAGTAAGCATTCCTGCCCATCAGGGCAACTACACAAGAGGCAGAAGCGAAAAGATCACCAAGATCACTCTGCACCACGTTGCAGGCGTTGTAACTGCTGAGAGACTGGGAAAGATCTTTCAATCCGTTGGCAGAAATGGCAGCTCCCATTACGGCATCGGCAACGACGGCAAAATAGCTCAGTTTGTAGATGAAGCTAACACAGCCTGGGCCGACGGGAATTGGGATTCTAACTGTCGTTCCGTTACAATTGAAACATCCAACTCTGCTACAGGCGGTGACTGGAAGGTTTCAGACGCGGCGTTACGTAGCCTTATAAAGCTTTGCGCTGATATTGCAAAGAGAAACGGACTTGGAAAGCTCGTTGCAGGTAAGAACCTCACTTGGCACAGTATGTATGCAGCAACAGCTTGCCCCGGTCCCTATCTCAAATCAAAAGTGGATTACATAGCTGCGGAGGCTAACAAAATAAACTATCCCGAAAAGGAGGAGATTAAAGTGGAGGTAAACGGATTTAATATCACTCGACTGACAGATTACCTTGTTATTTACTGTGGCGGCAAAAGCACAGGCACAAATCAATGGGGCGTTGAGGTTGCTTTTGATGCGAACTGCGTTGCGATCTCAGACCCCGTTTGTTGGGTTGGTAATATGAATATCCCTGACGGTGGATTTGTTCTCTCTGGTCACGATAAGGCAGGAAACTGGATCGCGGAGAATATCAAGAAGGGTATGAAGCTTGACCTTTCTGTGACAGTTAAGTAAATTATCGTTTAGCGGTATAATTGTGGCGGATACCTGTAGGGCGGCTTGCCCTGGGTCCGCCGTTTCATAAGGCTTAGCAATTACGTTCTCGGCGGTCCTAATACATAGAGATTGAATTGCCATATTTGATAACTGTATCAGAAATCCATCAAATATGATTTATCCTTTAACCAATGTTTTTTGGACCGCCGAGGACGTCGGTCCCTACGGTTAAGAAGAAATTTATCGTTTAACGTACTAACCTCCCCTAAAATCGCTTTGGAGGTGTCAGTGGAAGCTTTAGGTTCCATTCCTAAACTAAAAAGGTCGCTGATTTGTCAGCGACCTTTCTCTTTATTTGCTGTCCTTTTCACAAGACATAGTACTGTCCTCTGTCTTTTTTCAACTTTTACTGCAAATCATCCCCTGTAATCACAAATA
>JAGAPL010000128.1 GCA_017623255.1 Clostridia bacterium
CCCGGGGGAACTTTTCCTCAAAAAGTTCCCTCCGGGATTTCTCACTAAAACATACCGTATTTATTTTTTAACCACAACACCAGCGAACCAACCGTTTTCGCGGAGCTCATCGTGAAGTTTGAGGCCTGCGCGATCAAGAGCGTCTACTACCTCTTCTGCTCTCTCTGTGATGATACCCGAAACAATGAGGTAAGCATCATCAGCAAGATATGCACCTACATCGGGAGCCATTCTGATAATGACATCCGCTACGATATTTGCACAGCAGATATCATATCCGCCGCCCACTGTAGGCACTTGACGAAGAAGATCGGACACTTCCGCGTGAACATTGGGAGTTTCGTTTATCTCAGCGTTTTCGTTTGCAATTCGAACTGAAACGGGATCAATATCACATGCAAAGCAATCGCCTGCGCCAAGTTTAGCTGCGCAGATCGCAAGAATACCGCTACCGCAACCAACGTCAAGCATCTTATCACTGGGGGTGATATACTTTTCAAGAAGAGCCGCGCAAAGGCGGGTCGTTTCGTGAGTTCCCGTGCCGAATGCCATACCGGGATCCATAAGCACAACAAGCTCTTCCTCACTCTTTTCGTACTTTTCCCAAACGGGAACGATAACTATTCTATTGCCTGTTTTAATAGGCTTATAATACTGCTTCCAGGAGTCTGCCCAGTCCTCCTCGTTTACTCCCACACACTCAACTGTTGCAGGAACACCGAGATCAGCAAAACGCTGACGGATAAAGCCTTCCGACTCCGCAGGGCTCTTCTCTGCTGCGATAAACACAGAAACAGATGCAACCGTTCTGTCGCGGGCAAGAAGCTCTTCGTCTATCAGGTCATCGTAAACACCGTCAAGATCTCTCTCAACATCGGAATAGTCCTCAATCATAAGAGAGTTGTCAACCATTCCCATTACTGCGCAAAGGTCATTTAAATATTTGTTTTCGGCAGTTGCCTTTATCTGAATCCAGCTATCCATCGTTTTTAATCCTTTTTGAAGAATTTTCTCATAAAACTATCTTTTTTCGCGTGGTTATTTCTTCCGCAGGCTTCATCAAACTGACGGAGAATATCCTTTTGCTTATTATTGAGTCCCTTTGGAACCTCAACATTTATGTTGATATACATATTACCCTTGTTCTTGGAATTAACGATCTGAATACCTTTTTCTCTGAGAGTGAAAGTTGTTCCGGTCTGAGTTCCTTCGGGAATTTCAAGCTCCTCATCTCCGTAGAGTGTGGGAATCTTTATCTTTGCGCCGAGAGTTGCATCAACAAATGTTACGGGAACATCGCAATAAACGTCATACCCGTCGCGCTCATAAAATGCGTGAGGACGAACATTTACAGAAATGATAAGATCACCACTCGGACCGCCGTTTCTGCCTTCGCTACCCTCACCTCTGAGAGAAATTCTCTGTCCGTCGTCAATACCTGCAGGGATATTTACGGAAAGCTTCTTTGTTGCTCTTACAAATCCGCCACCACGACAATTCTTACAGGGGGTTTCTATAAACTTACCTGTTCCTCGACACTTATCGCAAGTTCTGCTTGACTGCATCATACCAAAGGGAGTTCTCTGGTTTACGTTTACCTGACCGCGACCGCCGCAATCGGGACAAGTTTTTGCGCTTGTGCCCTTAGCTGCACCGCTGCCCGAACAATCGGGACACTTCTGAACTCTCTGATATGAAATATCTTTCTTAACTCCAAATACAGCTTCCTCAAATGTGAGATTAACGCGAACTCCCACGTCATCGCCTCTTACCGGGCCGTTACGCGTTCTCGCGCTGCCGCCACCGCCGAAAAAGCTTGAGAATATATCGGAAATATCAAAGCCGTCAAATCCGCCGCCGAAACCACCAAAGCCTCCGCCGTAGCCACCTGCCGAAGGATCAAATGCCGCATGACCGTACTGGTCGTACTTAGCTTTTTTATCTGCATCGGAAAGGACGTCGTACGCTTCATTTACATCCTTGAAATTAGCCTCTGCTTCTTTATCGCCGGGGTTCATATCAGGATGATACTTTTTTGCCAGTTTTCTATATGCTTTTTTTATTTCATCATCGGATGCTGTTTTATCAAGACCCAGCACCTCATAAAAGTCTCTTTTATCTGCCATAACTACTCCGGTGTTTTATTTTATCCGAAAAAACGCAGTATAGGACTGCCCATCTTTTTTGATGAGCAGTCCGTTTCTGCTACTTAATTATTTATCGCTGTTATCTTCGTAATCAGCACTGTAGTATGTGCCATCGGAAGAAGCGCCTGCGCCGTTTGCAGCGTTGGGATCAAATCCCTGAGCGCCTGCAGCGCCGCTCTGCTGATAGAGCTTTTCGCTGAGAGCATAGAATGCCTTTTCAAGAGCTTCTGTGTCGGCCTTGATAGCATCTGTATCACCACTGTTTACTGTGTTCTTAAGCTTTTCAATTGCAGCCTTAACATCTGCCTGATCAGTTTCGGGAACCTTATCTCCGATATCTGCGAGAGTTTTTTCGCTCTGGAAGATCATTGTTTCAGCTCTGTTCTTTGTTTCAACAGCTTCCTTCTGCTTCTTATCTTCTTCAGCAAACTTTTCAGCATCCTTAACTGCGCGCTCTATATCAGCATCAGACATATTTGTGCTGGATGTGATTGTGATGTGCTGTTCCTTACCTGTTCCCTTATCCTTAGCTGTTACGTTAACGATACCGTTAGCGTCGATATCGAATGTTACTTCGATCTGAGGAACACCGCGGGGAGCGGGAGCAATACCGTCAAGGTTGAAACGACCGAGAGTTGTGTTACCTGCAGCCATTTCTCTTTCACCCTGAAGAACATGAACTTCAACGGATGTCTGACCGTCAGCAGCTGTGGAATATACCTGACTCTTCTTTACAGGGATTGTTGTGTTTCTGTCAATGATGCGGTTGAATACGCCACCGAGAGTTTCAATACCGAGAGAAAGGGGAGTTACGTCAAGAAGGAGGAGATCCTTAACATCTCCGCCGAGAACGCCGCCCTGAATAGCAGCACCGATAGCTACACATTCATCGGGGTTGATGCCCTTGAAGGGTTCCTTGCCGATATAGTTCTTAACTGCATCCTGAACTGCAGGAATTCTTGTGGAACCACCAACAAGAAGAACCTTATCGATCTGACTGGGTGTGAGGCCCGCATCAGAGAGAGCCTGCTTTGTGGGAGCGATTGTCTTTTC
>JAGAPL010000129.1 GCA_017623255.1 Clostridia bacterium
CTTATTGTGGGCATTTTCTTTGAGCATTTCGTTATCGTAACAGCAGAGGTGGACGAGGTAATGTTCTCCAGAGATATCCCATGGTTCTGTTATGTTATGGCTGCTTCGGCAATGGCTGTGTTCACGATAATCGTAAATCTCCTGCTGTATTTCAAGCTGAAAAAGATCGACATGGCTTCCTCAATGAAGGCAATTGAATGATTGGCAGAATCAACATAATTTTTTGCGCTCAATTGTACAATTTGGATATGTTTGTTATTGACATTTTCCGACAATTGTGATATCATAATTTACGGTTTGTTCGGCGGTGCTGTTATTCAGCTGCCGCCGAATATTTTTGTGGGATTTTTGGAGGTATAGGAAATGTTGATAACAGATTATGTAAATATCCTGAAAAGAGAATTTACGGGATATAACGGCAAAAAGTTCAGTAAGGACGTTCTTGCGGGAATCACTGTTGCTGCGGTAGCACTGCCGCTGGCTCTTGCCTTTGGTGTTAGTTCGGGTGCTACCGCCGCTTCGGGACTTGTTACTGCTATTATTTCGGGTCTTATTATCGGTGCCCTTTCGGGAGCATCCTATCAGATAATCGGTCCGACGGGCGCTATGACGGCTATTCTTGTATCCCTCGTTGCTCAGTATGGTATGCAGGGCGTTTTCGTTGCAAGCCTTATGGCGGGAATACTTCTGCTTTTATGTGGAATATTCAAGCTGGGCGGACTTGTTTCCTATCTGCCATCTCCCGTTATCACAGGTTTTACCAGCGGTATTGCTATAATTATCGCTTTAGGTCAGATCGACAATCTGACGGGAATGAAGTCCTCGGGACTTAATAATCTTGCAAAGATAGCAAGCTATTTTAACACCCCTCAGACTGTGAATTACACTTCCCTTATAATTGGTCTGTGCGTTATTGTGTTCATGTTTATTTATCCGAAGAAGCTGGGACAGTATTGCCCCGGTTCACTTGCTGCTATTATTATCGCAACTGCGGCTAATCTTATCTGCAAATTTGACGTTAACACTGTCGGCGCTATTCCCAAAACAATTTTCCTTGATGACCGTCTTTCTCTTTCGGAATTCGATATGGGAAATATCGGTGATCTTATCGTTCCTGCTGTTTCCATTGCCGCTTTGGGACTTATCGAGTCTCTTCTCTGCGGTGCTTCTGCGGGAAGAATGAAGAATGAGAAGCTTAATGCCGATGTTGAGCTTGTGGCTCAGGGTATCGGTAATATCCTGTTGCCCTTCTTCGGCGGAGTTCCCTCCACTGCTGCAATTGCCCGCACAAGCGTTGCAATAAAGAGCGGAGGAGAAACAAGGCTTACTTCCGTTATCCATGCGGCTGTGCTGCTGCTTTCCATGTTCGTTCTGGGCGATGTTATGTCCGCTATCCCTCTTTCGGCTCTTGCGGGTGTGCTTATAGTCACTGCATGGAGAATGAACGAATGGAGTACAATAAAGTCTATTTTCGGCAAAAAGCTCAAGACTGCTATCTTCCAGTTCCTTATTACCATGGCTGCGACTGTGGTATTCGACCTTACAAAGGCAATACTTATCGGCGTTGTGTTCTCACTTATTATGTTCGTTGTTAAGGTGTCGGATATGCAGGTAACTGTTGCCGAGGTGGATCAGGACAAGCTGGATATGGAGAATGTGGATCCCGAAAAGCTGAATTTCACAAGTGTTGTTTATATCACAGGACCGCTTTATTTCGGCACATGCGCAAAGCTTGAGGACAAGGTATCTTCGCTGGGTGACAGCTATAATATAATCTTCTCCATGAGAGGTGTAACTGTTGCGGATATTTCCGGAATTGAAGCACTTCACGAATACTGTGAGAGGCTTATCTCTCAGGGACGAATGGTTTATTTTTCTTGTGTACAGCCTCCTGTTATGGATCTCTTTGAAAGAACAGGTCTCAAGGAAGATCGTTTCAAGCATGAAATGTTCTTCTGGAGTACGGACGAGGTTTTCGAACATATTTCAAACTTATGATTTCTTGAGTTGAGGGCATTACTAAAGAAAAATGATTTATAAAATTGCACATATACTCTTGACAAATTAAGAGTAGTGTGGTATAGTATTAATAAAGTAATTTTCTGTTTTTAAGGAGGATTTTTTATGGAAAATGTTGAGATTTGCCACTGCATGGGTGTTACATATGCGGATATTGAGAACGCTCTTCATTCTGCCGAGGTTTTCAGCGATGTTGAAAGAGAGTTTGAAGAGGTTCAGAAGATCACTCATTGTTCCACAGGCTGCGGAGGCTGCCATGATAAGATCATGGATACTATTTCCGAGATCATGAGCAAGTAATTTTAAGAGTTATCCGTTCCGTTAATTTGCGGAACGGATTTTTTTATTTGATTAGGCTATACTATGTCAATGATAAATATTTTATACTGCTTGTGCAAGATATACAATATGAGACTGGAACATTGGGTGATGTTATTGTGTAATCGCCAAATTATTAAAATCTGACAAAAAGTGCTTGACAAAGCAGAAAAAATGTGATAAAATAAAAAAGCTGTCGGTGAAGAGAAGACACATCGGGAGCGGCACTCAAAAAAATTTGAAAAAAGATTTGAAAAAGGTCTTGACAAATGAAAAAGAGTGTGATATAATAGTTAAGCTGTCAAATTAAACAGCGTTGTACATTGAAAAACAAACAGTGCGAACTTGTCGAAAAAATTTGAGTTTTTTATGACAGTATTAATTCGGAAACGAACTAAACGAAAATGTCAGAGTTAGTTAAAAATGAGCTAACGAACAATTGATTAAGTATATAAAAGCTTCGGCTTTAATATAGCAACTTTATCGAGAGTTTGATCCTGGC
>JAGAPL010000130.1 GCA_017623255.1 Clostridia bacterium
CAAAAAACATTGGTTAAAGGATAAATCATATTTGATGGATTTCTGATACAGTTATCAAATATGGCAATTCAATCTCTATGTGTAAGGACCGCCGAGGACGTCGGTCCCTACGGAAATTTGCCACGCTAAACGATAATTTATCTGCTACACTCCCCTACACATAGATAAACGCTACTTTATATAAACAAAATGAAAGGAGACCATATGCAAGAACAAATTTATGAAGGAGAGGGAAAACTGATAATCCGAGTCACTGGGGGCAACGGTGCGTTTCCCATTGAAAATGCGGTTGTGAACGTTTCGGGCAGGAACAGCAGTGATGAAGGCAACGGTATTATATATTCCCTGCGAACAGACCAAAGCGGACTAACGGAAACGGTGGTGCTTCCTGCTCCGTCCGGCAGTCTTTCTCTGACACCCGCTGGTTCAGGAGTCAAACCATATTCCGTCTACGACATAACTGTCACCAAAAACGGCTATCTTGACAGCGAAAACGCAGGGGTTCAGATCTTTGACGGAATAACGGCAATTCAAGCCTTTGATATGATCCCACTTCAAGCGCGCCAAAGCGGTGCGCGTACAAACGATCCCCTTCCATACCATATGGGAGAAAATACACAACTTAAGGAGACTGATGATTCAGACTTATGAACAACCAAAATCTTCCATTTATTCCCGAAAACATCACGGTCCATCTGGGACCTCCCGATTCAAGCGCCGCCAACGTAACGGTTCCATTTTCCGATTACATAAAAAACGTTGCTTCAAGCGAAATATATCCAACCTGGCCTGAGGCAGCTCTGAGGGCCAATATCCTTGCGCAGATAACCTTTGCTCTTAACCGAATCTACACGGAATATTATCGTTCAAGAGGATATTCCTTTGATATAACCAATTCCACTGCTATAGATCAGTCCTATGTGGACGGCCGTGATATTTTTGAAAACATCAGCCGAATAGTTGATGAGATTTTTGACAGCTATATCACCCGAGGCGAAGGCGTAGAGCCCATATTTGCGCTATATTGCAACGGTACAACCACAACTTGCGAGGGGCTCAGTCAATGGGGAAGCGTGGAGCTGGCAGAGGCGGGACTTGGAGCTTTTGATATTCTTGCCAATTATTACGGCACGAATATCAGCATCGTGGATGATGCGCCCGTTCAGAACATAAGAGAGTCATATCCCGGATCTCCCTTGTCCTTTGGCTCGTCAGGAGAACCTGTCCGAAGCATACAAGTCAAGCTGAACAGAATATCCAAAAATTATCCTGCTATCCCAAAGATACCGTTTCCCGATGGCAGCTTTCAGGCAGAAACCGAAAGAGCTGTGCGCACTTTTCAGGAAATATTCAATCTCACGCCCGACGGGGTTGTGGGCAGGGCAACGTGGAACGCCATAAACAGAATATATGCAGGAGTTAAAAACTTATCGGATATAAATTCCGAGGGTATTCTCCCTGAGGATATCACTTCCTTTTTTGGTGACACATTGGAGGAAGGTGAAGAGGGGGTGGCTGTTCGCGAGCTGCAATATTTGCTGCTTTTTATTTCAGCCTTTAACAATCAGATCCCGCCGTTGACGGTTGACGGAATATTCGGCCCTGCAACAAGGGATGCAGTTCTGGCATTTCAGCGTTTTTACGGACTTCCGCAGACGGGGCAGGTGGATTTTTCAACCTGGGAGCAGATATATGACAGCTACGTAGGAATTCTTGACACCTTGCCCGAAGGATATTTTTCTCCCGTAACCGAAGCATATGGCGGAGTGCCACTCCGACTTGGCAGCGAAGGTGAGCAGGTGTCAAGAATTCAGGATTATCTCAATTTTATTTCAAACACATATACTGAAATCCCCAAGGTGACGGTTGATGGAATTTTCGGCCCTGCAACTCAAACTGCGGTGCTTGCTTATCAGAATTTATTTGGCCTTGAGCCAACCAGCATAGTTGGTGCTGCAACCTATAATTCCATTGCTGACACCTACAGGGTGCTCAGAGAGGGAAATCAGTCCAGCGGAACACAGTATTCGGGCGATCTGCCTATGGAACAATAATTTTATAACGAAAGGAACATATATGGCGTATACGGATATCAGCGACGGACTTGAAATAACAAAGCGTTTGCAGGCGATGCTGCGGGCGCTTTCAAGGTGGACTAATGACAGAGAATTGAACGTTGCGATGAGCGGTCAGTATGATGAGGGCACAAAGCAGGCGGTAACTCATTTTCAACGAAAATATTTTTTGCCGCCAACGGGGGACGTTAATTTTGACACGTGGGATGCTCTGACTCAGTTATATCGAACCCACGAAAATATATACGGTCACACTGACGGTATATATCCCTTCCCAACCTCGCCCGATTTTATCGTGATGCCCGGGGAGCGCAGTAATCTTGTGTATGTGATCCAGATAATGTTAAACGAACTTCGCCGCAATTATGACAGCTATGGATATCTGCCCTTGAACGGCAGATACGATCTTGCAATGAGCCATTCCATTGAGGAGTTTCAGTCAGCCCACAGCATTGAGCCAAGCGGCGTTGTGGACAGAAACACATGGAACAGGCTTGCTGAGGAATATAACGCTTTGGTTCGAACAAACGAGTGAAAGGGTATAACGCCTTTTTAACTTGATATTTTCCAAGTTGTGTGGTATACTATTGTCAGTATCCAGTGTAGAAATACAAGGAAAGGCGTTGTAAATTATGAAGATAGGTGTACTCGGAGCAGGAACTTGGGGTATGGCGCTTGGCGCTCTGCTTTCAAAAAACGGCCACGACGTTATGGTGTGGTCTGCAATATCACAAGAAATTGATCTGCTCACAGAAACAAAAACTCATAAAAATCTGCCCGGCGTTGTTTTCCCCGATGAAATTTGTTATACGAAAGATATAGAAGAGGCTTGCCGCAACAAGGAGATGGTTCTTTTTGTGGTGCCGTCAGAGTTTATAAGAGCAACTGCGGCGCTGGCAGCGCCATATATTGAGGATGAAGTTATTATCGTCAATGCATCAAAGGGTATTGAAAAGAACACTCTGAAAACTATGACAGAGGTTATTTCCGACGAACTTTGGAATTATAACGATAACCTGAAATATAAGCTGGTTGCGCTTTCAGGCCCCACCCATGCAGAAGAGGTTGCTCTCGGACAGCCCACGTCCATCGTTTCAGCTTGTGAGGATGAAGAAACGTCTCTAAAGGTTGCAAATGTTTTTCTCAATTCCTGTATGAGAGTTTATACCAACAATGACGTGACAGGCGTTGAAATATGTGGGGCTCTGAAGAATATTATGGCGCTTGGAGCAGGAATTGCTCGAGGAATGGGTTATGGTGATAATGCAAAAGCATTGCTTATGACCCGCGGCATTTCTGAGATGACAAGGATCGGTCTTGCAATGGGTTGTCGCCGCAGAACGTTTATGGGCCTTGCAGGAATAGGCGACCTTATTGTAACCTGCACTTCCGTTCACAGCCGAAACAACCGTTGCGGAGAGCTGATCGGACGCGGAATGAAATATGAGGATGCGGTCAAGGAGATCGGAATGGTCGTTGAAGGATATCACGCCCTTGAGGCAGCCATTGCTTTGTCAAAGAAATATGAGGTTGAAATGCCCATAACAGATGCGGTTTATAACATCATCAAAAACGGTGTTTCTCCTGAAGATGCAATGCTTGCTCTTATGTCCCGCGATATTAAAAGTGAGCTTGAAACATAATAAAACAGACTTGCCCAAGTGACGCAACGGTCACTTGGGCAGTTTTATTTTTTGGCAGTTTATCCGCGATTATAAGTAGCCGATCAATTATGATTTATCTGAAGCTCACTTTTTTGTAAAGAAATTCTTCCATAGTGTCAATAGTCCTGCGATAATAAGCATCACACCAAAAAACATTTTCAGAATGTGTGGGTCAACTGATGCAGCAGTCTGAGAACCTATAACGGCGAAAATGCAGCCCGAAACGCTGCACAAAAGAACGAACGGGAGATTGATTTTACGTTTGTTTATGTGATACAGCATTGACGCGGCAGAGGCAAATATAAAGAAAAACAGATTGACTCCCTGCGCGCTTCTTTGGCTGACTCCGTCAAAGAAGGTCAGATAAATAACGAGCAGTCCGCCGCCGCCAATTCCCATTCCCGCAAGTATCCCAAAAACAAGCCCTGCAATTATATCAATTATCATTTCATCACCTTTTTTGATTATTATTTGCAGTTTTTAGTTTAGTATTCTCAGAAAAAAGGCACTTTCCGGTGGAAAGTGCCCTTAAATTTTACGTTATTTATCCTGATTTGCGGCAAAAACATCAGCAATCTCGCTAATGGTGATATATGCGCCGCTGTTTCATAAAGTTTAGTAATTGCGTTCTCGGCGGACCCAGGGCAAGCCGCCCTACAGGTATCCGCCACAATTATAGCGCTAAACGATAATTTATGTTACCCAAAGCACTCCCCAGCGGGGAGGGGGGACCGCCGCAGCGGTGGGTGAGGAGAAAAATACTACAATCACTTAAAAATGCTCTCCTCATCCGACCTCTGCACGTTCAACTTCGTTGAAGTGCTTCGGCC
>JAGAPL010000004.1 GCA_017623255.1 Clostridia bacterium
GGCGGACCCAGGGCAAGCCGCCCTACAGTCATCTAATATAGTTATTACGATAAATTATCATTTAGCTGATCAAATACGCCCACGGATTTGCACCCTCTATCTTCACTAAAAAAAGAGCACCGACAGGTGCTCTTTTTACATCTTATTATCAATTTCATCGCAAATTTTCACGATGCGCTTTTCCATTTTTTCAAGATCGGCAGGATGCAATGTTTTTTCTGCATACTTTGCTTCGATCTTATCCATTGCATCAATAACGTCTTCCCACTTGGAAATGAGGCGAACGGAATGATAGAACTTGCCAATGCTTTTCAACTGAATTGCGCCGTAAATATAAAACGTTGCCACAACCAACGCAAAATACAGCACAACAAGGGCAAAAAACAATGCCACCTGCTCTCTGTCGTAAGCGCCGAGAATAAACGCAACCATAACAGCGAAAATTACAACCGCGCCGATCGCGCCTGCAACCATAGCTTTTCTTTTTATGATCTTGGCTTCGTCTATTTTGTTCTGAGCGTTATATCGTCTTTCATAGAGATACCGGCTGAAATCAAGCTGTTCACTCATTTTCACTGCCTCCATTTTCCATTTCAAGCCCAAGACGCACGAAATCTGCCGCCGAAAGCTTTTCGCCTCTGATATCTGCTCTGAGTCCCATTCGCTCAAGCGCCGCCTCAATATCGGCTTTCGCCGCCATACCCGAAAGGGCGTTTGTGAGAGTTTTTCTGCGCATTCCGAATGCCGCCGCGATCATCTTTTTTACCTTTGCAACAAAGCGGTCAAGCTCTTCGTCATCTTCAGGCAGCCCCTCAAAAGCGTCTCTTATGCCGTTTTTATAAAGGGTTATCTGGCAAACGGCAGAATTTACCTTGGGCGCGGGATAAAAGCTTCCCGGAGGAACTGTGAACAGCTTCTTTGCGGTGCCGCAAAGGGCAACTGAGGCTGTGATAGAACCATACTCGCCAGATCCCGCTTTAGCGCACAGTCTGTCTGCCACCTCTGACTGAACAAGGACTGTTACTGACTGGACCTGAGGCTTCTCGGAGGGTTTGACTCCTTCAAGAATCGCCATAAGGATGGGGGACGTTATATAATAAGGAAGATTTGCGCAAACTCTGACCGGTCGCTCTCCAAACTGCTCCTTTAAAAAGGAGGACAGATCAAGCTTCATAAAGTCTTCATTGAC
This sequence comes from Clostridia bacterium, assembly GCA_017623255.1. GTDB lineage: Bacteria > Bacillota > Clostridia > Oscillospirales > CAG-272 > Avispirillum. Next base: position 1,190 of record JAGAPL010000004.1, read on the forward strand.
AACTGAAACGTTGGGACAATCTGCAAGAGTTTCGCTGAGGACGGGAATAAGCCCGCGGTCGATCTCAACTGCAACGACCTTGGAATAAAGCTCTGAAAGCTCTCTCGTCATAGCTCCGAGACCGGGACCTATTTCAAGGGCGCAAACGTTTTCATCTGTGCAAGGCTCACCTCCGCCCCAGCCGCAATCGGCGCCAAGGGCGGAAGATCCTGCAATTCTTGCAGGAATATCGGCATTTATGAGAAAGTTCTGTCCAAAGCATTTCTGCGGCGCAAGAGAATATCGCTGCAAAAGCTCCCTTACGTATGCGGGGTTACAAAGATTCATCAGTCGATCACCGTTGCTGTGTAGCTTGTTGTGAAGCTTTCGCCGGGCTGAAGAATTCTCGCGTATTTCTTTGACATAAACTCAGAGGTTTCGTCAATGCCTGCAGGAACGCCGTTCCAGGGCTCAAGGCACACGAAGGGCGCATCAGCCTTGATGGGTGTCCAGATTCCGATACAGTCGAAGCTATCGAAATCGAACTTGATGCCCTTTCCGCTTTCGCGGTTTACAAGCTTAACGCTCTTTTTATTAAGACCTTCGATGATGATAGCGTCGTTATCATAATCGGAATAAACAAGCTTAAGCTCGTTATCTTTGATCTTACCGAGGGGCTTATTTGCAGGATTTCTGTAGCCTTCGGGAAGGTCCACGTTTACGTCTGTTGCGCCTTCAGCGTCCTCAAAGAGAAGGCTGTAGTCGCTGAAGCTTTCGCCCTCGTTCATAGGGCAATTGAATGCAGGGTGGCCGCCGATGCAGAAAGGCATGGGAGTCTCTCCCTTGTTTTCAACTGTGTAAGCTGTTGTGAAGCTGTTTTCTGTTACACTCTGAGTTACCTTAAGATTAAACTCAAAGGGATACATCTTCTTTGTTTCTTCGTTTGCGCCGTACTGAAGAACAACTGTATCGGGAGTTACTTCAACAGGTGTAAACTCTGCATTTCTTACAAAGCCGTGCTTTGTCATAGGATATTCAACGCCGTCAAAGGAAACCTTATCGTTAAGAGGACGGCACACTACGGGGAAAAGGCAGGGAGCCTGTCCGCTCCAATATTTAGCATCGCCGCACCAAACATAGTTTTTGCCGCCACACACAAATGATGTGAGCACAGCGCCCTTACTTGTTACCTTTGCTTCTGCTCCGTTTTTAGAAATTACGAAATCCATATTGTAAATTCCTTTCATTTTTCCCCTCCCTTGTGGGAGGGGGGACCGTTTACGGTGGGTGAGGAGTCTGGGCTTAGCTGCTCGAACTCTCTCTGCCCTCCCTTGGGAAAGGCTATTTTATATCGTTTGCTGTTAAACCAAGATGTTTTAATATATCTTTGCAAACAGCTCCAAAATTCTCATTTACATCTTTATTTCTGTATCTGAGAACCTTTATGCCCAAAACATTCAATTCACTATCGCGTCTTGCATCAGCTTCAATGTGCTCAGGCAATCTATGCTGTCTACCATCTACTTCTATCACAATTCTGTGACTTGAAATAAAAAAATCTACTATGTAATCGCCTATATTTTTCTGTCTGTTAACTGTAACTGGAAGTGTTTTTAGAAAA
>JAGAPL010000131.1 GCA_017623255.1 Clostridia bacterium
ACTTTAAGCGCTTCTGCGCAAAGATCTCTATCGAAACATCCTCCGTTCAGTACGAAAACGATGACCTTATGAGATTCACTCACGGTGACGACTACGCTATCGCTTGTTGCGTATCCTCCATGAGACTCGGTAAGGAAATGCAGTTCTTCGGCGCAAGAGCAAACCTTGCAAAGTGTCTGCTTTACGCTATCAACGGCGGTATCGATGAAATCTCCGGCAAGCAGGTTGGTCCTGAATTCCGTCCCATCACTTCTGAATATCTTGATTATGACGAAGTTATGCAGAAGTATGACGCAATGATGAAGTGGCTTGCAGGCGTATATGTAAACACACTCAACATCATTCACTATATGCACGATAAGTATTGCTACGAAAAGATCCAGATGGCTCTTCACGATAAGAACGTAACCCGTTGGTTTGCAACAGGTATCGCAGGTCTTTCCGTTGTAGCAGACTCCCTTTCCGCTATCAAGTATGCAAAGGTTAAGTGTATCCGTAACGAGCAGGGTATCGTAACAGATTACGAAGTAGAAGGCGACTTCCCCAAGTACGGTAATGACGATGACAGAGTTGACGCTATTGCTCACAATATCGTTCACATCTTCATGGAACACGTAAGAAAGAATCACACATACCGTGGCGGTATTCCCACAACATCTATTCTTACAATCACATCCAACGTTGTATACGGTAAGAACACAGGTTCCACACCTGACGGCAGAAAGAAGGGCGAACCTTTCGCTCCCGGTGCAAACCCCATGCACAGACGTGACACACACGGTGCTGTTGCATCTCTTTCTTCCGTATCCAAGCTTCCCTTCAAGGATGCTCAGGACGGTATTTCCAACACATTCTCTATCATTCCCGGCGCGCTCGGTAAGGATGATCAGATCTTCGCAGGCGATATCGAAGTTGATTTCGATTGCGATAACGGTGCTTGCGGCACACCCACCCTCTTTGAGGGCCTTGACGCAGACGCTGAGTAATTAAAAGGATATCTGCAATGTCCGTGAAAACGGACATTGCGGAAAAGTTATATTGATTTTGAAAGGAGAAATTCATTATGGCAGCAACACAGAACCAGATCGATAACCTCGTTTCTCTTCTTGACGGTTATGTAACAAAGGGTGGTCACCACCTTAACGTAAATGTATTCACAAAAGAGACTCTGCTTGATGCACAGGCTCATCCCGAAAAGTATCCTCAGCTCACAGTTCGTGTAAGCGGATACGCAGTTAACTTCATCAAGCTGACAAAGGAACAGCAGGACGAAGTTATTTCCAGAACATTCCACGACAATATCTAATAAAAAAGCCCATTCCTTTAAGGAGTGGGCTTTTTCAGATAAAAGAGAAGAGTAAAGGTAGAAATTCGCAGAAAGCTGATTTTAATCTGGAGGAGTTATGAAAGGCTATATTCATTCAAAGGAAAGCTTTGGCACAGTAGACGGTCCCGGCATAAGATACGTGCTTTTTATGCAGGGATGCCCTATGCGATGCCAGTATTGCCATAATCCTGACACATGGGAGGTTGGCGGCGGAACTGAAATAACAGTGCCCGAGGTTATAAGTGAATATAAGAAAAACAGCTCCTTCTATAAAAACGGAGGTATAACCGTAACGGGAGGAGAACCGCTTTTACAGGTGGATTTTCTCACTGAGCTGTTTTCTGAGGCGAAGAAAAACGGTATTCACACTTGCATTGACACCTCCGGCATCACTTATTCGGAAACCAATACCGAATATATAAAAAAGCTGGATATTCTTATGCAATATACAGATCTTGTGATGCTTGATATCAAGCATATTGACCCTGAAATGCATAAGATAGTAACCGGCAAAGAGAATAAAGGTATTCTTGCTTTTGCAAAATATCTTGAGAGTAAGAATATTCCCCTGTGGGTTCGCCACGTGGTTGTCCCCACCTTGACAGACGACCCTGTGTATCACGAAAAGCTGGGCGAATTTTTAGCAACGCTCCACAATTTGAAAGCTCTGGACGTTCTTCCTTATCACACAATGGGAGCAAACAAATATAAGGAGCTGGGAATAAAATATCCCCTTGAGGGCATCGAAGCGCTTCCGAAGAGTGAGGCGGTCAAAGCAAGAACCACTATTATGGAAGCTATCAAAAAAGCCAGACATAAATAACGCAAAAAATCCTGCAGTTCCTATGCAGGATTTTTTAGTGTGTTGTGATTGTAGTGTAAACGAGAATTTATCGTAATAACAATTTCAACGACTGTAGGGCGGCTTGCCCTCAAGCCGCCAAGAACGTAATTCCTAAGCCTTATGAAACGGCGGACCCAGGGCAAGCCGCCCTACAGGTTTCGCCATAATTATACCGCTAAACAATAATTTATCATAGTGACTAAAAAAATTTTTTCTTAAAAATAATAAAAATAATGTGACCAAAGTGCATATAGCTGCGTTTTAATAGATAGGAGGGTTGAAATGAGTATATTGCATAAGAGAAAAAATGACTTTGACAGTGTATACAATAATTATGCGGATATTCTGCTTCGACTCTCACTTTCATACGTGAAGCACAGAGAGGATGCAGAAGACGTTGTGCAGGATGTGTTTGTTTCATATATAAACTCTTCGCCAAATTTCTTTGATGAAGATCACAGAAGAGCATGGCTTTTGAAGGTGACGATGAACAAATGCAGAGATCTGGCGCGTCGAAAGAGCATAAGGCAAAGTGTTTCGCTGGATGAAATTGGCGAAATCGCCAACGAAGATGAAGTGTACGGAGAAACAGCTGAGCTATATTCGGCATTGGGTAACTTGCCCGAACAGTATAGAGTGGCGGTTATGCTTCATTATTTTGAAGGCTTTTCTGTGGAAGAAACTGCAAAAAGCCTTTCCGTTTCAGTATCTGCCGTAAAGATGAGGCTTTCCAGAGGGCGACAGATGCTGAAAGAACTGCTTGAGAAGGAGGTTTGATCATGCTTGATAAAAAATATATAGAAGCATATAAAAGCATAAGAGCAGACGATGCTATGAAAGAAAAAATATTGAAGCAAGCTGATAAGGCCTGCCAAGAAGAAAAAAGGGCGTCAATGCTGAGCCGCAGTAAAATAGCGGTGTCTGCTATTGCAGCCTGCGCCGCTTTGCTAATAGGGTTGGGAGCGTTTTCCGCAATTATCGGCAGAACGGGACAGGTTGAAGTGCTGTATAACGGACAGGTTATAACGGCACGCGCTGAAAAGCTCAAAGAGAGCGGTGCCAAAGCTGTCAGCTTTGGCAGAGAATCTGTAACGGCAAGCGGGATACCGCTTGAAATAAGAACGGATTCGGTTGCAAGAGTTTCTGTAACATGGGGAGAACTGCAGATTTTTGATGAAAGCTATGACGATCTGCTTTTTGTGGGAACGAATTTCACAACAGAAGAAGACGTTCTTATGTATTGGAATCTTTCCGATGTGTCAGAAGAAGAACCGATGCTTATTATCGACACCGAAAATGAGCATTGGGAATATACCCTTGAGGAAAGCGAAGAATACGGCTACATAATAAAGTTGTCCGTAAAAGAAAAAGTTAACTAAGAAAGGTAACAAAGAAAATGAAGAAGTTTATCACACTTATGCTGGCTGCAGCAATGATGCTCACACTGGCAAGCTGCGCATCCGACAAAAATGACGGAAACGAAACAACAGATCCCGAAACAACTGTTAATGAAAACGTAGGCAACGAAAATGAAGGCGGCGAAGAAGAAACAGAAGAGAAAGACGAAACTCCTGCAACAGGTGCAGAAGCAGTAGTTGAAAAGATCTGGGGCGCATATGCAGAAAATGATAAGTTCCCCTGCGGCGGCGGTGACAGCGAGAATATGGATTTTGAAGGTCCTGCAGCATTTGACATCACAAAAACAGATGAACTTGACGGCACACTTGGTCTCCCTGCTGAACTGGCAGGCAGCCTTGAAAGTGCAGCTTCCTTTATGCATATGATGAATGCTAACACATTTACAGGTGCATGCTATGAAGTTAAGGAAGGCACAGACGTTGCAGCATTTGCTGAAACACTCAAGACAAACATCCTTGCTCGTCAGTGGATGTGTGGTATTCCCGAAACTCTTGTTATCATTGATATAGACGGTGAGTTCGTTATCAGCGCATTCGGTGCAGATGATATCATCCAGACTCTTAAGACAAATACAACAGCTCAGTACGCAAGCGCAACAGTTGTTGTTGAAACAGCAGTAACAGAGTAATCAGCCATAAAATGTGGGAAATGGTTTGGCCATTTCCCACATAATCCTTTTAAGCAAACAAAGGGAGAAAAATATGTTATTTTCAGGAATAACTTTTCTATATTATTTCTTGCCGGTAGCGTTGCTTGCGTATGCAATCAGCCCTAAACCTTTGAAAAACACAGTTCTTCTTATTTTCAGCCTGATCTTCTATGGTTGGGGCGAGCCTGTTTACGTGTTTTTGATGGCGGCAACAATTATATTGGGATATATCTTCGGTATACTGATCGAAAAATTCAGAGGTAAGCCGCTTTCTAAAGTTTTTTGTATAGTGTCGGTTGCCATAAGCCTCAGCTTTCTTCTGTATTTCAAATATGCCGATTTTTTTATTACAAATTTCAATGCGGTAACAGGAATTTCCGTGCCGCTTCTTAAAATTGCGCTTCCTATTGGTATCAGTTTTTATACATTTCAGATCATCAGCTATACGATTGATGTGTACAGAGGAGATAAGGCGCAGTATAATCCTATAAATCTCGCAGCGTATGTAACGATGTTTCCGCAGCTTATTGCAGGTCCCATCGTTCGTTATTGCGATATTGCCCGTCAGCTTGAAAACAGAACGTACAGTTTTGAATACACAGCGCTGGGTATCCGCAGATTTGTGTGCGGCCTTGCTAAAAAGATTCTCATAGCAAATCAGCTTGGCGAGCTTTGTAATATTTTCAGAGCAAGCGATGAAAAGTCAGTTCTTTTCTATTGGATGTATGGAATTGCCTTTTCACTTCATATATATTTTGACTTTTCAGGATATTCCGATATGGCAATAGGTCTTGGTAAGATCCTTGGATTTGATTTTCTTGAAAACTTCAACTATCCCTATATTTCCAAAAGCGTCACAGAGTTTTGGCGCAGATGGCATATGTCTCTCGGAACATGGTTCAGAGACTACGTGTATATTCCCCTTGGAGGAAACAGAGTAGGGCCTGCGCGTCATATTTTCAACATTTTCACAGTATGGTTGCTGACAGGGTTCTGGCACGGCGCTTCCTGGAATTTTGTTGTTTGGGGCGTGATGTTTGCCATTCTTCTCATAATTGAAAAATTATTTGTCTCCAAATGGCTAAAAAAGTCTGTAGTGCTGGGCAGAATATACGTGCTTTTTGCAGTTATGATCAGCTTCATCATCTTTAACGCTGTTGATATGAGGGAAGCATTCAGTGATATAGGAGGTCTTTTCGGCGCTGGTGGAATCCCTCTTGTAAGCAGCGAGTCCGTATATTATCTCACAAGCTATCTTGTTATATTTATAGTTGCAATTTTCGGCGCAACACCTGTCCCCAAAGCCATTGCGGAACGCATCAGCAAAACAAGATTCGGTAAGCTTGCAGGCTGGGCTGAGCCCGCAGTGCTTCTTTTTGCAGTTGTTGTTATGACGGCGTATCTCGTAGACGGATCATTCAACCCATTTTTGTATTTCAGGTTTTAAAAGATATGAAGAATAAAATTGTATGTATAATAATGGCGGCATTTATAGGAGCTTTTTCTCTTCTGTCCTTTTTTGCCCCAAAGGATGAATATTCTCTATGGGAAAGACGCAATCTGACAAAATTTCCCACGCTTTCTGTTGAAACTGTAATGAACGGAAGCTTTATGGCGAATTTTGAAGAATATGCAACGGATAGCTTTTCTTTCAGAAACGCATTCAGAAGAGTGCGCGCTATGTGGGATAACTATGTTTTCCTTAAGAACGACACCAATGATCTTTATATCAAGGACGGATACATTTCAAAGGTAGAGTATCCGTTTAAGAAAGATTCTGTTGAGAACGCTGTGTCCCGTTTTGAGTTTGTTTGCGAAAAGTATCTCAGTGAAAGCAATCAGGTATATTTTTCAATAATTCCCGATAAGAACTATTTCACTTCAGGTGATAAGTATCTTTCCATTAACTATAATGATTTCACTGAATATATGAGGGAAAGTTTTGGCAGGGCAGAGTATATTGATATTTTCAATATTCTCGCACTCGAAGACTATTATAAAACAGACACTCACTGGCGTCAGGAGTGTCTTGTGGATGTGGCAGAAAAGCTTTGCAGCGAAATGGGGGCGGACTTTACGGATAATTTCACTGTACAAACCCTTGGCCGTGATTTTTATGGAGTATATTACGGTCAGTCTGCAATGCCTGTAAAACCCGATGAGATCAAATATCTGACTTCCGATATTATAGATAATTGCACAGTTTATGATTATGAACATAGCAAGGAAAGCAATGTTTATGATATGGAAAAGGCAGCAGGGAACGACCCTTATGAAATGTTCCTTTCCGGTCCTATTTCTCTTATGGAGATAAATAATCCGAGCGCAAAAACAGAAAGAGAGCTCGTTATTTTCAGAGATTCTTTTGGCTCTGCTATTGCACCGCTTCTTGTTGAGGGATATTCCAAAATAACTCTCGTTGATATCAGATATATCAGCTCAAACTATATTGGTCAGCTGGTAGATTTTGAAGATGCGGATGTGCTTTTCCTGTATAGTACTCTTGTTCTCAATAACAGTGAAATGTTTAAGTGAGTATATGTTGGCGCTAAACGATAATATATATTACCCAAAGCCTTCCCTTCCAAAGGGAAGGCTAAGTGCGTTAAACAATAATTTATCAGTGAATACAAAACAAAAATGACCGCTTTGGCGTGATACTCTTAACGGAGTATCACGCCAGTTCTATTCGCCTGCGGCGAGTTCTATTGCTACGCAGTGTTATTCGACTTTCAGCCGAGTGTTATTTGCTTCGCAAGTTTATGGGCGAATAGAATATCACTGAAGCCG
>JAGAPL010000132.1 GCA_017623255.1 Clostridia bacterium
CCGCTGGAGAAGGCTAATACGCTAAACGATAATTTATATAAGCTGTAGGGACCGACGTCCCTACGAAATGATCATGCTACAACAAAAAACCGCCGAAACGGTCGGCGGTTTTCTTAGACAGAATTTATATATCAATAAGTATACAATTACTGCTGCTTCATAGCTGCGAAGCACTCGGAGCAGTAAACAGGTCTGTCGCTTGTGGGCTGGAAAGGAACCTTTGCTTCCTTGCCGCACTGTGCGCATACTGTTGTGAACATTTCCTTCTGTGCTCTTGCTGCGTTCTTTCTTGCATCACGGCAAGCCTTACATCTCTGGGGCTCGTTCTGGAAGCCTTTTTCTGCGTAGAACTGCTGCTCGCCTGCTGTGAATACGAACTCGTTGCCGCAATCCTTACATACTAATGTCTTGTCTTCGTACATCTTTTTTACCTCATTTGGTGTAATAATATTTTGCGCCCTCAACGGATTTAAACCGCACCTTTGAATACCTTTTTTGTAAACAACGCTCTTATTAAGCTATTCGGACATATATTCATATGCATAAAGCATTATGAAACTTTTTTAGAGCAGAACCGCTATCTATCAGGAAAATCTAACGCCTTGACCTTTTCTTTGATCCTGTATATAGCGTTGTTTACTGACTTCTTAGGCTTTCCAACTGCAATTGCTATTTCTTCAACTGTTTTATCGGACATATACTCACGAAAAACCCTTCTCTCATATTTTGAAAGAAGCTTTTCTATGCTTTCTATGAGTTTTTCGGTTTCCGCTGCGTCGCCTGCATCAGCCGCCTGAAATTCCATATGTCTCTTCTCACGGGCTCCAACTGCTTTTCTCTCAGCTCGACGCTTTCTGCTCATTTCCTTTCTGCGCAGCGAAATGAGCGCATTGCGAATGCATATCTTTGCATACAGTCCAAAAGCAACTTCGCTTTGCTCAACATCAAAACGAACCGCCGCCTTCAGCAATGCAGATTCAGCCTCTTTCGTATACTCCTCAATGGGCGCGCCTTCAAATGAACGGACAAGGCCGCTTATGAGCGGGGCATATCTGGCCTTTAGAATAGAAAAGCTTTCGTCGTTTCCGCTCTGAACATCGGCAACGATATCGAAAAGCTCCTCATCTCTATATGTTTCTTTCTTTTTCTCTGCCATACTGTTTTTTCGTCTACATTCACAATTTACGATAGAACTATTATATCACAATTGTTGATTTTGTCAATAGTTTTTAGCTGTATTTTCTAAGAATTGTAAATTTACAATCATTTTTTGTACAAATTCGGCAAAAAAGAACTCGAATTATATCTTTAAAAATCGTTTTTATACTCTGTTTTTGTGCATTATTAACAACAAGTTTTTCAGCTTTCAAAGAGATAATTCACATCTCCTGTGAGAAGTGCCACAACTCCGCGGAAAACCACCTCGGGTTTATCTGCATAATTTTCAAGCATACATTTCAGCTGATACTCGCTGTCAGCTCTTACGGTCAGGTCCATAAGCACGCCGTCCTTATCCTTTATGGAGCAGGTTACAAGATAGCCGTCGCCGTCAGGCTTATAAGTCTGATCAACATATGCGCCTCGCTTTGCAAAATTCAGGTGACGCAGCGCGCTGCGATAGCTCTTTTCTCTGACAGAAACCATCAGGTTTCCTGACAAAGCTTCTGCCACGTGGCGACCCGTTTCGCTGACCTCATAAAGCACGGGGTCATCGTCAAGTCCCGCCTCCTCCTCGCTATCGGGGGTTATTTCAAGCAGCTTTGATGCTCTTTTATCTGAAATTATCTCTCTTATATGACCTGCGTCTACAAGGGAGAAAAAGCACTGCGCAAAATCAAAAAAGTTCACTATGCCATCCTGCATCATAATTGAGCCGATACTGGGATAATCAAGAGGATAGCCGATTTTATCAAGCAAATACAGAATGAATATTTTTATTTCGTTTTCATCCTTTAACTGTGTTGCCACAACATTTTCTCCTTTCAGTTTTTATTGCCGCAAGGGGCGAAAAAACGGGGGGCATTTCGCCCCCCATCAATTCAATTTAATACAGATCAAACACCTGTGAATTCTTCAGCTTCGATGATTTCCTTATACTTCATATAGTCCTTCATCTTAACCTTCTTAAAGTCTGTTGTGCCCCAGAAGGTTGTCTTGAAGCCGGAAACAACTTTGGAATTGCTGATATAAGCGTTCTTAAGGAATGCTACGGGAATTACGGGCATATCCTCAAGGAGCTTAGCTTCTGCATCGTGAAGCTTCTGGCTTCTTGCTTCTGCATTTTCAGCGTCATACACCTCGTCAATGAGCTTGTCGTAATCTTCGCTTGCATATCCTGTTGCGTGGCCGATAACATCGTATGTGTCGGATGCCATATCAACACCGCCGCCGGAATACTTTGTTGCAAAGGGAGCAAGCATAGCATATGCATCGTTTGCAAGTGCCTGCATATCAACTGCAATTACATCGAAATCGCCTGTTTTATAAGCCTCTGTGTAGAGATCGTTATATACAGCGGATTCATTTGCATTGGATGAGGGAACTTCCTTTGTGCCTGTCTTGTCGATTGTAACCTTAAAGCCAAGCTCTTCCCAAGCCTTCTTTGCAAGCTCTGCAACAGCAAGGTCTACCTCGTCGTTGCGGCATGTGATGGAGAAGCTGCCCTTTGTTACGCCTGCTTCTTTAAGAAGAGCCTTAGCGCCTGCTACGTCTGCGCTTGCAGAAACAAGCTCGCCGCCGTTAGCTCTGAAATCGTCCTTAACCTTTACATCGGAGATGCCTGAAGGAACAAGGCCTGTTGCAGCATCAGCAAAAACAAGAGTTTCTGCGATTGCAGCACGGTCAAGCGCCATAGAGAGCGCCTTTCTTACTTTTGCATTCTTAAAGAGATCATTGTTTGTGTTGAAATAGTAAGAATATGTATTGAGCGCATCGGAAACAACAGCTTTATCTGCATATTCACCGCGGCTTGCAAGAGCGATATCGCCGATATAGTATACGCTTTCAGCTACTGCTTCTTCAAGATTGAACTTTTCAAGCTGGCCCGCTTCGTCGCCGTTGGAGAAAAGAACGCGAAGTCTGTAAGGAATTACATATTTATCAAGCGCCTGATTCTTTTCTGTATCGCGATAATAATAAGAGGAGCGCTCAAGGCGGAGTTCAGAACCGTAAACGATCTTTCTAATGTCGAAAGGACCGTTTGTTACCATTGATGAGGACTTCTTTGCCCAATCATCGCTGATGCCTGCTTTATCTTCGCGAAGGGGAACAAGCGCAGGGCTTGCACATGTGCGAAGGAATGCATCTATATCAACCTCGTGCTCAAATTCGATTTCAAGCACGTAAGTTTCAACTGCGGAAACCTTCAGGTCATCAACTGTTTTATCACCCATCTTGATGTCGCGAGCGTTCTTGATATCGTAAAGAAGGCAAGCCGCATCACTCTGGAAGGAAGGCTCAAGGAGACGCTTCCATGCATATACAAAGTCGTTAGCCTGAACTGTACGTCCATCGCTCCACTTGGATTCACGAAGTGTGATCTGGAGCTTTGCGTTTCCGTCGTCATCTTCAAGGATCTCATATTTATCCATCATGCCCTTCTTCCAATCTCCGTTGGAATCAAGCACTGTGAGGCCCTCAAACATAAGTGTTGTAAGCTGAGCAACAACTTCATTTGTATAGGACTGTGTGGGGTCGAAATCATAAATTTCGTCGCCGAAATAGAGAGTTATGATGGAACCTTTATCCTCTGCTTCAAGTGTTGAACAGGAAGCAAGGCTGCAGACTACCATCACCGTTGCGAGCATCAGAGCAAGGACTCTTTTCATTGATGTAATCCTCCTAAATCACTTTACAAAAAGTCAAGCATTTGTGCTTTAAACAGAAAATGCCTTTTATATACATAAGATTGTACCATATGTTTCCGCTTTTATCAATGACTTTTTTCGGTGCCCCCGAAATATTCATCTAAATGCACAAGAACAACCTTTGTTTTTAGGCAAATTCGCCATCTTGCTTTTTGATTTTTACGTATTTTTTTCACTGCAGGGCATAACGCACCACCCTACAGTAAACACTATATTTATTATACCTCTTTTTTCAGGAAAGGCAATAGCAAAATGAAAAATTCACAAACAAAAAATGATATTTCACCAAAAAAACTGTTATATTTGCACACAGACCTGGCCTGCGAATGTGTTCCTGCAGAAAACAGCGCTCCCGGAGTTGAGCACAGAAGCTTTGACGCAGGGGGATTTGAGGCTTACGAGACCCTCATAACCTCCCATAAAGGTGCTGCGGCAACAGGCAGAAAGAAAGGAAGATATCTCACTCTTTTCTGCCCCCGACTTTCATCGCCCGACAAGCCGGACGCACCGGAATTATCCTCCGCCATATGCGATTTGATCCGCGATTTCGTGCACCATATGGGTTTTGAAATCACGAAAAACACTTCCGTGCTCATAGCAGGATTGGGAAACCGATTTATCACTTCAGACGCTATCGGACCAAAAACCGCCGACAAGATTATGGCAACTCATCAGCTGAAAAAGGAAAGCGAAGCTTTTTCACGACTTGAAGTTCCCTCAACCGCCGTTCTCTCACCGGGTGTTTCCTCTCAATCGGGGCTCGACGCTTCTCACCTTATAAAAGCCGCCGCACAGGCCATAAATGCAGATTTTATTATTGCGATCGACGCCCTTGCCGCAAGAAGTACCCAACGGCTTTGCTCAACCGTTCAGATATCCGACAGCGGCATACATCCCGGCTCCGGAATCGGCAATCACCGCTCTCCCATAACAAAGGAAACCATGGGTGTTCCCGTTATTGCCATCGGTATACCTACCGTTATAAACTCGTCGACCATAATCTTTGACGCGCTTGAAAAAGCCGAGGTGGGAAATATTTCTTCAGAAATCGAAGCTATACTGAACGGCAGCAAAGGTTTTTTTGTTACCCCGGGTGACAGCGACACCTTCTGCGAGGATGCCTCCGACGTTCTCTCCGACGCCATAAATCAGGCTTTTTTGAGTAAGCTGTACGTGTGAGTTTTACGAGAAAGCAAATCACACTGATAAACAACAATTTATAAAAAAATCTCCCCACAGGGAGCCGCCGATAGCAAGGAACTATAAGCACAATGCTGTAGACTATGTGTAAACATCCATGCCACCGACAGCTGCCTGAAGGGAGATTATTCCAAAATGTGAAAACATTTCTTAGACCATATTGTAACACAAACTGTATACGATTTCCATAGGGAAAACAAAATATTTTCACTAAAATTGTAAACTTTTTGTTTCTAAATTCTTTGTTCTACCAAACGCTCCACGCTAATATATTTTATTGAATATAAAAAGCAGGAGTGACAATAATTATGGAGCAAAACACAGAGAATTTCACCCTTCAGCTTCCCGAAAAAACGGCTGAATTCAATAAAACAGACGTCAACAAAATTGCCGGATTTGCAATTATTGCATTCGGCATAACGCTTATTCTGATATCAATTGCAGTACATTTAGGCATATTGGCATCGTTTGCGGAATATTTTTGCAGCGGAGAAAAGGTTCAAAGCGCGCTGTTATCCACAATTCTTCCCGAATTTACAAAGAGAGAAGCCTTTTCAGAGCCGGAAAAATCTGAAATCCACATAGATACGTCCCCCTCCACGCAGGAAACGGAAGCTTCTCCATCCTCACCTGACGAAGATAACACAACCCTTGATGCGCCCATCAAAAACTCCGTTTCAAGAGATCTTTCAACTAAAAATCCCCACGGATTTGCGCTGAAAAACGAAACCACATATAACCCCGACCTTGAGGTGCTGTGGAGCTCTCCCAACCCCATTGAAAAAACAGACAAGCTTTGGGAGAAATACACGGAAGACGAGCCTCTTGTGCTTATATATCACACCCACGCCACAGAAAGCTATAACGACACAAATGATTCAGGCGCATACAGAAGCGCAGATCCCGAAAGAAATATGATAGCCGTTGGGCAGATATTATCAGAGACTCTTGAAAATAATTCTATAAAGACCCTGCACCTGACGGAAATGTTCGACGCAGATTCATATAACGACGCATACTTCAAAAGCGCGGCGGCAGTTGAGAAAACGATCAAAAAATATCCTTCCATCAGATACATTCTGGATATCCACCGCGACAGCGTTATTGACGAGAACGGAAACTGCATAAGCGCGGATTTTACATACAACGGCATCACAGCCGCTCAGATGATGTTCGTTGTGGGAACGGACGAGGGAGGAAGCGGCCACACCGACTGGCGCAACAATCTGACGGCAGTTCTTCATTTGCAGGACAGACTGTGCAGCAAAGCTCCCTCTTCTATGCGCGCCGTTAATCTGAGAAAGGCTTCGTTTTATCAGGATAAAAGCGCAGGAGCGATGCTTGTGGAAATAGGCACCGCAGGAAACACCCTGTCCGAAGCCAAAAGAAGCGCGGAAATATTCGCGCAGGCTCTGGCTGATTATATGATGGGGAAGGAGATTGGATAATGGGATGAATATCGTTTAGCGGTATAAGCCTTCTCCAGCGGAGAAGGTGGCCGAAGCACTTCAACGAAGTTGAACGTGCAGAGGTCGGATGAGGAGAGCATTTTTTAGTGATTGTAGTATTTTTCTCCTCACCCACCGCTGCGGCGGATGAGGAGTCTGGGCTTAGTTTATGCAGAAATTTATAGCTGCAATGTGGGGGATTTCGCCCGTTGCGACGGGCGACCAAG
>JAGAPL010000133.1 GCA_017623255.1 Clostridia bacterium
CAGCTCCTTGGTCGCTCTCCGCAGAGAGCGAAATCTCCCTCGGCGCGACTATAAATTTCTGCATAAACTAAGCCTGGACACCTCATCCCCGGCTTTGCCGTACCTTCCCCTCAAGGGGAAGGCTTGTGCGCTAAACGATAATTTATCCCCTCATCCTATTCCCTCTTGTAAAAATCAATAATATGTGCTAAAATCAAAATATGAAAATCGACTATTCGGAGGATATTATGGAAAATAAAGAAAAGGAAATTTCAACCGTTATATTCAAACCCATTGCGGAAACAGAAAAATGCTTCCTTGACGAAAAAATCGGAACAAAAGCGCTTCATAATAAAGCATCTATGCTCAGAGGAGAGCGTTTTTCCTTCCAGCTTGCATATCAGGATATGAAAATGCGCTTTGATCGCCGTATAGGCCACATCAAGGTTGAAGGAGATATTGCAGATTGGGTAACCGTTCAGAGAGTTGAATGCGTGCCCGTACGCCTTCCTATCAGCCGCGCTTGCGAAGATATGAATTTCCTGCGCCGCGAGCCCGGTCTTTTCCCAGATCTTCTCCGCCCTATAACTGAAAAAAACAGAGTTTACGTTACAAGCGACCTTCAGAGCGTTTGGGTTGACATCAGAGTGCCCGAGGACGCGCCTGCAGGCGACCATAAGCTCACATTCACTCTCTATAACGGAGAAAGCGCGGAAGAGGAGATCTTTGGAGTTTGCACATTCACTGCAACCGTTATCCCCGCAACACTTCCCAAGCAGAAACTTGCCGTGACACAGTGGTTCTATTGCGACTGCCTTGCTTCATATTATAACCTTGAAATGTTCTCAGAACGCCATTGGGAGATCATTGAAAACTTTATCAAAACTGCTGTTGATAACGGTATCAATATGATCCTCACCCCCATTTTCACTCCCGCGCTTGACACTCAGGTTGGTGGTGAACGTCCCACAAACCAGCTTCTTATTATTGAAAGAAACAACGGAAAATGGAGCTTCGACTTCACTCTCGTTGACCGCTGGATCGAAATGTGCAAAAACTGCGGCGTGGAATATTTTGAAATTTCACACCTGTTCACTCAGTGGGGAGCTGAGCACGCACCCAAGGTTATGGCAACTGTTGACGGTGAATACAAAAAGGTGTTCGGCTGGGAAACTGATGCTGCAGCAGAAGAATATACAAACTTCCTTAAGGAAATGATTCCCCAGCTCGTTGACGTGCTTCGCCGCCACGGAGTTGATAAGAAGACAGTTTTCCATATTTCCGATGAACCGGGCGGATGGATGCTCGAATCCTATAAAAAGGCAAAGAGCACCGTTGAGGACGTTCTTGACGGACAGATCATCATAGATGCGCTTTCAGATTATTCCTTCTATGAGCAGGGTATTCTTCAGAATCCCGTTGTTTCAACCGACCACGTTGGACCTTATTTGGAAAACAACGTAAAGGATCTTTGGGTTTACTACTGCTGCTGCCAGGTCAATAAGGTTTCAAACCGCCTTGTCGCAATGCCTACGGCAAGAAACAGAATCATCTCAACTCAGTTCTATAAATATAAGATAGCAGGATTCTTGCAGTGGGGCTATAATTTCTACTTCACACAGCACTCCTGCGAGCCTCTCGATCCTTATATGTGCACAGACGGCGGATGCTGGGTGCCTGCGGGAGACACATTCTCCGTTTACCCCGCGCCCGACGGAACAGCTTACGAAACAATTCACCTTCTTGGCTTCACAGCTGCTCTTAACGACCTTCGCGCAATGGAACTGGCTGAAAGCCTTTGCGGCAGAGACGCTGTTATGGCTGTTATCGAGGACGGAATTGAGCCTATCACCTTCGATTCATATCCTCAGGAGCAGGAATATATCCTGAATATGAGAGAAAAAATCAATAAGCTTATTGCTGATAATATTAAATAAAAACTGTGAAAGGGAGTTCGCTTTTTCGTTGACAAAGTGAACTCCCTTTGTTATAATTTTCTTAGAATAAACCTTGCTTTGCAAGGAAGAACGGAGTGTGTCATATGACAGTAAGAGAAATCCTCGCTGATATCAAAAGCGACAGAGTGAAAAAAGTTATAATTGATACTGACGCTTACAACGAGATCGACGACCAGTATGCAATCGGATATAGCTTTCTTTCCGATAAGATAGATATTCTGGCTATCCACGCTGCTCCTTTTGAAAACGAGAAGAGCGATAATATGGAATACGGTATGGAAATGAGCTACAAAGAGATCCATAAGGTTCTCGGCCTGCTTGATCCCAACTATGATATCCCCGTTTTCAAGGGAAGCAGAGCTTCCATTGAAAAGAGCGGCGAAATTCAGTATAGCGAAGCTGCGCGCAACCTTATTAAAGTTGTTCACGAATCTGACGAAATCGTTTACGTGCTTGCGCTTGGTGCTATTACAAACGTTGTTTCTGCACTTAAAATGGATCCCTCTATTAAGGACAATATGTGCGTTATCTGGCTCGGCGGCAACTGGATTGAAGGCGATAACCTGGGCGAATT
Source organism: Clostridia bacterium (assembly GCA_017623255.1). Taxonomy (GTDB): domain Bacteria; phylum Bacillota; class Clostridia; order Oscillospirales; family CAG-272; genus Avispirillum. Next base: position 2,512 of record JAGAPL010000133.1, read on the forward strand.
CAATCTTGTGCAGGACTTCACAGCAGGTCAGATGCTTCTTAACTCTCAGGTGCCCCTCCTTCTTTGCCCTGCTTGGTGCGTCGTTAGCGAACTCACAGTTCACTGGGAAGATATTTGCGAGCTTATGGATCAGAACCCCCTCTGCGACTATCTCGTTGAGATCACAGCAAAATGCCGCGAGCTTGCAGGCGCTCCTCATTGGTGGATCAGAACTATCTGGGATATTGCTGCACCCGCTATTATGGACGACGCAACCTGCGCAGATATTGAAATCATCCCCACACCTGTTTTCACAGATGCACGAGTTTACGCTTTTGACTCTACCCGCCACGAAATGATGTATCTCAAGAAGATCAATCGCGATATGGTTATAAGCAAAACTTGGGAGCATCTTAAAGGTGCAAGAAAATGAACGTTAATGAAGTTCTCGCCGATCTTAAAAGCGACAGAATAAAGAAAGCTGTTCTCGACACTGATGCTTTTAACGAAATAGACGACCAGTTCGCAATAGTATACAGCTACTTTTCTGAAAAGATCGACCTTCAGGCAATTTATGCTGCGCCGTTTTTTAATGATAACAGCACTAGCTATGAAGACGGAATGGAAAAAAGCTACGAGGAGATACTGAGGGTTGTTGAATGTTGCGAAAAAAACTCAACCGTTCCCGTGTTAAAAGGCAGCAGAACAACTATCACCAACAGCGGATGTGCTGTTGATAGCGAAGCGGCTGATCATCTCATAAAGCTCGCGCACGAAAGCGATGAGATCATCTACGTTATGGCAATTGGCGCCATCACAAACATAGCCTCAGCGATCTTAAAAGACCCCTCAATCGCAAATAAGATCTGTATCATATGGCTTGCCGCAAAACAGACTCACTTCCCCGACGTTGCTGAATTCAATCTTGATCAGGACTACAAAGCAGGACAGATCGTTATGAATAGCGGTGCTCCCCTCCTTCTGTGCCCTGCTTTCAACGTTGTTTGCGCACTTGGAGCAAGAATCGGTCTTATCAGAGAACTGAAAGGTCATAACCCTGCGGCAGAGTATGTTTACAATCTGGGCGAGGGATATTTCAAAGGTGCAGGCGAGCCAAGCGATTGGTTGAGAATTCTTTGGGATATTGCAGCGCCTGCAATAATTGATAATCCTGCCTGCGCAGAGATCGAAATTATAACAGCCCCCGTTTTCACAGACAGCAAAACATATGCTTTTGATTCTACACGACATCAGATTATGATGCTCAACTCAATTGACAGAGAAACCACGTATAATAGAGCTTGGGAAGTTATCAAAAGAGGTAAATAACAAGTCAAAACACTGCAAGTGAACCTTGCAGTGTTTTTTTATTGTTTAGAGATGATATTTCGTGAAGCTGCGATAAATTATCGTTTAGAGCGGAATGAGCCTTCTCCAGCGGAGAAGGTGGCCGAAGCACTTCAACGAAGTTGAACGTGCAGAGGTCGGATGAGGAGAGCATTTTTAAGTGATTGTAGTATTTTTCTCCTCACCCACCGCTGCGGCGATCCCCCCTCCCCGCTGGGGAGTGCTTTGGGTAACATAAATTATCGTTTAGCGTGGCAAATTTCCGTAGGGACCGACGTCCTCGGCGGTCCTTACACATAGAGATTGAATTGCCATATTTGATAACTGTATCAGAAATCCATCA
>JAGAPL010000022.1 GCA_017623255.1 Clostridia bacterium
AAAAGTCGACCACGGTCGACCTTGCAAAAAAGCTTTTGTCAATAAACAAAATGGGCATTTGACCCGGATAGCTCTCCGCAAAAGCGACAGTCGGAGTGATATTATTCACTCAAACCGGTTCAGCCCCGCACCAAAGGCTGCCCTCGGCACCTGCACCTTTAACTCAGGCAACGGGCGGTCACCCCTTTAACATCTGAGCTACTCATTGCAAAATGCACCTCTACCGTGTAGCACAAGTATAGCACACCTTCAAAATCGTGTCAATATATATTTTTTATATGTAGATAATTTAAACGTTTATTTACCAAAACTATTGTAAAAATTATTTTTATGCTTTAAAATAAAATAAATAATACTGACCGAAAGGAAAGGTAAATTATATGAAATATATTGTTCCCGAAGCCGAACACGGCAGAGTTAACAACCTCAAAGACACTTGCTTTAAGTATAACGGATGGCCAAGCGTTTGCCGCGATGATCGCGGTGTTCTCTATGCTGTTGCATCCTCTATGCGTATGGCACACGTGGACCCCACGGGAAAGAACTGTATGTATATCAGCTTCAACGAAGGCAAAACATGGACTCCCCCCATCGTTGTAAACGACTCCTATGCTGACGACCGCGATATGGGTATCGTTTATCTGGGAAACGGAAAAATGGTTATCAGCTGGTTCACTGAAGCGCCTGAAGACTATATGGAGCCCATCCAGAGTTACGATTGGTTCCCTGCGCCCGATAAAGCTATTGCAGGCGGATTTACAAATGCATGGAAGGCCCTTCCTGAAGACGTTTACAAATCCTGCAACGCAGCTTTTGTAAAAGTTTCCGAAGACTATGGCGTTACATGGACAGATCCTATCAGAGTTCCCGTAACAGCGCCCCACGGTCCATCTCTTTGCGCCGACGGCACTCTCGTTTATATGGGCAAGGAAATGAATCCCGATTATCTTGCTCCCAATCCCATTCTCGTTTATTCCAGCCACGACGGCGGATACAACTGGGAATATACAGGCACAGTTCAGCCCGGTGAAGGATGCACGAACGAAAATATGCACGAGCCCCACGTTATAGAACTTCCTAATGGTCGTCTTCTGGGCGCTATCAGAGTTCACGGATTGATCGGCGACAGCACAGAATGTGCCGAAACAGTTTATACAACATTCTCTGACGACAAGGGTAAAACCTGGTCCGATCCCGTTCCCACAGGAGTTGAAGGTCTTCCTCCTCACCTTATGGTGCACTCTAGCGGCGCAGTTATCCTTTCCTACGGTTGCCGCGTGAACGGAAAGAGAGCAGAGAGAGCACTTGTCAGCTACGACAACGGCGAAACATGGACAGAGGACTATATGCTCAATGATAAGCTTGACTTCTTCTGCGATATGGGTTATCCCTGCACGGTTGAGCTTTCCGATGGCGGACTTATGACAGTTTACTATCAGAAATGGCCCGGCGAATGGTGGACAAGCGTGCTCTACACCAAGTGGCGCCTTGGCGACAATACAGAAAACAATTAAATCAATACTTAATAAAAAGGATGGTACAAACCAATGGCTAATATTCTTATCAGCCCTTCCAAATATGTGCAGGGCGCAGGCGAGCTTAAAAAGCTGGGTTCTTATGCTGAAAAATACGGCAAAAAAGCTCTTATAGTTATCACAGCTTCCGGCTATAAGAGAGTTGGCGCAATGATCGAAGACAGCTTCAAGGAAACAGGCTGTGAGATCGTTTTCGATTATTTCAACGGCGAATGCTCCAAAACGGAGATCAACCGCCTTGTAGCGATCGTAGAAGCTAACGGCTGCGATATGGTTATCGGCGTTGGCGGCGGTAAGATCCTTGATACATGTAAAGCGGTTGCTTATTACAAAGCGATTCCCGTTCTTACCTGCCCCACTATCGCTTCAACTGACGCTCCCTGCAGCGCCCTCTCCGTTATCTACACAGACGAAGGCGTTTTTGAAGAATATCTCTTCCTTCCCGCAAATCCCAATATGGTTCTTATGGACACAGAGGTTATAACAAAATCTCCCGTTCGCCTCACGGTTTCCGGCATGGGTGACGCTCTTGCCACATATTTCGAGGCCAGAGCAACAAAGAACAGCGACGGCACAACATGCGCAGGCGGAAAGGTTACAACAGCTGCTATGGCGCTGGCTGAGCTTTGCTTTAACACACTTATGGAAGAAGGCGTTAAGGCTAAGCTTGCCCTTGAAGCAGGCGTTTGCACAACTGCAGTTGAAAAGGTTATTGAAGCAAACACACTTCTCAGCGGTATCGGCTTTGAAAGCGGCGGACTTGCAGGCGCGCACGCTATCCATAACGGCTTCACAGTTCTTGAAGAATGCCACCATATGTACCACGGCGAAAAGGTTGCTTTCGGTACTATCACTCAGCTTGTTCTTGAAAACGTTCCCGAAGAAGAGCTTGTTGACGTTATCACATGGTGCATCGAGCTTGGTCTCCCCGTAACACTTGCTGAGCTTGGCGCAGCGAATGTTACAGACGAGCAGCTTATGGAAGTTGCAAAGGCTGCTTCTGTGGAAAGCGAAACTATCCATAATATGCCCTTCGAGGTAACAGCAGAAAAAGTATTTGCAGCAATCAAGGCAGCTGACGCTTACGGACGCTACTATCTTTGCGACTGATTAAATAAAAACTTGCAAACCGTGTGGTTTGCAAGTTTTTTGTTATTCGGAAATCTCCGAATAGCGTATAGCAGTTGTTGGTGAAGGATTGCCACGTTAAACGATAATTTATCACACAAGCGGAGTTTCAAAACTATTTTATTCTTTTTTTCAGCTTTGAAGCAACAGTGGCCGCAGCGATTATTTTCACTATATCAGGAAGGATGAAGGGGATAACGCAGGTTGTCAAAGCTGAAATAAATCCTCCGCTTCTGTCAAAAACAAGTGCGTACCAAAGAACTCCCGTGGCGTAGCAGGCAAGGGTGCCTATTGACATTGCCAAAAGTATTCTCTTGAAGCTGCATCCGAATTTGTCAGCGCAAAAGCCAACTATAAAAGCTATAATTAAAAATCCCCATATAAATCCGCCGCCGGCGCCCATAAGAACCCCAATTCCTCCTCCGAATCCCGAAAAAACGGGAAGTCCTGCCGCGCCGAGAAGTATATATACCGAAACGGAAACAACTCCCCATTTTAGTCCCAGAAGCGCGGCGGTGACGCAAACGGTAAAAGTCTGCAGAGTAACCGGCACGGCGGAAATCGGAATGATTATAAAAGAAGAAACTGCTATAAGAGCTGCGCAAAGCGCAGCTCTTACTGTTTGTTTTAAAGCTTTGGATTTGTTCATTTTGATATTTTCATTATATCCCAAGGGGTTATCATACCAAGCAGAGCCGTGTTCTTTTTTCCGTTTTGCGTAACGAAAACAGCTGCAACTCGACGCACCTCGGGACCTTCGTGATTAAATAATTCTTTTATCTTATGGCAGGTTGCATTTCTGTCCACAAAGGCAAACTGTTCGGTTGAATGGCGCTCGGGGCGAATAAATTCTTTCAGATCGCCTATTTTAAGCTGTCTTGCATCCTTTGCCTCTCCGCTTCTGAGAAACGTGAAAAGGGTGCCTACGCTGAAAACGCCCACAAGGATCCCCCTTCCGTCAAGCACGGGAACGTGAGAAAATCCTCGCTTTTCCATTATTTCCGCAATTTTTGCAACGCTATCCTCATAATCTGCGCAGAAAAGCTCGCGGGTAGGAACAGCCGCCTCCATTGCAGCAGGCGGATTTTTGGCAAATTCCAGAATTTCGGCAAGCTTCGCAATTGCCGCTTCCGACGGTTCAACTATATATTCTCCGCCGATTTTTCCATGGTGAGAAAGCAGATTTCGGGTCTCTCTGAAAACGTCCAGTTCCTCGCGATACCTGCTGCCTTCTTTTGCAGCGAATTCCTGCACGAGACCTGAACGGCTGCCTCCTGCCTCTGCGGCAAGGTGCTCCTCAAGGTCACGATACAGGTTTAAAAACTTCTCACATCTGTTTTCCATAATTATTCCAATTCATTTTCTGCCAGCTTCAGCGCTTCGTCAACGATATGGTGCATATCAAAATACTTATACATACCAAGTCTGCCGCCGAAAATAACGTTTTCTTCACTCTCGCCCAGAGCTTTATATTTTTTATAGAGCTCGTTGTTCTTATCATCGTTCATAGGATAATAAGGCTCGTCGCCCTTTTTCCACGTTGCAGGATATTCGCGTGTGATAACCGTTTTCTCCTGAGTGCCGAATTCAAAATGCTTATGCTCAATAATTCTTGTATAAGGCACTTCATATTCTGTGTAGTTGACAACGGCGTTGCCCTGATAGTTATCGCAGTCAAGCACTTCGCTTTCAAAACGGAGACTTCTGTACTCAAGCTCGCCATACACATAGTTATAATATTCGTCGATCATACCTGTGAAAAGCACTTTTTTGGCCATAGAATTAAACTTTTCACGGTCGCTGAAATAGTCGCAAGAAAGCTGAACGTCCACGCCTTCAAGCAGCGCCTCAACCATTTTTGTATATCCGCCTTCGGGGATACCCTGATATTTATCGTTGAAATAGTTGTTGTCATATGTGAAACGCAAGGGAAGACGCTTGATGATAAAGGAAGGAAGCTCCTTCGCTCTTCTGCCCCACTGCTTTTCAGTGTAGCCGCAAACAAGCTTTTCGTAAATGTCGCGGCCAACCAGAGATATAGCCTGCTCTTCAAGATTTTTGGGCTCTGTTATCCCTGCTTCTCTCACCTGCTCTTCGATTTTAGCTTTTGCCTCGGCAGGAGTGAAAACACCCCAAAGACGACTGAAGGTGTTCATATTGAAGGGCATATTGTAAACCTCACCCTTATAATACGCCACAGGGCTGTTTGTATAACGGTTGAAGGTTGCAAAACGGTTCACATAGTCCCAAACCTTTTTGTTTGAAGTGTGGAAAATATGGGCGCCGTACATATGAACGTTGATACCCTCTATCTCTTTCGTGTATATATTTCCTCCGATGTGATCTCTTTTGTCAATAACAAGACATTTTTTGCCGCGGTCAGCTGCCTCTCTTGCAAACACCGCGCCAAAAAGTCCCGCACCTACTATCAGATAGTCGTACATATAATAAACCTTCCTTAAAATGATATATCACACTAACAGTTTAAGTATATCATTGCCACACATCTTTGTCAAATTAACTTTCTGCAAACAAACACCAAATAAAATGCTCTCCTGATGGAATTTACCTATTGAAAAACTGTATCCGTTGTGGTATCATTAATGTAGAAAATAATGCCGATATGGCTACATAAACGGAGGATTCACCAATGAGCAAGGTTATTAACGTAACTATCTGGAACGAATTCAGACACGAAAAAACAGTTGACGAAGTTAAAGCGCTTTATCCCGACGGACTTCACGCATATCTTAAGAGCGTTCTTGAATGCGACGAAGTTAAAATCACTCTTGCAGCTCTTGATGACGGCCCTGAGCACGGCCTCACAGACGACGTTCTTAACAACACAGACGTTCTTATGTGGTGGGGACATATGGCTCATCACGAAGTAAACGATGATATCGTTGAAAAGGTTCGCGAAAGAGTTTATATGGGTATGGGCCTTATCGTTATGCACTCCGGCCACTACTCCAAGGTTTTCCAGAGAGTTGTTGGCACAACAGGTAATCTCCTTTGGGGCGCAAATGTTAAGGAGATCATCTGGAACATTAACCCCACTCATCCCATCGCAGAAGGTATCCCTTCTCACTTCAAGCTTGATGCTGAAGAAATCTACTCCGAGCCCTTCCAGATTCCTCAGCCTGAGGAACAGGTTTTCCAGGGTTGGTACGAAACAGGTTTCGTTTTCCGCAGCGGCTGCTGCTGGACACGCGGCTTCGGTAAGATATTCTACTTCCAGCCCGGCCACGAAACAGTTCCCACATTCTATAACAAGTACGTTCAGAAGATTCTGGCAAACGCTATCCGTTGGGCTGCTCCCAAGGAAACAGGATACCAGAAGATCAACTACGCTCCCTGCGTTGGCGATCAGTTCGTTTCCGACGATGAGCTTGATTTCTTCAAGAAATAATCTCTAAAAAAGCTGCGGCAGCCGGCGGTTTCACCTCCGGCTGCTTCTTTGGATAAAGGATCAGTTTATTATGCCTAATTGCGAATATGAACCCAGAATGGATAATAATATAACCCCTAACGCTATCATTAAAATAAACTCCGCGCAGTTTGATGCAACTGAGGGCGATGACAGCCTGTTTGACGCTTTCTTCGAAACGCTTGCCGCTGAAAATAATATGGAGCCTCAATTGGAATCAAACGAGGAAAGCTTTGAAATGACAAGCGAGGGCGAAATATCCGTTTCAAACGGAAGAACCGATATAAAATATATGGAGGGCGCTGAAGGCCTCCCGCCTTGGCTCACTTCCGTTTCCTTTGATAATAACGAAAAAGGTATCGTTTCTATTATCAGATACGGCCAGATGAGCCATTCCTTCGTTATCGAAGAAGGCGTGCGCCATTATAGCGTCTACAGAACTCCCTACGGACCCCTGGAAATGTGCGTGCGCGGTATTAAAGTTGTTAATAATATGACAGAAAACGGCGGCTCTATTGCCCTCGATTACGCAGTCGAACTTAAAGGTATGACCGCCCAAAGAACTAAAATGACGTTCAATGTCAAAAAAAGATAAATGATAATTTATCAAGGGATCCCCAAGGGGAACTTTTTAAGGAAAAGTTCCCCCTGGACCCCCTCAAAACCTCTTTGCACAGGATCATTTTCCCACCCCTATAAAAAGGGGTGGAAAATGATTTTCTGCGAAAAGGTTTGGGGAGGGTTCGGGAGGGACCTTTCCTCAAAAGGTCCTCCCGAGTATCTCTTGATAGATTATCACTTATATCTATTCTTGAAATCAGGAGGTGAAGGTGATGACGGCCAATGAATTTGTTTCAGAGTTAAAGAAGGGGATAAGCGGCAGCTATTTCTTTTTTGGCAGCGAAGAATATCTTATAAAGTTCTATATTGGACGAGTGCGCCGAGCTGTGCTTGGAGACGACGAAACGATGGCAGCATTCAACCATTACGTGCTGAAGTGGGGCGAATGCAGCGGAGAAGAGCTTGAGAGCGCTCTTGCGGCAGTGCCAATGATGGCAGAGAAGACCCTTGTTGAACTTTACTGTGATTTCAGAAAAATCAAAGATCATAGCGAATTTGCTGATCTTTTTTCATCTTTTGATCCGGAAAGCTCTGTTTTATTGCTCATAGCCACAAGCGATAGCTTTGACGCAGGCAACTATACAAGAAACAAAGCCTCCGAAGGATATAAGATATATTCCAAAATATTCAGACCTGTTGATTTTTGCGCGCAGACTCCAACTGAGCTGAAAAAATGGATAGCCAGAAGATTTTCGCGTGACCATATTGCCATTGACAACAGCACCTCCGAATATATAATCGAGCGATGCGGAAAGGATATGTTCAGCCTTTCAGGAGAGCTTGATAAGCTGGCATCCGCTGCGCTTGCAAGAAATCTCGAAAATGTTACATACGATCTTGTTTCGGAAATAACGATTGCAAACGATGAAGACAATGCCTTTGCCCTTGCAAACGCAATCATGAACGGCGACCGAAGAAAAGCCCTTTCAGAGCTTGCCGCATGCAAGCGCAGACAAGAGAAAGCACCTATGGTGCTTGGCAGTGTTTCAAAAGCAATGTGTGATATGCTGAACGTTTCATTGTTGTTGAAAAACGGTTGCGACAAAACCGAAATTTCCAAAAAACTGAAAATACACGAATATAGAGCAGGACTATATATAGACGCCGTGAGAAATACCGAGCCTGCAAGACTTCGTGCCGCTGCAGACCGCTGCCGAGAGGCAGACGTGCAAATGAAAACCTCACGCCTTGATTATATCGCGCTTGAACGCCTTATCTGCACTATCCCTTCAAAAACGGGAGCAAAGAGAAAATGACAAGAGAAAAGATAAAGCTTCCCATCCCCGTTATCGTTGAGGGAAGATACGACAAATCAAAGCTTGCGGAAATCCTTGATTGCCAGATAATCACAACAAACGGATTCGGCATATTCAATCACAAGGAAAAACTGGCGCTTATAAAAAGGCTCAGCGAAAACGGTGTCGTTGTGCTCACCGATAGTGACGGCGCAGGCAGCCTTATAAGAGGACACCTGAAAAGCGCCCTGCCCAAAGATAAGGTGTTTAACCTGTACATCCCCAAAATTGAAGGAAAAGAAAAAAGAAAGAAAACCGCATCAAAGGAAGGCACACTTGGCGTTGAAGGAATGGAAACAGACCTTCTCTATAACCTTTTCAGCGATTTTGCGGATAAACATATATTTGGTGGTGACAGCCGCAACGTTGGAGGCATCACAAAAACCGACTTTTTCCAAGTTGGAATGACGGGCTCTGACGGAAGCGGAAAGCGAAGAAATGAAATGGCTGAATATTTCGACCTTCCTTCTGATATGACGCCTAACGCGCTGCTTGGCGCACTTAATCTTTTAACAGATAAAAACGGATTTTTCTCAGCGGCTCAAAGCCTGTGGGAAAAGTGATAAACGGAGAAAACAATGAGTGAAAATAAATTTTTGCCTGTAACGCCGGAAGAAGTGAAAGCGCTTGGGCGAGACGTGCCCGATTTTGTATACGTTTGCGGGGATGCTTACGTGGACCATCCCTCTTTTGGTTGCGCCATAATTTCAAGAGTGCTTGAAGCGGCAGGCTTCGTTGTTGCAATTCTACCCCAGCCCGATTATAAAAGCTGCGAAGCAATGAAGAAATTCGGACGTCCCCGTCTTGGTTTTCTCGTTTCGGGGGGTAACATCGACTCCATGGTTTGCCACTACACAGCGGCAAAAAAGAAAAGAAGCTCCGATTATTATTCCCCCGGCGGAAAAGCAGGCTACAGACCTGACCGCGCCGTTATAGTTTATTGCAACAGAATCAGAGAAGCATACGGCGACGTGCCAATTATCATCGGCGGACTTGAAGCTTCTCTTCGTCGCTTTGCTCACTATGACTATTGGGATAATAAGGTGCGCCGCAGTATACTTGTGGACAGCCGCGCCGATATCCTCTCCTACGGAATGGGCGAAAAGTCCATCGTGCGCGTGGCTCAGCTTCTTGATAAAGGTATCCCCGTTAAGAAAATACGCGACGTGCGCGGCACGTCATATCTGTGCAAGCGCGGAGAAAAAGTCAACTTCCCTACCTCTGACGGAGAAGTTGACGGCGAGCCTGTGGGATATGATTATGACGAACTAAAAACAGATAAAAGAATATACGCCAAAGCCTTTGCAACACAGTACAAGAACAACGACGCAATCAGCGGAAAAGCCGTTGTTGAATACTACGGAGATAGAATGCTTGTGCAAAATCCTCCTCAGCCTCCCTTGGAGCGCGAGGAGCTTGATAAGGTTTACGCGCTGCCCTACGTGAGAAACTGGCACCCTATGTATGATAAGGACGGCGGTATTCCTGCCATTGCCGAGGTTAAATTCTCTATCACTCATAACAGAGGCTGCTTTGGCGGTTGCAATTTCTGTGCACTTGCCTTCCATCAGGGAAGAAGCGTGCGCTCACGCAGCATTGAAAGCGTTGTGCGCGAAGCGGAAATAATTGCAAAAATGCCCGATTTCAAGGGATATATCCACGACGTTGGCGGCCCCACCGCAAACTTCAGAAAGCCTGCCTGCGAAAAACAGCTTAAAAGCGGTGTTTGCAGAAACAGACAGTGCCTTGTTCCCACTCCCTGCAAAAACCTCGTTGCAGACCACACGGAATATATTGAGCTTCTTCGGGCAGTTGAAGCCGTGCCCGGAGTTAAAAAAGTGTTTATACGCTCAGGCATCCGCTTTGACTATCTTATGGCAGATAAAAGCGACGCATTTTTCAGAAAGCTTGTGCGCGATCACGTCAGCGGTCAGTTGAAGGTTGCGCCCGAGCATTGCTCATCTCATGTTCTTTCCTGCATGGGCAAGCCTGACGTAAGCGTTTACGATGCATTCCGCGAAAAATACTTCAAGCTTTGCGACGAAGCAGGACTCAATCAGTTCCTCGTTCCTTATCTTATGTCCAGCCATCCCGGCTCCCGACTTGAAGATGCTGTTGAGCTTGCTCTTTACACAAAGGAAATAGGTCTCAATCCTGAGCAGGTGCAGGATTATTATCCCACCCCCGGAACAGCGTCAACCGTTATGTTCTATACGGGCATCAATCCTATGACGGATAAAGAGATATACTGTCCCACCGATTACAGAGAAAAGCAGATGCAAAGAGCACTGCTTCAGTATCGCCGTCCCGAAAACAGAAATATGGTTCGCGAGGCGCTTAAAAAGTGTGGCAGAGAAGATCTTATCGGCTTTGATAAAGACTGCCTCATTCGTCCCGACACAAGACGTTTTGCCCCCGATAATAAAGAAAAGAAACCTGAGGGGCAGAGTAAAAAGAAAACAGAAGGCAAGAACCCTAAAAACACACAAAAAAACGATAACAGCCCCAAAAAGCAGACCAAGCCTGCACAAACTGCAGGCAGCAGACCTAAGGGCTGGGCAAAACCCAAGCCGAAGAAAAAGAGATTGAGATAAAAATAAGGCTTCCCTTATGGAAGGGAAGCTGTCGAACGCAGTGAGACTGATGAGATGTGAATTTTATGCCTGAATTCTTCAGATCAGCGCTGTATATGAAGCGAACGTAAAACTATTGTGCGCATCTCATCCACCGCAAGCAAGAACCCCTAAAACTCGACAAGCTCGTTTTAGAGAACCCTGCAGCGGTCCCCCTTCTATAAGGGAAGGCAAACAAGGCTAACGTTTGGGATATTCTCCGCAAATGAGCTCTATTGTTTTTTCAACGGCATCGCGGGCATCGTCGATCGGAACGTTGGCATAGCGATAGTCGAAGCTTTTGACAAAGCGGGAAAGTTTTTCGGAAATGCCTTCCATATGCTTTGACTGAACGTCATAGATATTGCCGTAAAATTCAGCAAAAAGCTTTCCTTTCATTCTCGCTTTCGCCGCTGTGAGATATTCGGCCGCGTGGGGAACACAAAATCCTTCCTGCTTTTTACATTTGCGGCGGAAATCCTCGTCAGTTTCCCACAGGTAAGCAGCCGTGTCAACCATACGGGTGAAATTATATTCGATTCTTGAGCAAACGTAGCAGGAATCGCTGACGTTTGAAAGCTTTTTGGCTGTGGATGCGCCTGAAATGGCAGGCATAAGCCCCGGCTTTGAAAGGCTGTCACCAACCTCTTTCAGATGGCTTTCAAGAATAAGCGCAAGAGGCAGCTTCTTGCCTGCTGAAAACATTATTTTAAAATGATTTCTGCAAAAGCCCATTTCGTTAGTTTTCCGGCGTACGTCGGGCTCCATCATAGACGCGCCCAGAATAAGCTCTATTTCGTTGTCCTCAAGCTGCTTTTCAAGAACGCAAAAAGGACATCCGCCCTCCATAGCGCATTTTTCAAAGGCTTCGTTGACGGGTATGGTGTAAATCTGCTCCATAATAACCTCACGAACAATTCATTATATAAACATTATACAACAATAACTGCGGAGGCGCAAGTATGGAAATATTATCAAATGAAAACGGCTGGCTCCGTATTAAAACAGACGGTTTTTCCGTTTTCAAAACCTTCGATTGCGGTCAATGCTTTCGTTTTGACCCCGTAGAAGATGAAAATTTTGACCACAGAGTTGACGGCGTTGCGTTTGGTCGCAGCGTCAGCTTTGCAGAGCGTGATAATGAGCTTTATATCCGTTCAAATGAAGAAGATTTCAACAACATATGGAGAAACTATCTTCAGCTTGACGTTGACTATAAGGCTATAGATAAAAAAATCGTTAAGTCTCTTCCCGTGTCCGATCAAAGCCATATGCAGTTGGCGGTTGAAACGGGCTGTGGCATCAGAATTCTCCGTCAGGACCCCTGGGAAGCGCTGTGCTCATTTATAGTTTCACAGAATAATAATATTCCAAGAATAAAAAAGATCATTTCAGCTATGAGTGAAAAATACGGAGAAAGCCTTGGCTCTGTATATACTTTTCCCACGGCAAAATCACTTTTTGAAGCAGGCGAAGATGAAATTTTCGCTCTCAGAACAGGCTTTAGAGCAAAATACATATTTGACGCTGCAAAAAAAGTCCACACGGGTGAGCTTGATCTGAACGAAGTGGCATCCGCCGCAACTTATGAAGAAGCAGCTGAAATGCTGATGAGCGTTTCGGGCGTCGGACCAAAGGTTGCCGCCTGTACCCTTCTTTTCGGATTCGGCAGAACGGATGCTTTCCCAATCGACGTGTGGATAAAAAAGGTTATAGAAAAACGTTTTCCAAACGGATTGGACCCAACGGTTTTCGGAAACGAAGCGGGAATAGCTCAACAATATCTGTTTTATTATGAAAGATATATTGAAGGCTAATAAGCCATTAGCTCCTCAACCATTTCGTGCAGACAGCAAGGAGTGACTCTGCCGCGACTTATGAGGCGGAACAATCTCAAAGCCTCTGCTTCACATCTTGAAATGTCGTATACCCGGCTGACCTCCCGCCTTCTCCCCCCGCAATCTATTTTCGTGACGGATATGGAATAAACAGTTCCGTATACACCGTTATAAAAAGGAAGCTTTTCCTCAGTCAAACGGTATAACAAAATAATATCTCCCGTGAGATGCTTTATAGAGAGCTTTGTTACATAAGGCTCTCTTTTTTGTTTTTTCAGAACTGCCATTGTCATCACTCTTTCCTTTGTCAAAATCAATAGAATCGGGGAGCTTTACGGTGGGTTGATTATACGAAGTTACCCTGCCTGAAGATTAAGAATTTTTTGTCGCTTTTGGAAGGTGGATATTTTTGCTGTTAAAATTCACTATCTTAACCGCAAAATGTTGTTTTTGCGCCATATTACGACATCACCATATGCTAAACAAACGGTTTTTTCGACCCGTTTTTTATAAATGCCGAAAATGCCGCTTCTTTCTTTTTGCAAAAAAACGATAAAATCAATTGATTTTATCGCTGAAAACAAAGGCAAATAAAGGGCTCTTTGCATTTTTCTTAATCTACAAAATTCGACATTATTTGCTTAATCCTTATGCCTTAAAATATAGTAAAAATGCAAAAAAATCGGGCTTGAAATCGGGCGTTTTTTGAAATTGTTATGATACAATTGATAGGTGACAAATAAAAAAGAAAATAGACTCCAAAAGTGATATAATGATAATAACCACAAAACCACCAATCACAAAAGGAGCTATTTTCATGAATAGTATAACATCAGAAGCGCACTTTCGTCAA
>JAGAPL010000134.1 GCA_017623255.1 Clostridia bacterium
GACTACGTAATGATGGGTTACGGCACAGGCGCAATTATGGCAGTTCCTGCGCATGACCAGAGAGACTATGAGTTTGCCAAGAAGTTCGGTATTGATATAATTGAGGTAATCAAGGGAGGCGATATCTCCGTTGAAGCATATGCAGGCGACGGTGAAATGGTCAACTCTGATTTCCTTAACGGATATACAAAGAAGGCTGACTCTATTGATAGAATGATCGAAGAGCTCACAAAAACCGGCGCAGGTGAAAAGGGCGTTCAGTTCAAAATGAAGGACTGGGCCTTCAACCGTCAGCGTTATTGGGGCGAACCTATTCCGATCGTACATTGTGATACTTGCGGTATGGTAGGTGTTCCTTATGAAGAGCTTCCTCTTCGTCTTCCTCCCGTTGAAAACTTTGAGCCAGGTGAAGGTGGCGAAAGCCCTCTTGCTAAGCTTGAAGATTTCGTAAATTGCACTTGCCCCAAGTGTGGTAAGCCTGCAAGACGCGAAACAGATACAATGCCTCAGTGGGCAGGTTCCTCATGGTATTATCTCCGCTATATTGATCCTAACAATGCTGATGCATTTGCTGATAAAGAAAAGCTTAAGTATTGGCTCCCTGTTGACTGGTATAACGGCGGTATGGAGCACGTAACACGTCATATGATCTATTCTCGCTTCTGGCATCATTTCCTCTATGATCTTGGTGAGGTTCCCACAGCTGAACCTTATGCAAAGAGAACTGCACAGGGACTTATCCTTGGACCTGATGGCGATAAGATGAGTAAATCCAAGGGTAATGTAGTTGACCCTAACGACGTTGTTGACGAGTACGGAGCTGACGTCCTCAGAGTGTACGTTCTCTTTATGGGCGACTATGAGAGCGCAACACCTTGGAACGATAGTAGTATGAAGGGCTGTAAGCGTTTCCTTGAACGTGTAGCAGGCCTTACAGAGATGGCTAAGGGTAATGGCGTAACACCTGAACTTGAGGTTGATTTTCATAAGACAATAAAGAAGGTTTCTTCAGATATTGAATCTATGAAGTTCAACACAGGTATTGCAGCTATGATGGCACTTATCAATAAGATTTATGAAGTGGGACACCTTACAGTTGATGAACTGAAGACATTTGCAGCGCTTCTTTGTCCCTATGCTCCTCACCTTTGTGAAGAGATATGGGAGACGTGCGGTGAAACAACACTCCTTGCTGAAAGCGCATGGCCCACATATGACGAAGCCAAGACAGTAGATGCAACAATTGAAATTGCTGTTCAGATCTGCGGCAAGCTTCGCTCAACAATTATGATTGCCAAGGATGCAACAAAGGAAGAAGCTATTGCAGCAGCAAAGGCCGATGAAAAAATTGTTACTATGCTTGAAGGCAAGAATATAGTAAAAGAAATCTATGTTCCCGGAAAGATAGTAAATATCGTTGCAAAATAATATTTTTCCATATTTGTGCTTGACAAGCATAAAAGAAAACGCTATAATAGTACGGTAGTGTGCAAACGGCACGCTTTCATTGGCAGAAGCGAAGGGAGGGAAATTAGAAAATGGCAGAAATCAGAGTTAAAGAGAATGAAACTCTTGACAGCGCGCTTCGTCGCTTTAAGCGTCAGTGCCAGAGATCCGGTATTCAGGCCGAGCTTCGCAAGAGAGAATGCTACGAAAAGCCCAGCGTAAAGAGAAAGAAAAAGTCTGAGGCAGCAAGAAAGCGTAAATTCAAGTAATAAATCGGGCTGACGAAAGTCAGCCCTTTATTCATTTTGAGGTGAAAATATGAGGATCAAAGTTTTGGATGCCGCAACGCTCGGTGAGGATATATCTTTTGATTGCCTCAGAGCAGTTGGAGATGTAACAATATTTCAAAATACAGATCTTGCTCGTTGTCCCGAACAGGCCGCGGATGCAGATTGTATTATAGTGAATAAAGTAAAGATGAACAGAGAAACCTTGCGCTGTGCAAATAACCTTAAATTGATTTGCGTAGCAGCAACAGGCTTTGATAATATAGATGTTGATTATTGCAAAGAAAAAGGAATAGCAGTTTGTAACGTTAAAGGTTATTCAACAGATAGCGTAGCTCAGATAACTCTTGCTATGGTGCTGTCTCTGGCTTCTCATTTGCCTGAATATGCAGCATTCGTTGAGGACGGAAGATATACTGAAAGCGGCGTAGCCAATCGTCTGATTCCCGTGTATCATGAATTAGCAGGTAAAACCTGGGGAATCGTTGGCCTTGGTAATATAGGCAAAAAAGTAGCGGCAGTAGCCGAGGCTATGGGATGCAGCGTGATTGCTCATAAAAGAACTCCCGATGATAATTATACATGCGTTGATATAGATACTCTTTGTGAAACTTCAGATATAATTACTGTGCACACCCCGCTTAACGAAGGAACAAATAATCTTATTTCAGCAGAACGCATAGCTAAAATGAAAAAAGGTGCAATCGTTGTAAACGTGGCAAGAGGCGCGGTTTGTGATGAAAGTGCGCTTGCTGAAGCTGCAGGGAACGGAGATATTTACCTTGGAGTTGATGTTTATACCAAGGAACCTTTTGCGGCTGAGCATCCTTATAATCGCATTTCTAACCTTCATAACGTATGCCTTACCCCACATATGGCTTGGGGCTCGTATGAAGCCAGATGCAGATGCCTTGACGAAATAGCTAAAAATATTATATCTTTTAAAAATAATGAAAAAAGAAACAGAATTGTTTGAATAATATAATATATAATGGGGAATACTACCATACCAAAAGAAAGGTATGGTAGTATTTTTATGAAGATAATAACAGCGTTGTGCGCGTCAGTGTTGCTGGCATACGTAGTGATCACTGTTTCTCCGGTAAACGGCGAAGAAGCTATTTATTCTGATATGATAAGATTGCATGTGCTTGCTGATTCTGATGAGACAAATGAACAGGAACTGAAACTAAAGGTCAGAGATGCAGTTCTTGAAAAAGTTACAGAGCTCACAAACGGTATAACTGATACGGAAGAAGCTTTGAGTGTGGTTGAAAATAATCTGGAAGAAATTTCTAAAGTTGGCAAAACTGTAGTAGAGAATAATGGTTATGATCATAATGTAACCGCAGAGATTGGCAGAGAAGAGTATCCCGAAAGGGAATATGAAGGTTTCAGATTGCCTGCGGGGGAATACTATTCGCTCAGAGTTAAAATTGGAAAAGCTGAAGGAAAGAATTGGTGGTGTGTTCTGTTTCCCCCACTTTGTACAGCTGCAGCAGAAGAAAGAAATGAAGTTTTCGTAGCAACAGGATTCACAGGAGAGCAGTACAGAACGGTAACAGAAACGGAAAATGTAAAATATAAAATCAAGTTTAAAATATTAGAAGTATTGGAAGAGATTTTACGCGAAAAAAACTGAAAAAATAACTGATTTTTTAGAAAAAAGGTGTTGACAAATGAAAAAAGATTTGATATACTAACGAAGTCGCGTGGCGGAATAGCTCAGCTGGCTAGAGCAATCGGTTCATACCCGATAGGTCGTGGGTTCAAGTCCAACTTCCGCTACCATAACGGCCCGTTGGTCAAGCGGCTAAGACACCGCCCTTTCACGGCGGTAACGGGGGTTCGATTCCCCCACGGGTCACCAAAAATCCTCGCATAAGAGTGCGGGGATTTTTACTTTTTTACTGTTATCTCTTTGCTCCTCACTTTTTCTTAACACTCGGATTTTTGGGAAGTAATAAGTAATAGTGAACAAGTAATAAGTTAATTGCAGTTCATTCCGAAACGCTCCTCAAATATTTTTTATTGACCGAGGTGTTCTTTTGTGATATGATCATTATTAGTTATATTTTAGGAGATATGATCAAATGTTAATACCCATTTTACTTTTGGCTTTGGGCTTTATACTGCTTATAAAAGGCGGCGACTGGTTCGTTGACGGCGCGACAGGCATCGCACGACGATTTCATTTGCCTGAAATCTTGATAGGTGCTACCGTCGTATCCATAGGAACCACCTTGCCTGAGGTTATGGTTTCTGCAGGCGCGGCTTTTCAGGGAAGCGGCTCTATCGCTTACGGAAACGCCATCGGATCTATCATTTGTAACACATCGCTTATCGCGGCTCTGACTATTGCCATAACACCCGGGAAAGCGGCAAGAAAGAGTCTGTCTCTTCCTGTATATTTCTTTTTCGGAGCAGCGATTTTCTACTGTCTCTGCGCGTATGTATTCGGTAGTTTTTCTCGATTTGCCGGTATATTGCTTTTAACAGCATTCGTCGTATATATGGTGCTGAACGTTCTCAGCATAAAAAAAAGCGCGGCTTCGGTCGAACTTGTAATTGAAGAAGAACATCTCGGTGCACTCACATCAGAAAAAGACCTCGAAACTCAAAGCGGCGAGGATCACGTCGTTGAATCAAAAGAGGAGGGCACCAAGGATAATATATTCAAGGATATGATACTTCTTGTTGTAGGCGTAGTGCTTATCGCTGTCGGTGCC
>JAGAPL010000135.1 GCA_017623255.1 Clostridia bacterium
TACCTTTGGTAATAGTGTTCGTTCAATTAAAAATTTTGAAGCTGACTCCCAAAATGATAGGTATTTGTTTGCTTCTAAATATAATAGTAAGTGTATATTTTTGGATAAGAATTATGGATGTAAAAATAGCTCTATATCAAGCCATTCCATACATTTCAAGTTTTATATGGTTGGGGTGTGAAAGAATATTGGAAGAAAAGGCTAAAAAGGAAGATGTTGGTTGTAAGTCTTGCAAAGGAAAGACAGGGGACGGAACTATATCTTGTAATGAGAACAACAAATAAGGAGAAAGGTCGCTGAATAATCAGCGACCTTTCTCTGTGGTATTGAAAATGATTTCAACCTTATTATTACTGGGTGTGTTTTTTGTGCCTAATAGAAAACGCCACGAAATTCACGTATAATATCACCAACATTTTCTGGTTGTGGAAAACTTACATATAATATTATCAGAGGACAACTCTTTGTAGTAATGGTGAAGTGTAGGAACGTACTGCTTAAGGGGTGTTCTTAAGTGTTCGATAAAATATTTTTCACGAAAGGAGAAAAATTATGAAACGCAAAATTTTATCATTAGTATTGAGCGCGGCAATGATGATATCAATGTGCACAATAGGAGTAAGCGCAGAAGAGACAGGAAACTGGTGGGATGATCTAATAATTGTCCCGGAAGACAAAAACGGAGAAATAAGCGAAACTGTTGTTTGGGAGTATGACGTTGAAACATACACTCTCACAATTAAAGGTACAGGAGAGCTCCCTGATAGCTTTCCCGGAGAGCATCCCTGGGATGATGTGGTTGAAACAAAGATCGAAAGAATCGTTGTTGAAGAGGGAATCACATCTATTGGAGAATACGGCTTTGCGAGAATGAGAGAAGTTGCAGAAGTTGTTCTTCCTTCAACAGTTGAATCTATGTCAAACTATGTCTTCCATCAGTGTAACGAACTGAAAACACTTACACTTCCTCCTCTGGAGGTTATAAATGCAGGTTTGTTGGAGGGCTCTTATGTTGAAAACCTTATCCTTCCCGAAGGAGTAAAAGTTATAGGTCAAAGAGCATTTGCAAGTAATAATAGACTCAAATCTGTAAGCCTTCCCGAAACTCTTGAAAGAATAGAGATCGGTGCATTTTCAGGTTGTATTGCTATTGAGGATATTACACTCCCTGAATCACTTACATATATCGGCGGCGATGCATTTTCAGGTTGCGATTCATTGAAGACTATTAATATCCCCGAAGGCGTTGAAAAAATTAACGATCTTACATTCTATGCTTGTGAAAATCTTGAAGAGATCATTCTTCCCGAGAATATTGATCTTAACAGCTTTGCAGCGTTTGATGGCTGTGAAAAGCTTTGCGATGAAGACGGATACCTTATTCTTAATGATACGCTTCTTCTTTATACAGCAGAAGTAAACGCTGAAGAATTTGTTGTTCCCGATGGAGTTAAGTTTGTAGGCTGTCTGTTCAGAGGAAGTGATAACTAGGGATATGGAGTTGAGCCTGAAGTTGTTTGCAAGAAGGTTGTATTCCCTGACAGCGTAGAAGCTATTGCAGACTATGCATTCAGCTCTAACTCTAAGGTTGAAGAAATAGTTCTTTCAGATAATATAAAGGCAATCACAGACGAAACATTCTATAATTGCACAAATCTGAAAACTATCAATCTTCCCGAAAATCTTGAAACACTTGGAAAGAACGCATTTGCTAACTGTACAAAGCTTGAAAACATTGAAATACCTGCAGGTGTTGTAGAGCTTTGTGAGGGTGCATTTGAAAACTGCACTGAGCTTAAAGAAATCACAATAGGAAAGAACGTAGAAACAATTTCGCTCAACGTATTCTCCGAGTGTATGAATCTCACAAAGGTTCACTACATGGGCAATGAAAAGGCTTGGAATGAAATTGACGTTGCTGAAGGTAACGACGTGCTTCTCACAGCTGATATCACATTTGAAGAGCTGCTTAAGATTATTGGTGACGTAGACGGTGATGGAGAGATCACAGCAAGTGATGCACTTGCTATGAGAAAGTATTTGTCCGGTCGTACAACTGCTGAAGGCATTAACATTGATCTTGCAGATGCATTTGAGGACGGAAGAATTAACGCAAAAGACTTGCTTGTAATCAAAAAAATTCTTGCGCAGTAAACCGTAAAAATTGGGGTTAGACAGGGGACTTAGGTCCCCTGTCTTTTTTGTTATAAAGATAAACCACCAGCAATGCTGGTGGTACCAAAAGATTTAGCTTTGTCCATATTATTTATCCGAGCAAAGCGAGGAGCCAAGTAGCCTTCTCCTGTGGGAGAAGGAGGACATCGTTTCACTAGTTGGATGAGGAGTTACTTTGTGTTAAGGACACCTCATCCGTCAGCCTTACGGCTGCCACCTTCCCCCACTGGGGAAGGCAAATTTAAAGTGATTGCCACATCTGTGGCTGTAGGGCAACTGATGCAAGGGATGGATTTTCGACGATACTATAGGCTCGGCCTAGCGACATACCCTAAGGGGGCAGTACATACCACCGGCACGGTCGGTGGTTATGATTGCGTTTAGTTTTATTTTAGCTGAGTAAATACATTTTCAACAAAAATCTGTGGAAAATTTGTGGAAAATTTTAGCCATAAATGAGAATATTTGGTTGCAATACTGTACATTTTGTGTTAATATTAATATGTATTATAATGGAATAATTATATAATGCCATATTTAGTACCTTGGACCAAAAAGGCTCTATATATTGAACAGTTTTAAATCATTGGAAATATCTTTATACAAATTTCTCGACAATATGAGGGATTAAAAAATGTCTAAAAAGAAGCTATTTATTATACCGATCGTGTTGCTGCTGTGCCTTGCATTGCTTGTTGCAGCCAGCTTTGCGTGGATCAATTTGTCGCGCACGCCCGAGATTTCGGGAATTAATACTCAGGTCGGTGCAAACGGTAACCTTGAGATCGCTTTGCTCAACGATAACACCTATATGTATCCATATGAAATTGGTACTGGTGTGGGTAGTTCTGCTGCGGCAACAACGGTTCAGCAGTCAAATATGACTTGGGGTAATGTTGTGGATCTTAGCGATGAGAGCTACGGACTTCACGATGTTTCTCTCTTGCCCTCACGCCTCAATCTTAAATCTTATGATGAAGGGCGCGGAGTTGTAAGCGGAAATATGCTTATGGTTCCTACATATAGCGTTGACGGCAGAATTCTGAATTTTTATTCGGATACTGTTTCTGCTATCTACAGAGGAAACGAATTTCTATATGATTATGAACAGCACGGCTACGGCGTTCGCGGAATCGGCAGCATTATGGAGATCACTCCTCAGCAGGCTGCGCTCACCAACGCAAGAAGCCTTGTTAACTCATATGAATCTGCGGCGGCCGGTGCCGTGACATCCTTATGGAATGCAAACGGTGTTCAGATTTTTGATATCGTTTACAGAGCAGATAACGTTAATAAAACAGATGCAGTTTTCACAAAAGCAGACTTAGCGATCCTTCGTGATACAGCAACAAGAACTTACGGAGCACTCAGCTACGTTGATTCAGCACTTCGTCAGGGTGTGGTTGGATGTCTGGCAATAGATGAGCAGAGCCATTCAACTTTTAAATCTCTTAGAGACGAGATATTGGACGGACAAAAGCTTCTCAGCGATGTTATCGCAAACAAACTTTCCGAAGCGTATAAAGACGATGACCATATGGAATGGGATGATTTATATAGTTGGTCAGTTGAAGTTGAAAGCGATAAAGCTCTTATGAAGAGCGTTATGGTTGAGTGTGACAATCTGACAGCTTCCGGTGAAGCATTCACATGGGAGCAGATTTCACCAATATATAATAAGGTTCTCAATACAGAATATGTGTGTTTCAATGGCGATATTTCTATCAGTAATTATTTAGACAATGTATATGTAAATAGTGATAATATTATGGACCTTTGGAGCGATAATGATCTGATATTGATAAATGGCGCAGGTCCTCTTTATAATATTTCCAAGTATGCAGGTAAATATTCTGTTCTTCTTTCATATACAAGTGAGAATGTAATTGAAGTCAGCACTTTAGAAAACTGGTATACCCATCTTGAAGAAATTTCAGAAGACTTAAAAAATGTATATGCCGTTGGAGGCGGTTCAGTTATTTCCGCTCCTCTTGAAGACGTTTATGGCTACGCAATAGACCTTGCCTTCAGAACAAATGCAAAGTCCAATCTTATGCTGCAGACCGATCCTGAGATGATCGTTGATGCAGAGGGTGAAGCAACTCAGATTGAGGGCAACGGAAGCTATATGAGCTTTTCTTCTAAATATCTCAACGAAGAGCAGGTTGTCACAATGATGGACGCTGTTCGCGTTGGATTCCTTGATAACAGAAACATTCTTATTGGTCTTGCAAAACTGAACACCAGTAACTATACAGAAGAAGATGGAACTGTCAGAGCTTCTCTTTATATGTATGAATACAGACTTTCTTCTGACGGTAGTATCTCAATGGGAGAGCGCCGCAGTGAAGATAGCACAATTATGTCCCTTGAAAAAGCAACACCAACTATTCTCACAGCAGTTGTTTGGCTTGATGGTGACCACACGGATAACAGTATTGCTTCAAGCCTTGGCTATAGCCTCACAGGTAAGCTTAATCTTCAGTTTGCAAGCGACGCAGAGTTGAAGCCCGCAGGCAGTGAGGTCGTTGGTGGTGATAGCTCCGAGGAAACGACAGTGCCCGAGGATACAACGATGCCTGAGGATACGACAACTCCTGAGGAACCTGAAGATCCCGATGCAATTCCCGACAGACCTGAGGGCAACGGCGAAATAGTTGCTTCGGGAGAAGTCAGCGATACAATGAGCTGGGCTTACCACAGCAACGGTTGCCTTGAAATAACAGGTACGGGCGATATGCTGGATTATGATACTTTTGAGAAGCAGCCTTGGGGTGATTACAGACGTAGTATCAAGTCTATTAAGGTGTCTGACGGTATAACCTCATTTGGCAGCTATAGCTTTGGCAGCTGCAGTTGCGATGTTGTGGAAATTCCTGAAAGCGTTGTGTCTATAGCAATGCCCAATTTCGTTTATTCAAGCAGACCATACGTTTATTATGGCGGCTCTGAGCAAAAGTGGAATGCTTTGGGCCTGGTAGACAGAGCCGCATGGAATTACGGAGAAGTGTCCTACGGCAAGTCTGATGCTTCACTTTATAAATCCGGATCTGTTGGCGGCAATATAAGCTGGGAGCTTTATAATGACGGAGTGCTGAAAGTTAGCGGCACAGGTGCTATGCCTGATTTCAGTGAAACAACAAAGCCCTCATGGATGGATTATTCGGATAAGATAAAATATGTTTATATTGCTGAAGGAATTGAAAATGTCGGAAATTATGCATTTGCCAATTGTTCCGCAATTGAAACAGCAAAGATTTCCGCAACAGTAAAGGTTCTCGGAGATTATAGCTTTAATAAATGTCAGTCTCTCAAAGCTGTGGTAATTTTAGATGGTTCAAAATTAGAAACTGTCGGAATATATGCGTTCGGCAATTGCGTAAGTTTGATACATACTAATATGGGTATGGCTGCCGACACCATTGGATCATATGCCTTTGTTGATTGCGCTGCATTGAAATATATTAACCTACATGGCGTCACCAAAATGGGAGAAGCCGCGCTTCATTGCTGTTATAGTCTGGAAAAAGTGGAAATACCTTTTGGCGTGAGCCGTATAGAGTTTGCTACGTTTGCCCGTTGCTTCGCTTTGAAGGAGGTCACAATTCCTGTTTCTGTCACTGAAATCGACCATCAGGCATTTGTAGGCGCAGGAGATGAAAACGGCGAATCCAACCTTGATATATATTACGATGGTTCCGTTGATATGTGGAACAATAACGTAAATGGTAATTTGTATCTGTCATCCTTTAACGTCATTTGTTCAGACAGTGTTGTTGCAAGCGGTTCTGTTAATTCCACGGTTTATTGGATGTTAAACGATACAGGATATTTGTATATTTACGGTGAAGGAGCTATGAATGATTATCCTGACGATATGTTCTCAAAGCCCTGGGGCGATTATCTGTATGATATACAGTATATCGAAATAGAAGATGGAATCACTTCCATCGAAGCAAATGCATTTTCTTATACAAGTGCATATAGAATTTCTATTCCCAAGAGTGTAGAATATATCTCCTGGAGCGCAGTTAATGAGTGCGATTATCTGGAAACAATATCTTATGCAGGCACCTTGGCTGAGTATGATGCAATTGTAACTGACGGAACACCTCCCGATGTAGACGTATATACAAACTAATTTTCCGCGCATAATTCAATTTATATATAGTATAAAGATAATAAATCTTATGGAGGATTATTATGAAAAAGAAAAAGAAGGAGATCATGAAAGATCCCCGACAGCTTAAGCAGAAGCTGATGGCAGCGATATCAATGCTTGTTGTTGCAGGCGTGCTGCTCTCAACAGTAACATTTGCTTGGCTGGTAATGTCTATTGCTCCCGAGGTAAGAGGCGTTACAACAAATATCGGAGCAAACGGAAGCCTTGAAATCGCGCTTCTTAACTCCTCAACAAGACAGGACCTCTCAACAATTCAGGGAGGTGGTGTTGGCTCATCCCTTGCCAACAATTCTCTCAGTGCTAACTACACTTGGGGTAACTTGATAGATGTCAGCGATGCTTCTTTCGGCCTTGACGACATCACTCTTATGCCTGCCCGTATCAGCACAACTGCTAACGATGAAGGCACAGGATTTATCGTAAACGGCGGTATGCTTTCCGTTCCTGAATACGGTTTTGACGGACGTATCGTTAAGCTGAATAATAACACGATCAGCGCAGTTTACGGTTCAAACAAATTCAGCTACACATACGGCGTTCAGGACTATGGTGTTCGCGCTATCGGTACGGCAAGCGCCCTCACAGCGCAGGGCAGTGCTCTGGCAACAGCAAAGAGCAACGTTACAACTTATAAGAACAGCGCAAACAACACAATGGTAAACACTTGGAATAAGAACGGCGCTGATCTGTTCCAGCTCCTTCTTGACCATGCACTTGCTTCAGGCGGAGCGGACGTCTACGATGATGCAGATCTTGCGGTTATCGAAAAGATGATCGTTGATCTCAATAACTCTGTAAGCTATATTGAGCTTTCACTTCGTTACGGTCTCGTTGCTTTTGCAGCAGCTAATATTGCAGAAGAATCCGACTTCATTTCTGTAAGAGACTATGTTCTTGCAACAAGCAATTCCATTGCTGATATTATAGCTAAGGTTGCAGAAAACGGTATCGCTCTTCCCGAAGCCTTTTCAACATGGGTTGATAAGCTTGAGATCGTTAAATCAAATCTCGCATCTGCAGCCAGCTCTTGCAATGCACTTGACGGTGGTACATACACATGGGCAGAGATCAGCCAGCCTATGAGATTTATCATGGATACGGAGCACGTATTCATTGATGAATATTCTTTCTCCGAGTTGAAGAATGCGGCGAACTCTCTTCTGAGCAAGGACAGCTTCACTCTGACTCTTGCTCCCGGATCAGGCGCCTTTGCTGACATTGCTGATTTCGCTGAAGATATCAACACAACATTCACTGCTATTGGCAAGGCAATGACAGTAAAAACACTTTCCGCTCAGGATCCTGCATACCTTGTAGCTCTTTCTTTGGCAATTGAAGACTTTGAGGCAGCAGGCGGCGCAGAAGGCTCCACAATTGATATCACATCAACATTCGGTTATGCCCTTGACCTTGCATTCCGTTGCAATGCAAGCGGCACATCAAAGCTCCTGCTTCAGACAACTCCTGAGCAGAGAGTTTATGAAGATTCCGAATCTGCAGCAACAATGGGCGGCGGCAGCTATATGGAATTTACATCCACAGACGATTCTATCAGCTATGAAACAAGAATTCGCCTTATGGACGCTATTCGTGTTGGCTTTGTTGACGATCAGGGTAACCTTCTCGGAGTTGCAAAGCTGAACACAAGCAACCGTGAGATTGCAGATGGTGTTATCAAGGCTCCTCTTTATCTCTATGACTATTCTTTCAGCACTGAAGTTGAAAACGAAGGCGCAATGATCATGGGCGAGCGCCAGAAGGAAGATAACACCCTCGTAACTCTTGAGCAGAATGCTCCCAAGGCGCTCACCGCAATGGTTTGGATGGATGGTGACCTTGTGGATAACACAATGGTTTCTGCTGACCGCAGCGCAACTCTCGGCGGCACACTTAACCTCCAGTTCTCCACAGATGCAAACCTTGTTCCTGCAAATGATACAGCTCTTAAGGGCCTTGAAACAAACAAGCTTGGTCTTGAAATGCTCATCAATGAAGTTGATCCCATTTATATGGCGGGTCAGGGTACATATACAACGGCAAGCTGGACTGACTTTATTAATGCGTATAGCTATGCTTCATCAGTATACTATCATCCCGATTCTAATGACGCTCAGGTAAAGATGGCAGTTATTGACCTTGCAACAGTTAAGTCTAAGCTTGAAAACATTTCAACAGATGCACTCAGCGGCAGAATTGAAGAGCTGCGTGAGTTTGTTGGAACATCAGAGGATCCTTCATATTATGTAATATATAATGAAGATGACGCTAAGTATGAGCTTGTAACTGATAGTGTTCAGGAAGCTATTAAGGGCGAAATCAAGAGAGTTGATAACAATAATAACCTTCAGGATGAAGGCAACGACTATAAAACCCCTATTTATACAGACGCAAGCTGGGATGCTCTTGCAGAGGCGATCTATCGTGCAGAGCTCCTGCTGAACTATAACTACGACAAGACCGCAACAGAAGAAAAGGAAACTGCTCTTGATTCAGCTATCACAGCTATTGACGAGGCTTATGATGCTCTTGCTCGCAATGTATATTATATTGCATACGACTATTACGGTTCTCTCTATTATATGGCAATAGCAAATAAGGATGAGGCTATAACAGATACATACGGCAAGTGGTACGATTCCGAATTCAAACGTGTGGTTTCTGACCTCAGAATTCTTGAGCTTGATGCAGATGCTGTAAAGGCTGATATCGCTGATATTTCCTACAGCAGTTATGTAAGCAGAGTAGACGTTGACCCCAATCAATTCAAAAATTACTACTATTTCGGAGTAAATCCCTATGTTAATCTTAACGATCGCTATTATGGGGAGCTCAGAAACGATGAAATCGTTTCTATCGGTTGGAAAACATATTCTGCAAACTTTGTAAACTCTGTAACAGAGGATGAGGTAACATACCTTGAATCTCTTGTAAGCAGAGCTAAGAATCTCAGAAACGTTGTAAAAAACTCCATCTGTGAGAATTATCTTGATCCTTTGATAGAATACGCTGAAGACGTTCTTCATGATAGCAGCTTCGCTACAGCAACAGAGTACACGATCGAAGGTCTTATTAAGTATGCGGAAGATAATATTGCAGAGGTTGAAGCAGGTCTTCCCCAAATGACAACTCTTCAGAAGACTCTTCTTGAGGCTGCGATTGAAAAGGCATACAGCTCCGGCGCTTATGATGCTAAGTATCCCATCACAAATGATGCCGGTGAAGTAACAGGCTATGGCGATTATAAATATCCTTCCCTCAGATACGCAACATCAATTGCCGAATCTCGCCTTGCTACTCCTGATGAAACAACAAAGGAATCAGCTCAGGCAGCTCTTGACGATCTCAATGAAAAGCTTGAATCTGCCGGTGAAACTGCAGTAACAGAGTTCAACGCAGTTGTTAAGTCTGTTCCCGTAGACGAACACCGCTACGAACCTGTTTATGACGTAACAACTCCCAGAGGTATGCTCCACTTTAAAACACAGTTTGGCGCAGGTGAAAATGAAGAGATATCTCTCACAGCTGTTATTCTCACAAAGAATGGCGTTGTATACACAACAGACACAGTAACATTTGAAGCATATTCAAGAGCAAGCGGAGTTAAGATCGAAAACGGTGATATCACGGTTGTCAAGGGTCAGACAGTTGACTTGTCTGCAGTTCTTGAAGATAGCAAATTGTTTGGAAATCTTCCCACTACAGAAACAATTTCCCATTATCGCTGGTCCACTGAGAATTATGGTGTGTATCTTGACCGCACTTGGATAAGCGATGTGTATGATGATGAAGGCAACCTTGTCAGCGAAGGATATTATAGCTATTCATATAGCACATCTGATGCTTGTCCTGTTCTTTATACGAAGAACTATGCCACAACAGAAACTATATATCTCACGGTAAATACAGAAGAAGGCAATAGCTACACAACCAGCATTCAGGTTACAGTAACAGAAGAGTAAAATTCTATAAAAAAGCCACCGATTTCGGTGGCTTTTTTGAATAAAGATAAGTGAGGTTTTTTAGTAGAAAAACGATAATTTATCGTAATAACAATTTCAACGACTGTAGGGCGGCTTGCCCTCAAGCCGCCGTTTCATAA
>JAGAPL010000023.1 GCA_017623255.1 Clostridia bacterium
ACATATGTTTTGCAAGTAAAAGCTGTTAATGAAGAGGTTTTAAAGAAAGCTTTATATGCTCTTGAAATTTATTCAGGGGATGAAGAATAGACGAGATTTGGCTGAACAACGTCGTAGGGGCGGATAGTATCCGCCCGCCTAAAACACAGACAAACATTTTAAAGAAAAAGTATGTTTGCATTTGGAACGGGAGGATAATATCCTCCCCTACGGCGCGACCGTAAATGTTAACTTAGAATATAAAAAAACTGCACCGATTTGGTGCAGTTTTTTGTGTTTACTCAGATAAATGTAAGCTGATTTGTTTGGGACATTCCTTTAAGAACGCCATTATTTTCCAAAAACTCAATAACAGCTTTGGAAAGCTTTGCGGCATTCTTCAGGTCCTCAACGCAGAAGATATCTTCTGTGTCGCGGGCGTGCATAATATTTTCAGCCGCTGTATCGCCAAGGCCGGCAATAGAGTTAAAGGGCAGGCGGATTCCGTCGGGCTCGGGCAGGAATTTCTTCGCGTGAGACTTTTTAAGGTCAACGGGAAGGAATCTGTAACCTCTCACAAGGCATTCATTTACCAGCTGAAGAGCGGATGCAGTTTCTTTATCCTTTGCGGTTGCATCTCGTCCAAGAGCTTCGATCTCCTCCATTTTTGCTTTAACTGCAGGTCTGCCGCCAACAACAACGTCGGCTTCAACGCCGCCGGGGGCAGCGGTAAAATATGCCGCATAGAACTCCTTTGGATAGTAGATCTTATACCATCCAAGGCGAAGCGCATCAATAACGTAAGCTGCGGCGTGAGCTTTTGGGAACATGTATTTGATTCGCTTGCAGGATTCAATATACCAATCGGGAACGCCTGCTGCGATCATAGCTTCTTCATATTCAGGTTTAAGTCCCTTACCTTTACGAACGTCCTCCATTATTTTAAAGGACATAGCTTTATCCATATCGTGACGCTGGATGAGATACAACATAATATCGTCACGACATCCGATAACGTCGGAAATAGTGCATATACCGTTCTGGATAAGCTCGTCTGCGTTACCAAGCCAAACGCCCGTGCCGTGAGTCAGACCTGAGATCTGTAACAAGTCAGAGAAGGTCTTTGGCTGCGCCTGAATAAGTACTCCTCGAACAAACTTTGTGTTCATTTCGGGCAGACCCAGTGTTCCCGTATCAACTCCCAGCAGGTCTTCTTTTGTAACTCCCAGAGGAGCAGGTGTAGTGAAAAGCTGATAGAGCTTGGGGTCACTGAGGTTACAGTCCAGAACGTTGGTGTTCGTGTATTCCTCAAGGCGCTTGTACTTGGTGGGAATATCGTGTCCCAGTATGTCAAGTTTAAGAATAGTATCGTGAAGGTATTTAAACTCAAAGTGAGTTGTTATTGTTTCGGAATTGGGGTCGTCGGCAGGGTGCTGAACGGGGCAGAAATCGTATATTTCATATTCCTGAGGAACAACGATAATTCCACCTGGATGCTGTCCCGTTGTTCTTTTAACGCCAACGCAGCCTGCGATAAAGCGTTCCATTTCGGCTCTGCAAACGGAAATACCTTTACCTTCAAGATATTTTGCCACAAGGCCGAAGGCTGTTTTTTCAGCCAGAGTACCGATAGTTCCTGCGCGGAATGCGTGTCCCTTACCGAAAAGAACTTCCGTGTATTTATGGGCATCGCCCTGCACGTCGCCTGAGAAGTTCAGGTCGATATCGGGAACCTTATCTCCGTAGAAGCCAAGGAAGGTTTCAAAGGGAATATCGTGTCCGTCACGAACCATATCGGGTTTTCCACACTTAGGGCAATCCTTTGGCGGCAGGTCAAATCCGGATTTAACGTCACCCGATTCGTGCCATTCGCTGTATTTACATTCGGGGTTAG
Source organism: Clostridia bacterium (assembly GCA_017623255.1). Lineage (GTDB taxonomy): Bacteria > Bacillota > Clostridia > Oscillospirales > CAG-272 > Avispirillum. The sequence continues at coordinate 1,874 of JAGAPL010000023.1, forward strand.
TACATCTGTAATGAGGAGGAAGGGAATTAACCTTGGTAATACCACCCATCATTGCGGCAAAGGATGAACCAACGCTTCCTCGTGAACCAACCTGATAACCCTTTTCCTCGCTGTTTTCAACAAGGCGTCGGGCAATAACGTACATAACCGCAAAGCCGTTTTTGATAATAGCGTCAAGCTCACGCTTAAGGCGGCTTTCAACCTGTACGGGAAGGGGATCGCCGAACATTTCTCGCGCCAGCTTATAGCAGTTTTCCGTAAGCTCCTCTTCGCATCCGTCAATATGCGGGTCATACTTTCCGTCGGGAATAGGTTTGATCTTTTCAACCATATCGGCAATAAGGTTTGTGTTTGTAACAACCACCTCATATGCCTTTTCTTCTCCAAGATAGGAGAACTCCTCAAGCATTTCTTCAGTTGTTCTGAAATAAAGTGACTGAGGCTTGTCCGCGTCGGCAAATTTCATGCCGGCCAGAAGGATCCTGCGATAGATATCGTCTTCAGGGTCAAGGTAGTGCGCGTCGCAGGTTGCGCAAACAGGCTTGCCCATTTTTTCGCCAAGTTCAACTATTTTACGGTTCAGGTCTTTCAGAGCTTCCACATCGGGAACAGTGCCTTTTTCAACCATAAACATATTATTGGCAATGGGCTGAATTTCAAAATAGTCATAGAAAGATGCGATCTCTTCTATTTCAGCCTGAGGCTTATTTTCAAGAATAGCGCTGAAAAGCTCGCCTGCTTCGCAGGCAGAGCCGATTATAAGGCCCTCACGAAGCTCTGTAAGGCGCGTTTTTGGAATACGCGGGCGCTTCTTATAGTATGTAAGATATGAGTCGGAAATAAGTTTGTAGAGATTTTTAAGTCCCACAAGATTTTTTGCAATGATTATCTGGTGGTAAGTTTTCAGCTTCAAAGGGTCAGCTTTTTCGCTCATTGCCTGTGTCATCTGAGCAAAGTCGGTGATGCCCTCATCGCGCAGCTTATCAAGCATACAGAAGAATATTTCTGCAAGCATTTCAGAGTCATCGGATGCTCTGTGGTGATTGAACTCACCAAGGTCGAAATATTTTGCAAGCACGTCAAGCTTGTGCTTTTTAAGTTCGGGGTTAACGTATCTTGACATAGAAACCGTGTCAAGATAGGAATTTTCAAAGGGAAGACCACACTCATCTGCAGCAGCGCGGATAAAACTGGTGTCAAAGCCTGCATTGTGTGCGATGAGAAGTCTGTTTCCCGTGAATTCAAAGAAGGATTCAAGAGCATCTTTCAGCTTGGGCGCGCCCTTAACCATTTCATCGGTTATTCCCGTCAGCTCAACTATATTTTCGGGAATTGGACATTCAGGGTCAACGAAGGTGTTGAACTTTTCAAGCACTTCTCCGTTTTTAACTTTAACTGCGCCGATTTCAGTTATTCTGCAATGGTGCGGGTTAAGTCCTGTCGTTTCAAGGTCGAAAACGATAAATTCTTCATCAAATCCGATTTCACAGTTGCCGTATAGTGCTCTTGCTGTGTCGTCAACGAAATAAGCTTCCATTCCGTAGATAACCTTGAAATCATCCATTCCGTTTGCAGCAAGCATCGCTGTGGGGAATCCCTGAGCGTTTCCGTGGTCGGTGATTGCAACGGCCTTGTGACCGAAAGAGGACGCCATAGAAACTATTTCTTTGGGAAGAGCGATAGCATCGTTTGCAGAAAGATTTGAGTGCATATGCAATTCAACTCTTTTAACGGGAGCATTGTCCTGCCTTGTGATGCGTTTGATTTTTTTCAGAGCTTTAAGCTGAATATTATATTCTCCCATTTTATCCTGTCGCACGGGACCGATAGCTGCAACGGGAGTGCCGCTTTTCATGCTTTTAACAAAGCCTTCGGCAGTTTCTGCAGGCATCTGGAGCTTAAGGAAAACGGAGCTGTCCTTATCAGTGATGCCTATGGTAACGCCCATATTATCGCTGCCTCGAAGCTCCTGCGCTGATGCATTGAATATAATTCCAAGTGCGACGCAGCTTTTCATAGGATGATTTATTGAGTGCAGAGCTGTAGGCTCGCTTGCATCGAAATCATCATCTCCGTAGAGAAGGCTTCCTCCTTCAATATTAAAGGTCAGCTTGCCTGATTTAATAACATTATCTGAAATATGTTCAACCGTATCGCTGCCGTCAAATAGAGAAACAACCCTCTCATATTCAGGTGTTTCTGCTTCGGCAGCAGCTTTCTGTGCTGCAACCTGAGCCTCGTATGCGGCTCTCTGATTTGCGGCATTTTCCTGATATTGACGTATAAACTCCGCTTGCTTTTCAAGATATTCGTTGTGATATTTTTCATATTCATCGCTTTGCTTGATTTCAACCTCATAATCAAGGCCGAATTCGCTGCGGATGATGCCGCTTATAATATCTCCGGCGCGACCCATATCAAGCAGGGCAACTCCGCCTTCTGAATAGTGGATCGAGATGGTTATAACCCCGTCTGATACGTTTGTTTTGCAATTGTCGAAGAACCCGTTTGTAACAGCTCCTATTCTTCTTGCCTCCGTATAAACTGAGGGCATATAGTCCGGAGTGAACAGCTCAGCGGGATATCTTGGCAGTAGCTTCACGCTGGCAAGCTCATATACCTGAGCAATGGATTCTTCTAGTGAATAAAGGGTTTTCTTGGGAATTATAAAGGAAATCGAAAATGCAACCTGATACATTTTCTTTTCTCTGTCCCCTGAAAGCACAGCATTTTCGGCGGTTGAAAAAATCTTTTCGGCGAATGCATCAGCAGGAACGAATCTGCTGAATATTGTTTTTAGTGTTCTTTGTGTTGCCATACAGCTGTCCTTTCTAAAAAATAATATGTAAAGATGATATTACTCGTTGATCATTCTGTCAATTTCTGCGAGAAGAGCAGGGATAACCTCATTTTCTTCAACGCGGCGTACGGTTTCACCGTGGCGGAAGAGCATAGCACATCCGTCTCCGCCCGCAATTCCGAAATCTGCTTCTCTTTCTTCGCCGGGGCCGTTAACAACGCAGCCCATAATAGCGCAGGTGATCTTTTTCCCCTTTGTGTCAATTCCTTCGATTGCTTCGCGGAATTGCTTTGAAAGGGAGATAAGATCGATTTTAGTTCTGCCGCAGGTGGGGCATGAGATGATATCAATTCCGCCCTCGCGAAGTCCGAGTGAGGCAAGAATTTCTTTTCCTGCAATAACTTCGCGCTTGGGATCGGCTGTGAGAGAAACTCTGAGGGTGTCACCGATACCTTGAGTGAGTGCAGCGCCGATTCCTATAGAATTTTTGATAAGACCTGAATATTCGTCGCCTGCTTCAGTCACGCCCAGGTGGATGGGATAATTGGAATTTTCGCTTACGAGACGGCAAGCGTTTATCATTCTGTCAATGTGTGAGGATTTGATGGATATAACGACATCGGAAAAGCCGAAGCCTTCAAGCATATCAGCCTGAGTGAGCGCGCTTTCAGCAAGAGCCTCTGCTGTGGGGCCGCCGTATTTCTGAAGGAGACCTTTTTCAAGCGAACCGCCGTTAACGCCGATTCTTATAGGCACGCCTGCGGACTTACAAGCTTTGGCTACTTCTTCAACCTTCCAGGCTTCACCTATATTGCCGGGGTTTATTCTTATTTTATCTGCTCCTGCGCGAAGTGCTGCAAGGGCGATCTTATAGTCAAAGTGAATATCAGCAACCATAGGTATCGTAACTCCTGCTTTTTTTGCGCGGGTGAAAACCTCTGTTGCAGCTTCATTGGGAGCGGCAGCTCGGATGATATCGCATCCGGCTTTCTGAAGAGAAAGCATCTGATTAACAGTTGCATCAAAATCCTCTGCAGGAGTGTTTGTCATAGACTGAACGGAAATGGGCGCGCCACCGCCGATGTAAATATTACCAACCTGAATTTTTTTAGTGAGTTTTCTTTCCATCATAAATCCCTTTCTTTTTATCAACCGAAAAGTCCTATAACGTCTTTAACGCAAATAAATACCATAAACAGCATCAGCACAACTATGCCTGCAAAATGAACATAGCCTTCAACTTCGGGCTTAACAGGTTTGCGTCGTATACCTTCAATAATGAGGAAAATGAGTCGTCCGCCATCAAGCGCGGGCAGAGGAAGAAGGTTCATAACGCCAAGGTTCATGCTGATAACAACTGCAAGGTAAATAAAGCTGTTGGAGCCTGTTTTAACGTCTGTGTCAATAGCGTCTGTCAGCGCTTCAGTAACTCCAACGGGGCCTGAAACCGCCTCCATTCCGTAACGGCCTGTCACAAGGTCAACAAGAGATTCCCATATCATTGTAACAGTGTATGTGGAACGATAGAATGAATGTTTAAGCAGCACGGGTAAATTATAGTCTTCAGGGAAAATTCCGTACACTTTGAAATCCATCATAGCAAAATCCGCGCCTTCAATGTGCTCAATGGAATATTGAACATCTTCGATAACGACTTTTTCACCGTTTCGCATAACCGTTAAATCAACGGGCTTTATGCCGCGGCGCCTTATCTGATATGAAAGCTCGTCACCAATATGAACATTAACCCCGTCAACTTCAACGATGATGTCATTCACCTGAAGTCCCGCTTCATGAGAGACACTGCCCTCTGTAACCTCGCCTATCTGAGTGGAGAGGAGGTAATCTGCGTTGAAAACGAGGATGGACATAACAAGTATACCAACTATAATATTTGTAAGCGCGCCTGCAACAACTATGATGATGCGCTGCCAAACGGGCTTTTTATTGAATGCATTGGGATCATCAGACTCTTCATCTTCTCCTTCCATACTGACAAAGCCGCCTATGGGAAGGAGTCTGAGAGAATAGGCTATGCCGCTTTTCTCTGATTTTTTTGTAAATATTTTAGGACCCATGCCGATTGCAAACTCTCTCACAGTAACCTTAAAGAGTCTGGCAAAGAAAAAGTGACCACCCTCGTGGATAAAGATAAGAAATCCGAAAATGAGAATGGCAAGGAGCACGTAAAGGATCTTAGTCATTGTATTTGCCTTTCGCTTTGGATATTATATAGTTATGGATGGGGATTTTTCTCCCCATCCAATTTATTTTTCATATTGTTTTATAATTTCGTTTGTGATAACTCTTGCTTCATTTTCTGCCTTATAGATAGGATCTTCGCTGTCCGCTTCGTAAACGGGACATTTTTCCATAGCGCTGATAACTACTCTGGCAATATCTCCGAATCCGATCTTTTCTTTGAGAAAAGCATCAACAGCTTCTTCATCTGCTGCAATAAGGGAAGCGGGAGCGGTTCCGCCACGGCGCCAGGTTTCTCTTGCAAGATTAAGAAGGGGGAATGCTTCGTTATCGGGTTCGTGGAAGGTCAGTGTTCCAACCTTGGCAAAATCAAGGGGAGGGCTGCCTGCAGGAGCGCGATCGGGATATGTCAGTGCAAAGCGAACGCAGTCTCTCATATCGGGATATGAAAGCTGAGCTATAACAGATGTGTCAATATATTCAACCATTGAGTGAATTATACTCTGTCTGTGAACGAGAACCTCAACCTTGTCGCTGTCAACTCCGAAAAGGCGGCAAGCTTCAATAAGCTCAAAGCCTTTGTTCATAAGAGTTGCGCAGTCGATAGTGATCTTGGGGCCCATTTTCCACGTGGGATGAGCAAGTGCCATCTGAGGAGTAACAGTATCAAGCTGTTCGCTGTTCCAGCCAAAGAAAGGACCTCCGGATGCTGTCAGAAGAATTCTTCTGACGCGGCTGGAATCTGCCTGTCTGGAGGGGTGCGCTGCTCCCTGCGCGCAAAGGCACTGGAAAATAGCGCTGTGCTCGCTGTCAACGGGGATAAGCTCACCACCTGATTTTTCAAGGCGGTCATAAATAAGGTGGCCTGCTGCAATAAGGGCCTCTTTGTTGGCCATAGCGATCCTTGCGCCTGTTTCTGCAGCTGCGAGAGCAGCGGGCAGACCTGCCATTCCGGAAATGGAATGAACGATAAGTGATGCGCCGCAATCGTAAATTGCACGGCAAATAGCATCTTTGCCGCTGTAGATCTTGATATTCGTATCAGAAAGAACGGCGCGGAGCTTTTCTCCGCAAGCCTCGTCAGAGGTTGCAACTATTTCAGGATTGCAAAGTTTTGCCTGCTCCAAAAGCTTGTCAAAGCTTTTGCCTGCGGCAAGCATAGTGATGTTGGCGCCCAGTTCTGTGAGCGCGTCAATAGCCTGAGTTCCTACAGAGCCTGTGGAACCGAGGATAGCACATTTAATATTAGTATAGTCCATAATTTCAAATTAAAACAGCTTATTATAAGCTTCGAAGAAGATGAGCAGCAAAGGAGCTGTAGCGATAATGGAGTCGAAGCGGTCAAGAACTCCGCCGTGTCCGGGGAAGATGAAACCGTAGTCTTTAATATTGTATTTGCGCTTGATAAGTGAGAAAATCAGGTCGCCCACCTGAGAAACGATTGCAAGGATAAAACCAAGGATCGCAAATGCCCAAACGGGAGGAATGTCACTCAAAAAATTTGCTTTTATAATGTATCCGTAAATTGCGCAGCCGATAATGCAGAAAAGTGTTCCGCCAACACTGCCTTCAATTGTTTTCTTGGGACTGACGTCGGGAATAAGCTTGTGCTTTCCAAAGAAATAACCGGTGAAATAAGCAAATGTATCAGTAAACCAAGGGCCTACAAATGCGAGAAGAAAGATGAACCTTCCGATCTCAAGATCGCGCAGCATAACAAGGCTCATAAAACCTGTAACAACGAAAGCGCAGGTTGTGAAAGCGATGCAGGATTTTTCAAATGGGATCGCGCCATGTGAGAAAACGGAGCATCCGAACACAACAAGCAGCAGCATAAAGAGCGTTGCGGCATAAACCGTGATGAACAGAGAGTGGGAGTGGATGGTGCAGGCAAGCACTGTTGCAGCCAATGCAAGCGCGTACATACAAGCGGAAATAATAATATTTTTTCTTGCTCCTATGCAGCCCAGCATTTCGTTAACGCCCATAATGGAGCAGAAGCCGAGCACGATAGGGAATATAAGTGTATCTGAAAAAATAAACAGAGCTGCAATAATAATCACAAGTGCAGCGCCGGTCAAAACTCGTTTCAACATATGTGATATACCTCTTTGGATTTATTGATATCAGATTCCGCCAAAGCGTCTTTTACGCTTTGAAAACTCAACTATAGCACGTCTCAGGTCCATATCGTCCATATCGGGCCAAAGCGTGTCGCAGAAATAAAGCTCCGAGTAAGCGGATTGCCACATCAGGAAGTTGGAAAGGCGGTATTCTCCGCCGCTGCGTACAATGAGATCGGGATCAGGGCTGTGAGAAGTGAAAAGATGTGCAGAGATATCTTCTTCTGTGATTTCTGTTTTGCCTTCGGCGATCAATCGGTTTGCGGCGCGAACTATTTCATCTCGACCGCCGTAGTTGAGAGCTATGTTAACAACATAGGGATTATCTTTTGTAAATTCTTCAAGATATTCGCATTTTGCTTTGAGTTCTTGGCCAAGGCGTTCCTTATCACCGAGAACGTGATATTGGGATCGGTTTTCGGCATCTTCTTTTTCAGCTTCTGAAATATATTTGTCAAGAAGACGCATTATTTCAGTAACTTCATTTTTAGGTCTTGCCCAGTTTTCTGTTGAAAAGGCGTATATAGTGATGGTGCCGATGCCGTATTCCTTGCATTTGTTTGCAATGCGGCGGAAGGCTTCAACGCCAACCTTGTGGCCTGCTTCTCTGGGCAGCCCTCTGTTCTGCGCCCAGCGGCCGTTGCCGTCCATAATAAAAGCAATGTGCTGCAGCTTTGCATCGCTCACAACTTTTTTCATATCAAGAGAGGAGAGGTCAATTTCTGTGTTTTTCTTTTTGAAAAGCATTTACCCGGTTCCTTTCGTATGTAAAATATGTATCTATTATCTATTATTTGCTATATATGCCATTTTATGATAGATAGCAAATAATAAACAACAGTTTGCCTTGACTATGGCGCGCATAGTCAAGGCAAATGCTAAGATTATCTTACTTGACGGAAATTATACTTCCATGATCTCCGCGTTTTTCTTTGCAGTAACAGCGTCGATCTCTTTGATATACTTATCTGTGAGATCCTGGATAAGCTTTTCAGAAGACTTGAGCTCGTCTTCTGTCATTTCGCCGTTCTTTTTCATAGCCTTAGCTGCGTCAACAGCGTCACGGCGGATGTTACGAACGCCAACCTTTGTATCCTCTCCCATTTTAGCTGTCTGCTTTGTGAGTTCGCGACGGCGTTCCTCTGTAGGCTGGGGGAATGTGAGGCGGATAACCTTACCGTCAGACATAGGTGTGATACCGATGTCAGATGCGAGAATCTCCTTTTCGATTGTTTTAACAGTTGTCATATCCCAGGGAGTGATAGTAACTGTGCGAGCGTCTGCAACCTTAACTTCTGCCATCTGGTTGATAGCTGTAGGTGTGCCGTAGTATTCAACCATAATGCCGTTGAGAACAGCGGGGTTAGCTCTTCCTGCGCGGATAGTGTCCAGCTGGCTCTGATAAACGGAGATGGTTTTCTTCATTTTTTCTTCAAAGGGTTTGCAATCGATTTTCATATTTAAATTCTCCTGAAAGATAAATTATTTACAGTTTACTTTTGTGCCGATCTTTTCGCCGCGGATAACTCTGCCGATATTCTCAGCCTTGTCAAGTCCGAAGCAGTAAAGAGGAAGACCGTTGTCCATAGCAAGACTTGCCGCAGTGATATCAATAGCGCCAAGCTTGTTTTCGAGGATGTATTCGTATGTTGTTTCCTCAAGGCGAACAGCGTTGGGGTCTTTTCTGGGGTCTGCGGTGTAGATAGCATCGATATTTTTAGCCATCATAATAACGTCAGCTTCGATTTCAGCTGCGCGAAGAACAGCTGTTGTATCCGTTGAGAAGAAGGGGCTGCCTGTGCCGCCGCCGAAAATAACAACCTTGCCACTTTCAAGTGCGCGGATAGCATCGCGCTTTGTGAAATGCTCAGCGAATGCGTTCATTTCAGCTGCTGTCATAACAACAGCCTCACAGCCTTCTGCTGCAAAAGCGTCCTGAATAGCAAGAGCGTTGATAACAGTTGCCAGCATACCCATCTGGTCTGCGCGAACTCTGTCCATATCAACAAAGCCCTGTCTGCCGCGCCAGATGTTACCTGCGCCAACAACAATAGCGATCTGTGCGCCTTCTTCAACTGCGCCGCGAACTATTTTTCCGATTTCGCGGATATAGTCATAATTGATGATTCCGTTTTCTCCTGCAAGCGCTTCACCTGAGAGCTTGAGAAGAACTCTTTTGTAAGAAATGCTCATATCGTAATAACCGCCTTATATAGTTAGTACGGTATATAACTCTAAAGCAGAGTATACCAAATATATTTTACTCTAAAATAACGAATTTGTAAAGAGTTTTTATCGAGTAAGATCATTTTTTTGGAAAAGTCAAAAAAATATTGCAATTAAAATTGCACTGTGGTATAATGCTATGGTAACAAGCCTCGGGGTAAGGTCATACAAGCCGGGAGAGTAGCGGGCTCCTAAACCCGAAATCCGCTATATGCGGGGGTTATGTCCTGATTTGAGGTGTAGCGGAGAGAAGGTCTGTATCGATTTTCCTGTGTTGAAAGGCGGGTTTCAGCGCAATTGGCGGCTGTGAACCATGTCAGGTGGGGAACCAAGCAGCATTAAGCGGTTTAGCTGATGTGCCGCTGAGGTGCCTGTCTGAGCAGGAAATTTCGATGTCGCTCTCAAAGGTGCATCGATTTTCAGGCGTATGGCCTTTCCCGGAGGCTTGTTTTTCTTCTTTGAAGAAAAACAATGAATGGTGAAAAATGAATAATGAATAGTTAATGAGAAAATCCGCCACTGCGGATTTTTACCGAAATTATTCATCAGCGCAAGCGGCTTCATTATTCATTATTAATTGCGAACGACCGAAGGGAGTGAGTCACTTGCATCAGGCTTTGTATCGTAAATATAGGCCTCAGGTCTTTGATGATGTTTGCGGGCAGGCACATATAACGGATGTATTGCGTTTTCAGGCAGCGAATGAGCGTGTTTCCCACGCCTATCTTTTCTGCGGTTCAAGAGGAACGGGCAAAACCACTTGCGCAAAAATTCTTGCTAAGGCAGTCAATTGTGAAAATCTGCAAAACGGAAGTCCCTGTTGTCAGTGTTCGTCCTGCAGGGATATAGATTCTGCAATCGCAACTGACGTTATTGAAATGGACGCAGCTTCTAATAACGGCGTTGGTGACATCCGCCGCCTTTGCGAAGAAGTTGTGTACACTCCTTCTATGCTCAAAAAGAAGGTTTATATAATAGACGAGGTTCATATGCTTTCCACAGAAGCATTCAACGCGCTGTTGAAAACCATTGAAGAACCTCCGTCACATATAGTATTTATTCTTGCCACAACAGAGCTTCATAAGATCCCGGCAACTATCGTATCAAGATGTCAGAGATTTGATTTCAGACGTATTGATATGAATGTTATTGCCGCTCGACTTATGTATATTGCGCAAAAAGAGAATACAGTGCTTTCTCTTGAAGCAGCGCAGCTCATTGCCCGTCAGGCTCAGGGCGGACTTCGCGATGCAATAGGTCTGCTGGAACTTTGCGGTGCAGGCGGTTCTGACGTAACGGCAGAGAGAGTAAAAAGCGTTTTAGGCCTCAGCGGTTATGAAGCAGTTGCTTCTGTTATGAGCGCAGTGCGCAAGAGCCAAATGGGCGAGCTTTTTGAAACTGTCGCCAATATAACTGCTTCGTCAAAGGATATTGCTGTATTTTGGCAGGAGCTTATCTCTTTTGTGCGAGATATGCTTGTTTCGAAATATTCTGAGGATTCAGCGGCATATCTTGATCTGACAGCGGCAGAAAATGAAATGCTTGCGAAAATTGCTTCAGAGTTTACATTGGCGGAGCTGATATACTACTGTAAAGTGCTTGATGAAGGCAGCGCTTCGATGGCAAGAACGCCGCAGAATAAGAGACTGACGGCAGAAATGTGCTTGCTCCGAATGTGCAGACCTGAGCTTGACCAATCAAGCGAGGCGCTTTCAGCGAGAATCGCTAAGCTTGAGGATAAATTGGCACTTATTTCTCTTGGGAAAATGCCTGAGGCTGTAGCTGAGGCAAAAGACGAGGAACCTGAGGTTAAAGCAGAGAAAGCGCCTGAGGTGCAAAAAGCTGTAACGGAAACTCCTGCTAAAACCAATTGGGAGCTTGTGCGTGACACAAGTGAAGCGATAAATCGTCTTGAAAGTATAAATCCCGGAATAACTCAGTTTATCCGCGAGGCAGCGGTGTATGCTTCTTCCGACGGTAAGAAACTGTGTATATATTCAAGCGGCTTTGGTCCTGTTATTCTTGATTCACGCGATGCAAAAAAACAGATATCCGAAGCATTTGCCATTGCGAAGATAACCGACGGAATGGCGGAAATAATTATAGCAAAAAATGAAAAAGCCAAGGCGTCCTCGTCTGTTTCCGACGAGCTTGGCAGTTTATTATGATAAATAAAAAGGAGTAATATTATGAAAGCAAGACTTCCTCAGGGACGCGGTGGCGGACCCACAAATATGCAGGGAATTATGAAGCAGGCTCAGAAGATGCAGGAGGATATGGCAACTCTCCAGGAAGAGCTTGATGCAAGAGTTTACGATATAAGCGCAGGCGGCGGAGCCGTTAAGGTTAAGATCAACGGCAAAATAGAGGTTCAGAACATTGAGATCGACCCCGACGTAGTTGATCCCGATGACGTTGAAACTCTTCAGGATATTCTCGTTGCAGGCGTAAACGAGGCCATCAAAACCGTAAACGAAACTAACAGCGAGGAAATGGGCAAAATCACAGGCAGTCTTAACATGGGCGGCTTTGGTATGCCCGGAATGTTCTGATATGGCAGAATATCCCGAGGTGCTTGAAAGGCTTTGCGATAAATTCAGAAGCCTTGAGGGCATCGGCAAAAAAACTGCAATGAGGCTTGCTCTTTCAGTTGTTGATATGGACAGCGCAGCCGTTGAGGAGTTTTCAGAAGCGCTTCTTTCTGTGAAAAGAGAGCTGAGATTCTGCTCCTGCTGCCAGAATATATCAACGGGTGATGTGTGCGATATTTGCGCATCTGAAGAGCGCGACCGAAGTGTTATATGCGTTGTAGAGGATTATCGTGCGGCAATGGCGGTGGAAAAGGTGAGAGAGTTCAAAGGACTTTATCATGTGCTCCATGGAGTTATTTCTCCTATGAAGGGAATTGGCCCCGACAAACTAAAGATAAAGGAGCTTCTTGCCCGTCTTGACGGAAGTGTAAAGGAAGTCATTATCGCAACCAATCCCACCCCCGAAGGCGAAACGACGGCAATGTACCTTGCGCGTCTTTTGGCGCCACTTGGAATAAAAACAAGCAGAATTGCCAACGGTATGCCCGTTGGCGGTGACCTTGATTATGCCGACGAGCTGACTCTTCGCCGTGCGCTCGAAGGAAGATATAATATGAAATGAAAAAATATCCTCTGAAGTTAGAAGCATATAAAAAAGGCGTTGTGTGGGGCGGAACAACTCTCAAGGAAAAGTACGGAAAGGTTTTTGAGGGAGACAACCTTGGTGAAACGTGGGAGCTCTCGGTAAGAGAAAAGGAAAACTCTGTTATTGCAAACGGAGAATATTCAGGTATGAGCCTGAAAGATTATCTGGAATATCCTAAAGAATTTCCACTTCTTGTAAAATTGCTTGATGCAAAAGAAGCCCTCTCCGTGCAGGTTCATCCGCATAAGCACGAAATGTGGTATGTTGTGGAGGCAGAAGAGGGAGCGCAGATAGTTTACGGTGTCGGTAAGGTATTCAACCGTGAAATGATTGCAAGAGAAGTACGTTGCGGCACTCTTGAAAAAATGCTCAGGTGTGTAAAGGTGAAGGCGGGAGATTCGTTTTTCATCCCCGACGGCCTGGTTCACTCTATCGGAAAAGGAATCGTTATTGCTGAAATTCAGGAAAACGACGATACTACTTACCGTCTCTATGACTATAACCGTCGTCAGGCTGACGGAAAAATGAGAGAGCTTCATATAGAAGAGTCTATTGAAACGATCTGTCCATGGCAGGATGAGGATATCGAAAAAAGAAGATATTCTCTCGGCAAAAAAAGCGGCAGCAATCTTGCTAATTGTCCCTATTTCACAGCTGATAAATATGATATAAAGGGTGAAAAGCATTTTAAAAATGAGAACTGGTGCCATATTCTTTGCCTTGACGGAGAGGGAAGTGTCAGCGGTGAAATCATAAAAAAAGGTGATAGCTATTTTATCCCCGAAGGTTTTTCGCAATATAGCATATTCTCTGAAAAGGGAATAAGTGTAATAGTATCAAGTGTACCCAATGATTAATTAAAAAATCCTGCATAATGATATGCAGGATTTTTGTGTTATAAACGCCTTCTACAGAAGAGAAGGCAATCCCACATCCGTTTTGTGCGGAGGGGGGATAGTTCTGTCATTCTTCTGTAACACCGAAGAAAGTGCCGTAGGTGTATTTTGTAACTTTGGGAAAGTCAAGGTCAGAGCCATCAACGGGATTGCCCTGATAGTCCACCTGATTTCTGTTTTCATCAAGGTGTCCGAGGTCAAGCTTTGTAACTGTGTCGATTCTGCCTTCGCTGTCGTAGGTATATTCCCAGCCTGTGTATTCGGGCACGTGAACTTTGTGGTCAGCACCGTATTCTCTGCGGTCGCCTTCCGCCTCTTCCTTATACACTAGTTTTCCGTTTTCATATTTATATGTGTATATACGGAACTGCTCGTCAACTGTTTCAACAGCTTCTTTTATAAGGTTACCTGCCTCATCATAAGTGAACTTAACGTCGAAAGTGTCTTCCCAACCGAGATTTGTGCTGTTGGGAACGTTTTTCATTTCTGTAAGTCTGCCATTTTCGTCGTAAATATATGTAACTTTAAAAGTGTAGCCGTCGCTCTTTTTGCCGCTTTCTGTTTTGATGTTGCCGTTTTCGTAGGTGTACGTGATCTCGGCGCTTATATTTTCACCGGAACTGAATGTGATTTTGGCGAGAGTTCCGTCTTCATTATATTCATAGCGAGGCTCGCCCTGACCGTTCATTCTGGTGTAATACGTAAACAGGGAATTTGAACTAGAGCGTTCAATGAGCTTTCCGTCGCGGTCATAATTAAAATAAACTCTTCCGTCATATTGCTCTGTTCCGAAAGCATCTTTGTATGTGGTCTCTGTTTTGAGAAGAACGTCATTCACTTCGTACATTCTTTCAAGCTGATCGGAAGCGTTTTCGTAATCACCAAGGTCAGCGATGATTCCCTTTATAAAATCAAAGGATTCTTTGTTGGTCTTGCAAGTAACGTTGTCTTCTGTGCGTTGGTCGTAAAAATTACGCTCCTGAGTGTTGTCGGCATAATTAAAATTATTAAGGAAGTTTGTAACAGTTGAATAAAGACTTTCTTTCTGATAACCTTCGAGAGCGATTTTGAGCGTTTCGCCGTTTTCGTCAGTTTCGGGCGCATCGCGAAGCTCTTCTATTTTGTAAATAGCTTCGTCATATCGTTCATTTTCAAGAAGGCTGAGAATTTCCTTGTGTTCGGAGGCAACACCACTGCAAGCGGCCAGGGAAAAGCAAATTGCCACAGCCAAAAGCATTGTGATAAATCTTTTCATAAATTCACCTCGTGTTGTATTTACAACTATTATACATTATTGAAGCGAAGATGTCAATTTTAAATAATTGTTGACATCACAACTTTAATGTGTTAAAATATGTGTTAGTTTTTTACATTGGAGGACAACGAAATGGCAAAGATTCAGATGAAAACTCCCCTCGTTGAGATGGATGGAGACGAAATGACCAGAATCATCTGGCAGATGATTAAAGATATACTTATCAACCCTTACGTAGATCTTAAGAGCGAGTATTACGACCTTGGACTTCCCCACAGAAATGAAACAGACGACCAGGTTACAATTGATGCAGCTGAGGCAACAAAGAAATACGGCGTTGCAGTTAAGTGCGCAACGATCACACCTAACGCGGCGCGTATGCCCGAATATAACCTTAAGGAAATGTGGAAGAGCCCCAACGGTACTATCCGTGCGATCCTTGACGGAACAGTTTTCCGCGCTCCCATTATCGTAAAGGGTATCACACCTTATATTCCCACATGGACAAAGCCTATCACAATTGCTCGTCACGCTTACGGTGACGTTTATAAGAACACAGAAATGCAAGTTCCTGCAAACTCCAAGTGTGAGATCGTTTGCACCGATGCTGAGGGCAACGAAACAAGACAGACAATTCACAATTTCGATGGCGCAGGTGTTATCCAGGGTATGCATAACACAGATAAGTCCATTTCAAGCTTTGCGCGCAGTTGTTTCAACTATGCGCTTGATACAAAGCAGGATATCTGGTTTGCAACAAAGGATACTATTTCCAAAAAGTACGACCATCGCTTCAAGGACATTTTTGCTGAGATCTACGAAGCAGAATATAAGGAAAAGTTTGAGGCGGCAGGTATTGAATATTTCTACACACTTATCGACGATGCTGTTGCGCGCGTTGTAAGAAGTGAAGGAGGATATATCTGGGCTTGTAAGAACTATGACGGTGACGTTATGAGCGATATGGTTGCAACTGCTTACGGAAGCCTTGCTATGATGACAAGTGTTCTCGTTTCTCCCGATGAAGTTTACGAGTATGAGGCTGCTCACGGAACAGTTCAGCGCCACTATTATAAGCACCTCAAGGGAGAAAAGACTTCCACAAACAGTGTTGCAACACTCTTTGCATGGACAGGCGCGCTTAGAAAGCGTGGCGAGCTTGATGAAACTCCCGAACTTTGCGATTTTGCTGACAGACTTGAAGCAGCAACAATCAGAACAATCGAAGATGGCGTTATGACAGGCGACCTTTATCTGCTTTCTAAACTTGAAAACAAGAAAAAGGTTGACACAGAAGAATTCCTTCACGAAATCGCTGCAAGACTTTAATAACGGATTATTTAAAGGGGGTGCTTTTCTAAAAGCACCCCCTTTAACCCCCGAAACCGTATAGGTAGTATTTATAAAGCACATAGTATAATGTTTAGTCAAACCGAAATTGTGAGTACTAAGCGTGTTAAACCTTCCCGTATGCGACTAAAGTCGCAGGAAAAAGAATAAGTGTATACAGATTAATGAATCTTATTAACCTGTATACACTTATTTTTTATACCCAATTAACTTGTAGGCATGTTAATTGGGCGGGAAGGTGCAATCTCCTCTATACATATATTCTGCAATTGCTTTAGGTTCTCTGAGGGGGTATGGGGGAACGCTCTGCGAAAGAGAGTTCCCCCATAATAATTATATCATCCCATAAACCGCCGAGTTGCCAAGAAGGTTTTCGATTCGCAGCAGACGGTTATATTTAGCAGTTCTTTCTGCACGGCATGGGGCTCCGAATTTAACAAATCCTGCATTCATTGCGACGGCAAGATCTGCAACGGCTGTATCTTCAGTTTCGCCCGAGCGATGTGAAACGATAGTTTTATATCCGTTTCGCAAGGCTGTGTTCATAACGTTCATAGTTTCAGTGAGGGTTCCGATCTGATTCGGTTTTATGAGTATGGAATTGGCAATGCCCCCGGAGATTCCTTTTTGCAACCTTTTTTCGTTTGTAACGAAAAGGTCATCTCCCACAAGCATTATCTTATCTCCCAGCTTTTCGGTCATTTTTGACCACGAGTCAAAATCATCTTCTGCCAAAGGGTCTTCAATTGAGATAATAGGATAGCGTGAAACGAGAAAATCCCATCTTTCTATAAGAGCCTCCCCACCAAGAGTTTCTCCGCTTTTCGGAAGGGTGTAGGTGCCGTCATTGAACCATTCCGTCGCGGCAACATCCAGCGCGATTTTAACTTCATCAGTTGTGTATCCTGCTTCAGTAATAGCTCTCACAAGGTAGTCCAGAATTTCAAGCTCGCTGTCGCAGTCGGGAGCAAATCCTCCCTCGTCACCAACCGTGGTGCTTTTTCCATCTTCCTTTAGTATTCTGCCAAGAGTGTGATAAATTTCGCTGCCTGCTCTCAAAGCTTCGCGGAAGGTGGGAAATTTTATAGGCATTATCATAAACTCTTGAATATCCGCGTTGTTTGATGCGTGGGCGCCGCCGTTCAAAATATTCATCATAGGAATTGGCAGGCGATGAGCGTTGATACCTCCAAGATATCTGTATAAAGGTTGGTTTGCGCATAGGGCGCCCACTCTTGCAGCGGCCAGGGATAGAGCAAGGGTAGCGTTTGCTCCAAGTTTTTCCTTGTTTTCTGTGCCGTCAATGGAAATAAGACGGGCATCGAAGCAGCTTTGATTCAAAGTTGTTCCTTCAAGCTTTGGGGCTGCAATCGTATTTATAGCATCAACTGCATCGAGCACCCCGCGCCCCATATATCTTGAATTATCCATGTCGCGTTTTTCATGCGCTTCGTGGCTGCCGGTTGAAGCGCCTGATGGTACAGAAGCGTAGGCTCCGTTTCCATCATCGGCGGTGATTGTGGCGCAAACTGTGGGCCATCCGCGAGAGTCCAAAATTTCGTCAGCAGTGATATTTTTAATTTTAGGTTGTGTTGGCATAAGTATATCTCCTTTCGTTTTGGTTATTTTTGACGGAATTTTCACTTATTATTCTATAAAATAAAATTGTAAATTTTCTGTTATTCTATAAAATAAAATTGTAAATTTTCTGTTAACAGCATAATTGCTATTGCAATGGCTGATAATTTATGGTAGAATGACCGATGCATGCGAAAAGCGTGACACTAAATAAAACACACATACGAATGGGCGGGACGCCGGTGCCGAAAGGCTGCGAATCCCGGAAACGTATGGTGGAAAAAACCGAAGGAGGACATTAAAATGTCTGTTGTTTCTATTAAGCAGCTCCTTGAAGCTGGTGTACATTTCGGTCACCACACAAGACGCTGGAACCCTAAGATGGCTGAATACATCTTCACAGAGCGTAACGGCCTCTACATCATCGACCTTCAGAAGACAATCAAGAAGTTCGAAGAAGCTTATATGTTCATTCGCGAGATCTCCGAGCAGGGCGGCAACGTTCTCTTTGTTGGTACAAAGAAGCAGGCTTCCGATGCTATCCGCGAAGAAGCAGAGCGTTGCGGCCAGTACTACGTAAACGTACGTTGGCTCGGCGGTATGC
>JAGAPL010000136.1 GCA_017623255.1 Clostridia bacterium
GCCATCCTTTTAATTTGCGATATACTGTGCGGCGGCTTGAGGGCAAGCCGCCCTACGTTATTTTATGTCGCATCCTTATATTACATTGCACCCCATACATTTCGGAGGAATCCCAATGATCAAAGACACAATCGTAAACGGTTTCGCAAATGCGCCTCACCGTTCACTTTATCACGCGCTGGGACTTACAGAAGAAGAGCTTGACCGTCCCCTTATCGGTATCGTAAGCTCTCACAACGAAATCGTTCCCGGACATATGAACCTCGATAAGATCACAGAAGCTGTTAAGCTTGGAGTTGCAATGGCAGGCGGAACACCTATCGTTTTTCCCGCTATCGCAGTTTGCGACGGAATTGCAATGGGCCACACAGGAATGAAATACTCCCTTGTTACCCGTGACCTTATTGCTGACTCCACAGAATCTATGGCTCTGGCTCACGGCTTTGACGGACTTGTTATGGTTCCCAACTGCGATAAGAACGTTCCCGGACTTCTTATGGCAGCTGCAAGACTTAATATTCCCACAATCTTCGTTTCCGGCGGCCCCATGCTTGCAGGACGAGTTGAAGGAAAGAAAACAAGCCTCTCAAGTATGTTTGAAGCAGTTGGCGCATATACGGCAGGCAAGATCGACGAAGAAAAGCTCAGAGAATATGAGCTGAAAACCTGCCCCACCTGCGGCTCATGCTCAGGTATGTACACTGCTAACTCTATGAACTGCCTGACAGAAGTTCTCGGAATGGGACTTCGCGGCAACGGTACTATCCCTGCAGTTTACTCTGCAAGAATCGAGCTTGCTAAGCACGCAGGAATGCAGATTATGGAGCTTGTTAAAAAGAACATTCGTCCCCTTGACATTATGACAAGCGACGCTTTCCATAACGCCCTCACAGCGGATATGGCTCTCGGATGCTCCACAAACAGTATGCTCCACCTTCCTGCAATTGCAAATGAATGCGGAGTTGATTTCAACCTTGATCTTGCAAACGAAATCAGCGAAAAAACTCCCAACCTTTGCCATCTCGCTCCCGCAGGCCGTACATATATGGAAGACCTTAACGAAGCAGGCGGCGTTTACGCAGTTCTCAGCGAACTTAATAAGCTTGGCCTTATAAAGACAAACGCTCTTACCTGCACAGGCAAAACTGTTGGTGAAAACATTGCAGACGCAGTTAATGTTGATCCCGAAACAATCAGAACAATTGATAATCCTTACAGCAAAACAGGTGGTATAGCAGTTCTCCGCGGCAACCTTGCTCCCGACGGATGCGTTGTTAAGAGAGCGGCAGTTGCTCCCGAAATGCTGGTGCATGAAGGCCCCGCAAGAGTTTTTGACAGCGAAGAAGAATGCATCAAGGCTATCTACGCAGGCGAAATCAAGGCAGGCGACGTTGTTGTTATCCGCTATGAAGGTCCTGCAGGCGGCCCCGGTATGAGAGAAATGCTCTCTCCCACATCTGCTATTGCAGGAATGGGACTTGATAAAGAGGTTGCCCTTATTACAGACGGACGCTTCTCAGGCGCAACACGCGGCGCTTCTATCGGCCACGTTTCCCCCGAAGCTGTTCGCGGAGGTCTTATAGCATACGTCCGCGACGGCGACATCATCTCAATCAATATACCCGAATATAAGATAGAGCTCAAAGTTTCTGACGAAGAGCTTGAAGCGCGCAAGGCTGAAATGCCAATCAAGCATAAGGAAAACCTCTCCGGATATCTGAAGAGATACGCTAAAATGGTTTCCTCTGCCGATAAGGGCGCGATTATAAATATCAAATAAGAGAATTATTCGAGGGGAACTTTCTTCAAAAGTTCCTCTCAAAGTACGGAGTCTACTATGGCAATGACAATGACACAAAAAATACTTGCGGCGCACGCAGGAATGGACAAGGTTGAAGCCGGAGAACTTATCCTTGTAAACCTTGACCGTGTGCTCGGCAACGATATCACATCTCCCGTTGCTATCCGCGAGTTTAATAATATGGGCGCAACTGATGTCTACGATAAAGAAAAAGTTACTATGGTTATGGACCATTTTGCTCCCAATAAAGATATCAAAGCAGCTATCCAGTGCAAAATGTGCCGCGATTTTTGCCGTGAAAAAGAAGTTGTTAACTTCTATGACGTTGGAGATATGGGCATTGAGCACGCTCTGCTTCCCGAAAAAGGACTTGTTGTTTCAGGCGACGTCGTTATCGGCGCTGACTCACATACCTGTACATACGGCGCTCTGGGCGCATTCTCCACAGGTGTAGGCAGCACGGATATGGCTTGCGGGATGGCAATAGGCAAAGCCTGGTTCAAGGTTCCCTCCGCTATCAAATTTAACCTTACAGGTAAGCTACCTCCCCACATTTCAGGTAAGGACGTTATTTTGCACATCATCGGAAAGATAGGCGTTGACGGCGCACTTTATCGTTCAATGGAATTCTCAGGCGAAGGCGTTAGTGAGCTTTCCATCACAGACAGACTGACTATCTGCAATATGGCAATCGAAGCAGGCGCAAAGAACGGAATTTTCCCCGTTGATGAAAAAACTGTTGAATACGTTAAGGCTCATTCCGACAGAGAACCCGTTGTTTATACAGCAGACGAGGACGCGGTTTATGACGAGGTTTATGATATTGACCTCTCAACGATTCGCCCCACAGTTGCTTTCCCCCATCTGCCCGAAAACACAAGAACTACCGACGAAATTGACGAAGTTAAAATTGATCAGGTGGTTATCGGCTCCTGCACAAACGGCTACTATGAAAACATCAAAGAAGCCGCTGATATCATCAGAGGTCATAAAGTTGCACGCGACGTTCGCTGCATCGTTATTCCCGCAACTCAGGAAATTTACCTGAGAGCTATGAGAGAAGGTCTGCTGGCAGACTTTATTGAAGCAGGATGCGCTGTTTCAACTCCCACTTGCGGCCCCTGCCTTGGCGGACATATGGGTATCCTTGCTCCCGGAGAGCGCGCTGTTGCAACCACAAACCGTAATTTCGTTGGCCGAATGGGCGATCCCACATCCGAAGTTTACCTTGCTTCTCCCGCAGTTGCGGCGGCAAGCGCAATTCTCGGAAGAATCGCTTCTCCCGACCAGTTATAATCAAGGAAAGGATCGGAAAAGCAAAATGAAATTTGACGGAAAAGTTATTAAATACGGCGACGACGTTGACACCGACGTTATCATCCCCGCAAGATACCTCAATACAATTGATAAAAAAGAGCTTGCTTCTCATTGCATGGAAGACCTTGACCATTCTTTTCAGGACAGAGTTAAAGAGTGCTCTATTATAGTTGCAGGCAAAAACTTCGGATACGGCTCCTCCCGTGAGCACGCCCCCCTTGCAATCAAGGAAAGCGGAGTTCAGCTTGTTATAGCAAAAAGCTTTGCAAGAATTTTCTACCGCAATTCCATCAACATCGGCCTTGCGATTTTTGAATGCCCCGAGGCAGCAGAAAAAATCAGCGACGGCGATATCGTTAAAGCAGATGCAGATACAGGCGTTATTACAAACGTGACAACCGGCGAGACGTTCCGTACAAAGCCCTTCCCCGAATTTATCGGCAAAATAATCGCAGGCGGCGGACTTGTGGAGTCTATTAAAAACGGTAGTATTAAGTAAAGCTTAACGAAATAATGCTTGTTTTTATCGACCTTTTTTAAAAAAGGTCGCAGGTTTTCAGGGCAGCGCCCTGAATCGCCCATCGCAATGGGCGAAAAACCTGTTGCCCTCCGGTAATCCAAGAGGCGAAGCTTCTTGGTCGCTCTCCGCAGAGAGCGAAATTCCTTTTAACACCTCATCCCTCATCAGCACATTCAACTTCGTTGAAGTGCGTATGACACTTTCTCCTCAAGGAGAAAGCATAGTGTAAAGCACAGGAGAAACAAAAATGGAAATGAACATAGCTTTGCTCCGCGGCGACGGAATCGGCCCCGAAATCGTTGACTCCGCGGTTGAAGTTCTTAAAAAGATCGGCGAAAAATATAACCACACATTCAATTTCACACCTTATCTTATAGGCGGCAGCGCAATTGATGCCTGCGGCGAACCCCTGCCCAAAGAAACGGTTGACGGTTGTCTTGCTTCTGACAGCGTTCTGCTTGGAGCAGTTGGCGGACCTAAATGGGATAACCTGCCCGGAGATAAGCGCCCCGAAAAAGCACTGCTTGGAATCCGCGCTGCGATGGAGCTTTATACAAATCTTCGTCCTGCCCGCCTTTATCCTGCGCTGGCTGAAGATTGCCCCCTTCGCCCTGATATTGCGGCAAACGGCTTTGATCTTCTCATTGTTCGTGAGCTGACAGGCGGCATCTACTTTGGCGACAGAGGCTACAGACAGGGCAAATACGGCGAAGAAGCATATGACACAGAATGCTACAGCAGAGTTGAAATTGAAAGAATTGCTCGCGCTGCTTTTGAAGCCGCTATGAAGCGAAACAAGAACGTTATCAGCATTGACAAAGCCAATGTTCTTGAAACATCCCGCCTCTGGAGAAAAACCGTGCACGAGATCGCAGAAGAATATCCCGAAGTTAAGTGCACAGATATGCTTGTTGACAATGCCGCTATGCAGCTTGTTAAAAATCCCTCTCAGTTTGACGTTGTTGTTACGTCAAATATGTTTGGAGACATCCTCTCCGATGAAGCTTCTCAGATAACCGGCTCCATCGGTATGCTGGCTTCTGCTTCCCTTGGCAACACAACTCGCGGACTTTACGAACCTATTCACGGCTCTGCTCCCGATATTGCAGGGCAGAACAAGGCAAATCCCATTGCAACTATCCTCTCTGCAGCTATGATGCTCAGATATGCTTTCTCCCTTGAGGAAGAAGCGCTCTGCATCGAAAAGGCTGTTGATAAGGTTCTTGAAGACGGCATCCGCACTCCTGATATTGCTCACGGAGAAGGCGCTGTGGGAACAAAGGAAATGACAGCTGAAATCTTAAAGAGAATATAAAAATATAGGGGATCCCTCTAAATGAGGGACTCCCCGAAAACAAAAAGGAAAACATTATGAAAACCCCACTTGAAAATCTTCGTACAGAGCTTTGCTCATTTGTACTTCTGAGAAATATCGCAAACAACGGACCTCTCAAACTTCTGAGAGCTTTTCTCGACGCAGTTGGTGGGGATAAAATTGAAATAACCGAACGCTATTGTGATTTTGTATCCTCTGTGTATGAACATGGCTGTGACCTTGGAACATACATTGAGGATTCATTGCGATGTGATGACAATGCCTATGTGCGTCTTTATTCCGCAGGGCGAGAAATACCTTTGGTTATGAAAGATTGCTTTGAGAGAGAACTCTATATTCTCTCAAGCGTCACACAAATCACATCTGATGAGCTTATATCCTTTGCCGATATAAACTCCGATCTTCCCCATTTTATAAGCACACCAAAAGACCTGAAGCAAATAATGAAAAACGCTCTCAGCAGTTCACATAAAAACGGATACGGAATATACGCAAGATACGGAATGTTCAGAGTTGGAGACGACGGCGCTCTTCTTCCCGTGCTCTCACCCGACCCCATCGCGCTTTCCGATCTTGTTGGATATGACGATGAGCGAAATAAAGTTCTTTGCAATACCAAAGCGCTGCTTCGCGGAGCTCCTGCCGCAAACGTGCTCCTTGTTGGTGACGCAGGCACAGGAAAAAGCTCTACTGTAAAAGCTGTTGCAAACGAGCTGAAAAACGAGGGCATACGCCTTATTGAGCTTCGCAAAGACCAGTTGACAATGCTGCCCGATATTATGGGGCATATTGCAGAAAATCCGCTTAAGTTCATCATCTTTATTGATGACCTTTCATTTGCAAGCGAGGATGATGGTTTTGCCGCTCTCAAGGCTATCCTTGAAGGCTCGGCCGCCGCAAAAACTCCTAATGCAGTTATTTACGCCACAAGCAACCGTCGCCATATGGTGCACGAAACATTCTCCGCAAGAGAAGGCGATGAGGTTCATCTTCGTGACACACTGGAAGAAACACTTTCACTTTCCGCACGCTTCGGCCTGACGATTCTCTTTACAAAGCCCAACAGCGCCCTGTTTAAAAAAATTGTTACATCCCTTGCACGCGAACGCGGCATTGAAATGAACGAGTCTCAGCTTATGATTCAGGCAGAAGCCTTTGCTCTTGCCAAAGGCGGCAGAAGCGCAAGAGTTGCAGGCCAGTTTATTGATAGTTTGATTGTTAATTCTGAAAGGAATATATAATATGCTTACACTTGATAAAGTTTATCACGCAGGTTACGTGCTCAAAAACGTTATCCGCAAAACCGACGTTATAAAAGCACCCAGAATAAACCCCGAGGCTGACGTTTATCTCAAAACGGAAAACCTGCAGACAACAGGTTCATTTAAGATCAGAGGATCTTACTATAAAATATCCCAGCTTTCCGACGAGGAAAAATCCCGCGGCGTTATTGCCTGCTCCGCAGGAAATCACGCTCAGGGCGTTGCTCTGGCGGCAACAAAGAACGGCATTAAAAGCCTTATCTGCCTGCCCGACAGTGCGCCTATATCCAAGGTTGAAGCAACAAAGCGCTACGGAGCTGAAGTTTGCCTTGTTAAAGGCGTTTATGACGATGCATACAACCGTGCACTTGAGCTGAGAGATAAGGAAGGATACACGTTTATTCATCCCTTCAACGACGAGCAGGTTATTGCAGGACAGGGTACTATTGCTCTTGAAATTATTGATCAAATAGCTGATCTTGACGCAGTTGTTGTTCCAATCGGCGGCGGCGGACTGATTTCAGGCGTTGCATACACAATCAAAAATCTGAACCCCAACGTTAAGGTTTACGGAGTTCAGGCAACAGGCGCGCCCAGTATGGCTAATTCCATACACGACGGACATATTGAACGTCTTGATTCCGTTTCAACTATTGCCGACGGTATCGCAGTTAAGGAACCCGGTGACCTTACATACGAAATATGTAAGCAGTACGTTGATGAAATAGTTACTGTTTCTGATGATGAGATCGCAGCGGCTATCCTCGCACTTATTGAACAGCAGAAGCTTATCGCTGAGGGCGCAGGTGCAGTTTCCGTTGCCGCGGTTATGTTCAACAAGGTACCCGTCAAGGGCAAGAAGGTTTGCTGCCTTGTTTCAGGAGGTAATATCGACGTTACTATCCTCTCAAGAGTTATCAAGCGCGGTCTCTTAATGAGCGGCAGAAACTTCCAGCTTACAATTGAGCTTATTGATAAACCCGGTCAGCTGCTTGATGTTGCACGCATCATTGCTGAGCTTGGCGGTAACGTTACATCTATCCACCACGAAAGAGCAAACGAAGGCTCTGACGTTAACGGATGTTATCTGAGAGTTAATATGGAAACAAGAAACGCAGAACACAAAGAACAGATAAGACAAGGTCTGCTTGACGCAGGATTCAGACTTGTTAAATAAAGAAAGGAATAAATTATGAAATACATTGCAACAGAAAAAGCTCCCGCGGCTATAGGCCCCTATTCTCAGGCAGTTATCACAGGAAATCTTCTCTTCACTTCCGGCCAGATCGCACTTGACCCTGCAACAGGAAACGTTGTTGAAGGCGGAGTTAGCGAGCAGACAGAGCAGATCATGAAGAACCTCGCCGCAGTTCTTGAGGCTGCAGGCACATCCTTTGACCGCGCTGTTAAAACAACTTGCTTCCTTGCAGATATCGCAGATTTTGCAACATTCAACGAAATCTACGGTAAATACTTCACAAGTAAGCCTGCGCGCAGCTGTGTTGCAGTTCGTGACCTTCCCAAAGGCGTTCTCGCTGAGGTTGAGGTTATTGCTGAGGTTTAAGCTAAACTAAAACAGCTCGTTTTTATCGACCTTTTTTGAAAAAGGTCGCAGATTCTTAGGACAGAGTCCTAAGACGTCCGTCGCAACGGGCGTAATTCCTAATGCCCATCGGAGATCCAAGGGGGAACTCCTTGGTCGCCTTCCGCAGAAGGCGAAATCACCTAAATACATCAAAAAACCGCACGCTTTATAGCGTGCGGTTTTTATTTGGTTTTAAGCTATCCAAACACCGTCTGAGTTAAAGGTGTATGCCGTGCCGTTAATATAGTATGTTCCTGTTACCATATAACCGTTTCCGTCAACAAAATACCAATCACCTTTATATTCTACCCAATCATACTTTGTCATTGAACCGTTGGAATTGAGATAGCACCAACCCTTGCTGTCCATTTTCCAGCAATTTGTTACCGCATATCCGTCTTCTCCAACATAACACCAACCAACTGAATCCATCACCCATGTGTTTGTTGCCATTCTGCCGTTTTCATCAAGATAGCACCAGCCATTGCTATCTTCTCTCCATTGATTTGTTACACAGTAGCCATCTGCACCAACATAGCACCAACCTGAAGAATCCATTATCCACTGGTTTGTTGCCATTCTACCGTTTTCATCAAGATAGCACCAGCCCTTGCTGTCTGCAACCCATCTGTTTGTTACACAGTAACCGTCTTCACCAACATAGCACCAACCAATAGTATCCATCACCCATGTATTTGTTGCCACTCTACCTGTTTCATCAAGGTAACACCAACCGTTGCTGTCTTCAATCCACTGATTGGTTACATAGTTTCCGAAATTATCAATATAATACCAATTGTTTCCGTCAGATACCCAACAGCCCATTGAGAACACGATATACGAATTTAAAAGCGTTTCATTATCAGGGTCAATATCAACATAAATCAAGTCTGCTAAGCTTCCATCGTAATAAATACCTTCAAAGTTAATACAATTGTCTATCACATTTTTTCCTATGCTGTTAACGCTAGCAGGAATGGTTATAGTTCTGAGAAAAGTGCAATTTTGGAATGCAGAATCGCCTATACTTACAACACCATAGGGTATATCTACACTTTTTAGGAGGATACAATTGTAAAACGTATAATCATCTATACTTGTAACTCCATCGGGAATATCTATGCTTTCAATACTTTTACAATAATAAAATGCAGAACGCCCTATATACGTAACCCCGTCAGGAATATCCACGTTTTTGAGGTTTACACACATATAAAACGCTCCAATCTCTATACTTGTAACGCTTTCGGGAATATCTACGCTTACAAGTTTATTACAATAAGCAAATGTGTTGAGTTCTATGCTTGTAACCCCATCAGGAATAACTATACTTTCAAGAACGGAACACCCCTCAAAAGCAAGCTGACCTATGCTTGTAACGCTATCCGGAATGTCTATACTTTCAAGTTTGGAACATCTACTAAAAGCAAATTCACCTATGCATGTAACGGAATATCCTTCGATCTCATCAGGAATGATTATATCCGTAATACTGGTAGAAACTACCCCTGTAATAGTCACCTGTTCGTTTTCTATTGAATATGTAAGTCCCTCATAAGTATTCTCTGCCGACGCTGTAAATGCTAGCAAGCTTGCCATCATTATAACAGTAAGTATACAATAAATAATACTACGTTTTTTCATAAAAATAATCTCTCCTTGTTTATAAGTAAATATTTTATAAGCAATCCGCCCTTGCTTAGTACAATTTTAACATTTAATTTCAATATTTTCAATAGTTTGTAGTCAAAATTCACATTCAAAATGTTTTTACTATAAATGATCGTAATCCGTTATCTTTGTTTCACCCAGATAACTAAACAAAAAAACGCACACTTATGTGTGCGTTTCAGATTGAAGACAAAAGGGGTTCTGGACGTTGACAGAACTCCTTTTTTCAATATTTTCAAGAAAAATAATACTTGAAATTAAAAAGAGAAAAGAAGA
>JAGAPL010000137.1 GCA_017623255.1 Clostridia bacterium
ACCAGCACTGCTGGTGGTTTATTATTACAAATAAAAAATGAGCTATCAGTTCAGGGAACTGATAGCTCATTATCTAAAATAGTACAAATTTTGATGTTGCCAATGTGTTGCCACGCGGCTTCTTTTTACTGAAAAAATCCTTTATTTACAGGGGTTTTCAGCGTTTTTGGTATTATTCCCACTCGATTGTGCCTACGGGCTTGGGAGTGAGGTCGAGGAGAACACGGTTGATGCCTTCTACCTCGTTTGTGATTCTATTTGTTATTTTATGCAAAACTGCATAGGGGATCTCTTCGATAGTTGCGCTCATTGCGTCCTTTGTATTTACGGCGCGAATGATTGCAGGCCAACCTTCATAGCGGCTTTCGTCCTTAACGCCAACTGACTTAATATCAGGCACTACTACGAAATACTGCCATACTTTTTCTGCAAGTCCGCATATATCAAATTCTTCTCTCAGAATTGCATCTGCTTCTCTGAGTGCGTGAAGTCTATCTCTTGTGATTGCGCCAAGGCATCTTACACCAAGTCCGGGGCCGGGGAAAGGCTGACGATACACCATAGCATGAGGAAGTCCCAATGCTTCACCAACTACTCTTACTTCGTCTTTATAGAGAAGCTTGAGAGGTTCAACAAGCTCAAACTGGAGATCCTCAGGAAGTCCTCCTACATTATGGTGGGATTTAACTGCTTTCTTGCCTTCTGCCTGTTTTACTGATTCAAGAATGTCAGGATAGATCGTTCCCTGTGCGAGGAATGAAATTCCTTCAAGCTTTCTTGCTTCGTCAGCAAAAACATTGATAAATTCTGCACCGATGATCTTTCTCTTCTTTTCAGGATCGGATACGCCTGCAAGGAGATTGAGGAAACGATCTGTTTCATCAGCATATATAAGGTTTGCATCAAGCTCATCTGAAAATACTTTTACTACATTTTCAGACTCGTCCTTACGCATAAGTCCATGATTTACATGAACGCATACCAGCTGCTTACCTATTGCTTTAATAAGAAGCGCTGCTACCACTGAACTATCTACACCACCGGAAAGTGCAAGAAGAACTTTCTTATCGCCTACCTGTGCGCGAACTTCTTCAACCTGCTCTGCTATGAACTTATCAGCAAGTTCTTTTGTGGTGATGCGAAGCATATCTTCGGGTCTTGTATTATTCTGCATATAAATCCTCCTAAAATGAAGCTAAAGCTCAAAATATAGTATACAACAACAATATATATTTTATCAAGTATAAATTTCAACAAAATTTAAAAAAATATAGTGCTAATTACCATTAATTTGTTTTGTTGTTCTCTTTTTGCTCAATGCTATAAATACAACAATTGTTGATGAGATCATTGCTCCTGCAAAAATATAGAAAGACGAGTTTCGTTCTGCATATTGGCCGCTTTGTTCCACAGCAGTTTTCAGCTCGCTATCTGCAAGGCTGCGACTGAGAATTGATACCTTGGAAATTTCAAGAACAGCCTCCGTATTACTTTCTACTATGATTGCAATATATTCAACCTTATTGGCATCACGATAACTATTCACGTCCAGATATATACTTTGCTCTCCTCTTTTCGCCGTTGTTATATATTCAGCCTTAACACCGTTACCTCCCAAAACAACGCTTATGGGAACTTCTCTATGCGCACTCAGATCAACAGCCACGTCAACACGCATAACATCCGCAATTGACAAATCTGTTACGCCCTCAAACCATCCGACCAAAATTCCCTCGCTATCCTGAGAAGGAGTTATTAAGCTTTTCAGAACTCTTGTTTCACTAAACATTGAATTTAAGGTTTCAGGAGAAGAACAGCTTCCGCCGGCCAGCCAACCAAATGTATTATATGCCTGAGTGAAATCCCACAAGGTATATTCGCCACGGCAATCAACGGGAGTTTTAAATGCTTCAAACTCATATCTGACATATTCACTTCCATGGATACCCTCAAACATGGCACATATTTCATCAGTAGTCATACTTTCACTGACTGAAAATACAACGCACGAAACTGAACTCTGAGCAGCATTTTCATACAATTTTCTGAAAGCCTCTGCATATGCAGTGTCTCTTTTTACGTGCCAGAATATCACTTCATTCCTGAAAGAGTTACCATAAGCTGACGCAGAATCGCATAGTGCCTTCAAGGCTGTTACACTGTCATTGGAATTAACACACTCGAATACAACGCCAATATTGCTAATGCCGTTTCTTTTATTGTATGCCGCAAGAATTGTTGCAATATGTATATTTTCTTCAGATACAGCCGCTAAAATTTCAGCGCTGTTGTTTGTGTTTCTAAACGAGGAAGCAAACAATCCTATCAGCTCGGAAGCATCTTTTGCTCTTTGATCAGGGTCACTGTTATAATTAAACCCACTCAACAATATTATACCTGCCATTTTTTCATAATGGCCCCCAAGATATGCGGCCGCAGCGCACATAAGATCAACAGAGCTTTTTTCATTAAATTCAAAATCAAATGCGCCTTCATCATCAGAAAGCAAACGCAGATATACCCTGCCTCCTATAGAGGTGAAAAAACCTATATTTGATGATATTTCGTTGACATAATCACTATTGAGGTAATATACGTTTTCTCTATACGCAAAACGAATCGCAGCGACAGTGTCGGAAGATGCAAACAAGTGATTTACATACACATCAAGAACAACATCTTCGGCTTCACTTTCAAACACAGCAGTGCTTTCGGCATTATGTATACCGCTGTGACACTCCTGACTGACTATCGGCAAGGATGATTTTGACATAGCATAAACAGGTTCTGTCAAAGGTATAACTTTATGCTTGGACTTTAGTGCAACAACATATTTATACTGAGTATGATCATAATCCACCGGAGCTTCTATGTTATACGATGTTGAAATGTTCATTTCAATTTCCGCGTTTTCCGGAAGGTCGCCGTTATGGTCATATGGGACCTTGTACAAAGCCAGCTTTGAATTAATATACTTGATTGTGGTGTCAGAATCAACCGTTCCCTTTACAATTATTTTTCCTTCTTCCACTATACAACTTTCAACCGTTCCATAACGAACCGTTTCATCTTTTGCAACTGGGACTATTCTCACTGACATAAGCTTTACAGGAGAATTTGACAAAGTCTCTCCCTCCGAAAAGCCAATTCTGATCTTATTGCTGAGCTCAGTTACAAAAATACTGTATTTAGCTGTTCCGCTATATAATGCGGTGGAACTGACTTTGCCCGTTGAAATGTTTTCAACGGTCAATATTCCTGCATGTGTGCTACTGACCTCAATAACAGCAAGCGCTGATTTGCCCACATAATCCGTTATGAGATCACACTCTATATGAGCACCGCTTTCATCAGGAGAAACCTCTACATAATCATCATAGAAGGTTGCATTTCCGTTGATAGCAGTAAGCCGTCTGCTTGAAAAACGATCTGCATAGCTATATGTTCTGTTGCTGTCAGCATAAAAGCTCTCTATGGCAAAATAATCAACTGCATTGGTTCCACTGTCAACCGTCAATTCTATTCTTGTTATATTTTCACGATTATCAGCAGGAAGCATAAAATACACAATATTCTTTGTACCCTTAGTGCCAACAGCCTCATCCGTGAAGGTACCACCCTCATAATAATACGTTATTGTGAATGTACAACCTTCTGCGTTATTGAACACCATTCCGACAACAAGTTCATTATATGCGCTCAGGTTCAAACCGTCTTCGTTAATATACGCAAGACTCATTATTTTGCTCTGCCTGTCGGACGTAACGTAAATAAGGTTTGACGAGCCCATGCTTCTTACAGTTATATCCTTGATGCCATCGACCGCTTCCCAATTATCTTTTTTGAACAGATCAAGCTTGTATGAATCCTCATACTGCGTTATATTACCGGGATAAATATATCCTGCAACCGCCGTTGACGAAACAGATAATATCATAAAAACTGACATCACAAAACATATTAATCTTTTCTTCACAGGCTCATCTCCTTTCCTCGTTTTTATACAGTATATCATATTTTTCTTATAAAGTGTTAAGAAAATAAAAATAGCCTTGAAAAACAAATCTGATTATATTAAAATATTTATATAATTTTATTACACGGAGATAATGTTATGGTATTCCCTGTTTCTATTCAATTGTTTTCACTTCGTGACGATCTTGAAAAAGATCCCCGCGCTATTCTCACGGCCCTTAAAGAAATGGGATATGACGGAATTGAACCCTACGGCGGAAAAAATCTTTACGGATTTTCACCTGAAGAATTTATAGAGTTTATGAATGAGATCGATCTCAAGGTTCCTTCCGCCCACATCAGCTTTGAAACTCTTATGGCAAACCCTGATGATACATTTTCCTTTCACAAATCTCTTGGCTGCAAATACCTTGCTATGCCATATCTGAACCCTGACAAGTGGCCGGGGGGAGAAGATCACGAAGGGGCCTATGAACAGATACAGATGCTTTGCGAAAAAGGCAAAGAATATGGTATACAGCTATGCTTCCACAATCATGAAGGCGAGTTCGCTAAGTTAGGGGAAAAGTATATTATTGAACATATTCTTGACGGCGTACCTGACCTTAAAGCTGAATATGATACAGCATGGATGGCCGTTATGAATGTTGAACCCGTTGAATATATTAAATCTCACGCTGATAAATGCGCACTCATTCACCTGAAGGACTATTACCGCAGAAAAGAGATCACTGAAGGCAGAGGCGAACTTCGTCCCATTGGCTACGGTGTGCAAAATATTCCCCACCTTCTTGATGCGGCAGAAGAAGCCGGAGTTGAATGGATAGTTGTTGAGCAAGATCTGGCTGCATTCGGAAAATCCAATCTTGAATGCGCTAAAATGAGCATTGACTATCTCAAACAGATTATGAAATGAGAAAATTTGCAATAATTATTGCTATGCTGCTTCTGCTTTGCAGTTGCAGAAAGCTTGAAGAAGAATCAATAGAAACAACTGCGCAAACTGAGCTGCAGACTGAAATCATAACAGAAATTAAAACTGAACCTGCAACAGAAATTGAAACTGAGCCCCCCGTTGACACAACAAATGACGGAATCGTTTCAATACTTATGGCAGGGGATGTGCTTCTGCATGACAAAGTTGCAAACTCGGGCAAAATGAACGACGGAACATACAACTATGACCATATGTTTTCAAATGTCAGATCAGACATTGAAAATGCTGATATCGCCATAGTAAACCAAGAAGTTATCCTCGGAGGACGGGATCTTGGACTTTCGGGATACCCATCTTTCAACGGAGCATTCGAGGTTGGAGACGCTATAGTAAGCAGCGGTTTTGATGTTGTTCTCCACGCAACCAATCACGCCCTCGATAAAGGCAAAAAGGGACTTCTTTCCTGTATAAGCTTTTGGGAAGAAACATATCCTGAAATTGCATATTTAGGCATTTCCGACACTAAGGAAAAATCTGAGGAAATATATGTTGTGGAAAAGGAAGGCATCAGATTTGCTATTCTCAACTATACCTACGGAACTAACGGTATACCTCTTCCCTCTGATATGCCATACTGCGTTAATATTTTAAATAAAGACAGAATTAAAGATGATGTTTCTCGCGCAAAGGAAATTTCGGATTTTGTTATTGTTTGTCCTCATTGGGGGACGGAATATATTTTGACTGCTGATAACAATCAGAAATATTGGACTGACGTTTTCTTTGACGCAGGAGTTGATCTTGTTATAGGCACGCATCCGCACGTTGTTGAACCGGTGGAGCTTATTGAACGCGACGGGCACTCTATGCTTGTTTATTATTCCATTGGAAACTATATAAATGCAACAGCGCAAACAGGAGCAGGCATCGCGAACCGTATGCTTGGTGCGCTTGCTGATATCACCGTCAGCAAAACGGAAAATGATGTTGCCATTACAGATTACGGAATAATCCCAATTGTTTCACACGTTAAAAGCGGAGAGGGACAATGTACCGTTTACAAGCTTGACGACTATACGGAAGAGCTTGCCTCACAGAATGAAATTATCTACTCCGACTCCTCATTTTCACTTACATATTTACAAGATCTGTGCGAAAAGGTTTTCGGAGAGTTATATAACTGAAAGGCTTGGTTATAACTTATGAAAAAAATCGTTATTGGAATTGATGTTGGCGGAAGCACAACAAAGATAGTGGGCTTTGATATCAGCGGGGAAACCAACCGTCTTATTGAGCCAATATTTGTGCGCGCAACCGACCCTATAACCTCCATATACGGAGCTTTCGGAAAATTCACAGACATAAATGATCTTGAGCTTTCCGACATTGTGAGAGTTATGATAACAGGCGTTGGCTCCTCTTATGTTACTAAGAATATCTACTCCCTTAATTGCGAAACCATCAAAGAATTCCGTTCTATCGGTCTTGGCGGACTTTATCTCTCAGAGTATGATAAGTCACTCATCGTAAGTATGGGAACAGGTACCGCTCTGGTTTATGCTGAAAGCGGAAAAGAGCCTCAGTATCTGGGCGGTACGGGTGTTGGCGGAGGTACTCTCCTTGGTCTTTCAAAGCAGCTGCTCGGAATGAACAATATTGACCATATTGCAGAACTTGCAAAAGACGGGGACATACACAATATTGACCTTAAAATCAGTGATATCTCGCGCCAGGATATCGTTCCCGGTTACAGCGACGTTATGACAGCATCAAATTTCGGCAAGCTGAGTGATCTTGCAACAAAAAGTGATATCGCACTTGGTCTTATCAATATGGTATTTGAAACAGTTGGCATGGTCAGTGTTTTTGCCGCAAGAAATTTTGATATCAAGAATATCGTTCTCACAGGAAATCTTACAAATGTTCCTCAGGCCAAAGAGGTTTTTGAAAATCTCAACCGTATGTTTGATATGAATTTTATTATTCCCAAATACGCTCAGTTTGGCACGGTTATAGGCGCAGCTCTTGCAGGATGCGATATTGAAAGATCTGTTGATAGATAAGAAAAAAAGATAAAAGAACAGGTTGAAATCCGCTTATGCGGATTTCTTCTTTGAAAATTGTGAAAGGAGGATTGCCAAATGATACTCATAATCGCAGAAAAGCCCAGCCTTGCCAGAAATATTTGCGATGCCATCGGAAATACAAAAAAACGCGACGGATATTATGAAGGCGAAGGCTATATCGTTACCTGGGCACTGGGACATCTGTTCCAGCTTTGCGACGTTGAAGACTATACCGGAGAGGAAAACGCTCGTTGGAAATTAGACAATCTTCCCTTTTATCCCGACGAATTCAGATACAAGCTCAGAACAAAAGCAAAATCAAAGGCTGTTGACTCGGGAGTGGCAAAGCAGTTTTCTGTTATTGAAAAACTTTGCAATCGAAACGACGTTGATAAAATCGTTAACGCAGGAGACGCTGACCGCGAGGGCGAAATAATCATCCGTTTATGTATACAGAATGCTCTGAAAACTCCGAAGCAGCTTTGCAGACTATGGTTACCCGACCAAACCAGAGAAACCATTCAAGCAGAGCTTTCTCAGCTTAGAGAAAGCAGCGGATATAACAATCTTGCATCCGAAGGTTTTTCAAGGACTTACGTTGACTGGCTTTACGGAATCAATCTTACAAGATACGCCACTCTCAAATCGGGAGCTCTACTCAGAGTTGGACGAGTTATCATTCCTATTGTTAAAGCTATTTACGATCGCGATATGGCGATCCGCAATTTTGTTCCCACAACATATTACGGCATTGTGAGCAAGGCTTTGACTGACGGCGAAGAAATAGAGCTTGTAAGCACTCGTAAATATGCAAAGGAAGAACTTTAAAAAGCTCTAAGATGCTGCAAGGCGTATAACGACTGCGACGCCATTGTTACAGGCAAAACATCCAAAAAGGACACTCTTAATCCGGGAAAGCTTTTCTCGCTTTCAAAACTGCAAAATCTGCTTGGTAAAAAGTATAAAATGTCTATGGACGAATCTCTGAAGATCGTTCAGGATTTGTACGAAAAAGGATATCTCACATACCCCAGAACAAACTCCGAATATCTTGCCACCGCTGAAAAAGGCAAGATAGCAAAAATTATCGAAAACATAGCTGCAGTTGGATATCCCGTTAAATTCAAGGATAAAAAAACTATTTTTGACGATGCAAAAATAGAATCACACTCAGCGCTAACACCAACTTTCAAAATTCCCAAGAAAGAGGCTCTTTCTGAAAACGAATATAAGGTTTATCAAACGGTTTTCCGCCGCTTTGTTGCCGTTTTTTGTTCTGAGGACTGTGTTGCTCAGAAAACCGAAATTAAGGTGAAGATTGGAGATTACGAGGAGTTCACGCTTAAAGGCACTATCATTCTTGAAAAGGGTTGGACAAAATTTGAAGATCCGCCCTCCAAGAACAAAGTGTTGCCAAACCTGAAAAAAGGAGACAAGGTTAACACAGATTTTCAGCCGAAAGAAAAAGAAACCTCTCCTCCCAAGCACTACACCGTTGAAACTCTCAACAACTTTTTGAAAAATCCATACCGCGACCTAAAAGCTGCCGCTCAAGACAGCGAAAAAGAAGACGATATGGAAGAATACAAGGCTATTTTTGAAGGCGTTGAAATCGGAACCGAGGCTACAAGAACCGGAATTATCCGAAATGCTGAAGACTCCGGTTATATTGAACTTAAAAACAACAGCTATTATATTCTCGGCGGCGGAATTTTTCTTATTGAGACCTTACAAAGACTTGGCATCAATATGGAAAAAGAAAAAACAGCGCACCTTGGCCGCGCGCTGAAAAAGGTTTACCGCAACGAGATAACTGTTGAAGATTGCGTCAAGCTTGCGGAAGCAGAGATCAATGAGGTTTTCAAGCAGACTTCCCTGCCCCCTGAAGATGATCGTGATATAGGCATTGCAGGTGAGATAGTTGGCAAATGTCCCGTTTGTCAAAACAATGTAGTCAGGGGCAGATATAACTACGGCTGTATGGGGTATAAGGAAGGATGCAAATTCAAGATCAGCTTGGAAATATGCAAACGTATTATTCCCATTTCCGCCGCTCGCGATCTGCTTGAAAATGGAAAAACAACTAAGTTAAAAGGGTTCATCTCAAAAAACGATAAACCCTTTGACGGTGCGCTGAAGCTTGATGGCGATAAGGTCGTTTTTGATTTTAGTTAAAAAGATCCCTCAATTATGAGGGATCTTTTTACTATTCAACACTAATTTCAATATTTGAAACACCTATTATATCATCAACTTTTATTATCTCAATAATACATCTGAATGAAAGATCTCCTTGGACTAATCGATACTGTATCTCATAATATGAACCGCCCACGCTACTTGAATATACTGCAGAAGAAAAATTAGAAAGCAATTTAACTTCATCCAACATTCCAAAATTTACACATTCGGATTTTTCAAGCGCTTCAATATATGCTTCAAAGAGTTCTACAGTAGTATTGGTACTAGGGTGCATCATTTCGGTTGCCCCCTCAATATCATCTTCGGCTAATTTATTCAGAAGGTCCCTTGCTATAATATCGGCTTCATCACGGCTAATACCTGCACTACACGATACCATAGATATACACAATACAAATACTGCAAATATCAGGCTGATTTTCTTCATATTCAATATCTCCTTCAATCAACTATTATATCACCGAACTTAGCGTTTACAACCTTAGCAAGCGCATCAACCGGCACTTCCACCTGATGCCCCCTCTGACCTGCTGAAACGCAGATTGCTTCAAATATCTTTGCGCTTTCGTGGATCATTGTGGGAAACAATTTTTTCATTCCAACGGGAGAACAGCCTCCGTGGACATATCCCGTCAGTCCCAAAAGCTCTTTCTGCTTTATCATTGCAACAGATTTTTCGCCAACTGCAGCAGCCGCTTTTTTCAGGTCCAACGTTTCGCCTACAGGGACAACAAAAACGTAGTTATTCCCTTTTGCAGACACGGTTACCAGAGTTTTGAAAACTCTTTCTCTTTCCTGACCTACAAGCTCTGCCACCATAACACCGTCAGTTACTTCAGCATCATATTCATAATGATTATAAGCAATTTTATTTCTTTCAAGAATACGCATTGCGTTTGTTTTGAATGCCGCCATTATCTGCCTGCCTCTCTGAGCACTTCACCTACAAGGTTGGCTACCTCATGGGCAAGAGGAGCACTCATTCCAAACTTTTCTTCTGCTTTTTCTCCTGCCAGACCGTGAATATACACTCCAAGAGAAGACGCGCCAAGCATTGACAGTCCGCTGCAACGAAGTCCTGCTATTACACCGCAAAGAACATCACCACTGCCGCCCTTAGCAAGAGCAGGAGTTCCGCTGGCGTTTACAAATACATTTGTTTTATGGGCAATTACTGTATGATGATCTTTTGCAACACAAATTACATGATTATCGTCGGCATAAGACTTGGCCGATTGCCAAAGATCAGCTTTAAGTTCTTCAACGGTTTTGCCGCTGAGTCTTGACAGTTCAAGGGGATGAGGTGTGATCACCGTGGGCACTCCAAGAGGATATTCAAGACCGTATTTTGCTGTGAGATTAAGAGCATCGGCATCAACGATCAAGGAAGTGCTCACATTTTTATACACGGCTGAAAGAATTCTGAGTGCGCCCTTTCCCATGCTCATTCCGGGGCCTGCACACACAACTTTAGCTCTTTCAAGCACTTCTTCAAGTTTTTCTGTATCGGGCTCGTCCCAATCGGTTGTTGTAACAATGGCTTCGGGAATAAGCATTTGCAAAGGAATTCTGTTTTCATTTGAGGTAAAAATTTCAACAAGCCCTGCGCCGCTTCTATATGCGGCAAGTGCCGAAAGATACACTGCTCCGCACATACCGGGAGCCCCGCCTATTATAGCAACTCTTCCATAGGTACCTTTATTAGAATCTTTTTTTCTTTTAGACAAAAGTTGAATATCATTTTCAGCAAGAACATAGGGTACTATATCACCCTCTCCGTCGAAATTCTCTGCTCCCGAACAAGAAATTCCTATATCAACGCAGATGAGCTTTCCGCAGTTTTCCACACCTTCTCCAAGGAGGTGGCCCCTTTTATATGCCTGAATAGCTACGGTTTCGTCCGCTTTAACTGCGCATCCGAGAATTTCTCCATTATCTGCGCATATTCCTGATGGGATATCTATAGAAAGCACTTTAGCACGGCTAAGATTTATGGCATTTATTATTTCAGCGTTTTCACCATCTATTTCGCGAGAGAGACCTATACCAAACATAGCATCTACTACGGCAGTATATTCTTCGTCAATTGCCGAAACAAATTTAACCCCTGCTTTTTTTACTTCCGCCAATCTACGAGAGTTCTCAGCAGTGCACGCATCTTCACTTCCGCAAAACAGAATATGCGTTTCGTTTCCATCAAATGCACAAAGCTTTGCAGCAATCAGTCCATCGCCGCCGTTATTTCCTCCGCCGCACACAAACAAAACACGGCTAAGATCAAAATCACTTTTAAGAACATCATACACAGCCGATGCCGCTTTTTCCATCAAAACTTCAGACGGAGTCCTTGTTTCAATTTCTCTCCTGTCGCAAGCCTTCATTCTTCTTGAACACAGAATTCTTTTCATAATGCAAATCCTTTCTGCTTATAAACCGAAACCGCCGTCAATTCCGATGATCTGACCTGTTATATATCTCGCCTTATCGCTTGCAAGAAATCCTATAAGCTCGGCTACTTCTTCTGCCTTGCCAAGTCTGCCAAGGGGAATATCTTCGCATATAGCATCGAGCGCTTCACTGCCAAGCGAGTGATTCATTTCTGTATCAATTACGCCCGGTTCAACACAGTTTACCCTGATACCTGACAGAGCAAGCTCCTTTGCCAACGCCATTGTGAGACCGCGCATACCTGCTTTTGATGCGCTGTAAGCACTTTCACAGGATGCTCCCACTCTTCCCCATACTGATCCCACATTAATTATAACTCCGTTTTTACGGCGCACCATTTCTTGTGAGGCCGCCTTACACATCGCATAAGCACTTGTGAGATTCGTGTTTATCACTTTGCTCCAGAGGGCAGAATCTGTGTCGCATATCTGAGAAATAAGGGCAATTCCTGCGCAGTTGACCAAAACGTCAACCCCGGAAAGAACTTTTTCCGCTTCCATATACGCTGCTTCTGCAGCATTGAAATCTGAAAGATCTGCCTTTATTTTATAAGCGCCGCATTCATTGGCAACAACATCTGCAGCAGAGTCGTTTTGGTTATAAACAAAAGCAACTCTATTGCCATGCTCTGCAAAATATTTCACTGTTGCCGCTCCGATTCCGCGACTGCCGCCTGTTACAAGGATATTCATTATACCTTTGCCTCTTCTTTACTGTTATTCAAATTCTCCGCTGCGCAAGATAGCATCAATTTTATTCTGTTTTCCTGATTTATCTTGGTTGCGCCGGGGTCATAGTCTATTGCAACTATATTCACATCAGGATTGCGTTCCTTTATAGGCTTCATCATACCTTTTCCAACTATGTGGTTCGGCAAACATCCAAAGGGCTGCGCGCAGACTATATTCTTAACGCCCGAGTCTATCAGCTCAAGCATTTCGGCAGGAAGAAGCCATCCCTCTCCCATTTTTGTTCCTATTCCGATATAGTCTTCCACCAAGCTTCTTGTATGCTCAATAGGCGTAGGCGCTTTGAAATTACTGTTTTCCTTAACTGCCTCAATCAGATCGTTCTGCTTTTCGCACAGATAATTATAAACCCATTTCATAACAAGGCTTTTTACCTTGCCAGTTCCGTAGAGCTTGGTATCCACAATGTTATTATACACGCAATATATACAAAAGTCTACAAGGCCCGGCATAGAAACTTCAGCGCCCTCTGAAACAAGGAAATCTTCAAGATGATTATTTCCCAGAGGAGAAAACTTTACAAATATCTCTCCAACAATACCAACCTTGATCTTCTTTTCATTCGTTCTGGGCATATTATGAAAATCGGACACGATTTCAGCATAACGACGCTTGACAGTTTTATAGTTCATCTGACCTTCTGCCATTTCCTCAACTAACTTTTTAGTCCACTTTTCACAAAGAGCTTCAGTTTCGCCTTCGTTGATCTCATATGGGCGGCACTGGTTTTTCAGCAGCATAAGCAAATCGCCGTAGAATACTGCATACACAAGCTGTCTGAGAAGAGGCAATGTTATTTTAAATCCGGGGTTGGATTCAAGTCCTGAGAAGTTAAGACTAATTACGGGAATATATCCGTAGCCAGCCTTTTCAAGAGCTTTTCTCAAAAGCGAAATATAATTTGATGCTCTGCATCCGCCGCCTGTCTGAGTTAAAAGCAACGCAACCTTATGAGGATCGTATTTTCCACTCTCTATGGCATCAATAAATTGACCTATTACAAGTAGCGCAGGATAGCACGTATCGTTATGTACATACTTAAGTCCGCTATCCACCACATTCTGTCCATAATTTTCAAGCAGGTCTGCCTTATATCCGAAACTTCTGAATATCTGGCAAATCATTTTAAAATGAGTGGGCAGCATTGTAGGAACAAGAATCGTATAATCCTTTTTCATATCAGGTGTGAACTGAACATTATTCATCTTTTCGCACCTGCCTTTCTTTCATCCATTGCACCCATAAGGCTACGAAGTCTGATTTTTACTGCGCCAAGGTTGGTTATCTCATCAATCTTAAGCTGAGTATACAGTTTACCTCTGCTTTCAAGCAGTTCTCTCACCTCGTCTGTTGTGATAGCATCTACTCCACAGCCAAAAGAAACAAGCTGTACCAGCTGACAGTTATCGTGAGTTGCAGCATATTCTGCCGCTTTATACAAACGCGAATGATACGTCCACTGGTTCAGAACATTGACCTTCGGAGTTTCTGTCAGATCGGATATACTATCCTCGCTTACAACTGCAAAGCCCAATGAATTTGCCAATTTATCTATTCCGTGTCCTATTTCAGCGTCCGTATGATAAGGTCTGCCTGCAAGGATCATAACGGGAATGTTATTTTCCTGACTGTATTTAAGCGCTCTCTTACCTTCGTTTCTGATATCCATCATCCACTCATTATAAGCTTCAACGCCCACTTTTACAGCAACTCTGAGTTCTTTGAGCGTTATATCGTCATAAAACTGTGAAAGGTATTGGTAAAGTCCTCTTGCAAGCTCCTTTTCCGAATTGATATTCAAATACGGATACAAGAACTTCACTTTTGAAAGGGACTCTGTGTTGCCCTTAAGCAGTTCGGAATAATACGCAACAACGGGACAGTTATAGTGATTTTGTCCGCTATGTTCGTCTATATTATAAGTGAGGCAAGGATAAAAAATCGCCTCTGCTCCACTTTCCATAAGTGTTTCAATATGTCCGTGCATCAGCTTTGCAGGATAGCACGCTGTATCCGACGGAATACTGAAATGTCCTTTTTGATAAATCTCTTTCGTTGATTGGCCTGTTAACAAAACCTTGAAACCAAGCTGACGGAATATACCGTGCCACATAGGCGCAAGCTCGTACATACCAAGCGCGAGAGGAAGCCCTATCACACCCCTCTTTGCCACGCCTGTATCCTCTGCAAGAGATGCAAGCTTTGCTCTCTTATATCTATGAAGATTGGGGATATCACCTGCAACGCTATACTTTGCTCCTGCGCCTCTCTCGCACTGGTTACCCGAAACAAAACGTGCACCGTTGCTGAATGTGTTTATAGTCAGCTGACATCTGTTTTCACATCCGCCGCAACGGGTACTTGTTGCTTTATGAGTGAATCCAACGAGGTCACTCGGTGTTATAAGAGTTGATTTTTCAGGCGCAGTGTTTTTTACATATAATGCCGCGCCGTAGGCCCCCATCAGTCCTGCTATGGTAGGTCGGATAACATTTTTTCCAAGCTCTCTTTCAAAAGCTCTCAGCACCGCGTCATTATAAAAAGTGCCGCCCTGCACTACAACATTCTTTCCCAATTCGTCAGCGCTGCCGGCTCGTATAACTTTATAGATAGCATTTTTTACAACGCTTATTGAAAGGCCTGCAGAAATATCTTCAACGCCTGCTCCATCCTTTTGCGCCTGCTTAACTGAAGAGTTCATAAACACAGTGCAACGACTGCCAAGATCAACCGGAGCTTTACCGAAAAGTCCCAAGGTTGCAAATTCCGAAGCTGTTCTGCCCATAGACTTTGCAAATGTTTCAAGGAATGAACCACATCCCGATGAACAAGCTTCATTGAGCATTATAGAATCAATTGAATTATTCTTAACCTTGAAACATTTTATATCCTGACCGCCTATATCAAGAATAAAATCCACCTTAGGCTCAAAATGTCTCGCGGCTGTGTAGTGAGCTATAGTTTCAACTATTCCTCTGTCAACACCAAACGCATGGCATATAAGCTCTTCGCCATAGCCTGTTACGGCACTTCCTGCTATGGTTATTCTTGTGCCGCATTTTTTATATATTATCTCCAGCTGTTCGCGAACGATCTCAACCGGATTACCTTTGTTTGAATCATAATATGTATAAAGCAGATTGGCATCTTCATCTATAAGTGTCAGCTTTGTAGTTGTGCTTCCGCAGTCGATACCAAGATATGCTCTGCCGCTATACTCTTCAATATGAAATGCAGGAACGTCA
Source organism: Clostridia bacterium (assembly GCA_017623255.1). GTDB lineage: Bacteria > Bacillota > Clostridia > Oscillospirales > CAG-272 > Avispirillum. The sequence continues at coordinate 15,623 of JAGAPL010000137.1, forward strand.
GCACTTGAATGGCGCTTGCAAAAAGCCTCATACTCCTCTTCGTTTTCAAAAAGAGGCGCAATATGGCTGGTTTGCGTTTTTTGAGAAACGGCTCCTTCGATACTTTTTATAAGATCTTCACTGTTTGTTATTTTAGATGATCTTCCTGCATAAAGTGCCGCGCCCAAAGCAACAGAAATTCTTGCATACTCGGGGAATACAGCGTGTTCTTCATCAAGATTCAAAGTTTCCGTAAAACGACGGCGAAGTCCCTTACAGAAATAGAGAGGACCGCCAAGAAACATAACCTTTCCTTCTATTCTTCGACCTTGAGCAAGCCCCGCTATAGTCTGGTTAACAACCGCCTGATATATACTTGCTGCAATATCTTCCTTTCGGGCACCTTGATTAAGGAGAGGTTGGATATCTGTTTTTGCAAACACGCCGCAACGGGATGCAATAGGATATATTCTTTCGCTTTTAAGCGAAAGCTCATCAAGTTCATCGGGAGTTACGTTGAGCAAGGTGGCCATCTGGTCAATAAAAGCACCTGTTCCGCCTGCACAGCTACCGTTCATTCTCTCGTCTGTTCCGCCCGCAAAGAAAATCACCTTAGCATCTTCTCCTCCAAGCTCCACAACGGCGGATGTTTCGGGAGACAGAGTTTTTACTATTTCTCCGGTTGCAAAAACTTCCTGCACAAAATTTATACCTGCGGCATTCGCCATTCCAAGACCTGCAGAACCTGAAACTGCTACTTTGATATCTTCTCCTGATATAAATTCATTAGCCTCACGAAGAAGCTCCAGTGTTTTTTCACGGACCTGTGACATATGACGTTCATATCGGCTGTATACTATACAACCGTCTTTAACAACTACCACCTTTGCAGTGGTAGAACCTATGTCAATTCCTATCAGTGTTCCTTTTTCTGTGGCTTCAATGAGTTTTTTCATAAAATCCGTCCTTAAAATACACACAAAACGGCTTTAAAATTAAACCGTACACTTTCCTAACTAAGTGATTATATCACAAATAACCACTTTTCAAAGAAATATGGATTTAACCTCTTTATAATTTTTTGTTAATTTTTTGTTAATTTGTCGCATTTGTGACATTATGGCATACGTTTCATTTTTCAACTGTTTCAGTCAAGAAACAAATTAAAATAAGAAAAATCCACAGCATTATACGCCATAACAGCAACCTCTGCCCCTATAGGAACATTATCTAACATAAGTATTTTCCCATTTGAATTGGCAGCTCTTTTTGCCGCCTTTCCAAACATATGCGGCGGAGCACAAAGTTCACAAACTTTATCTTCCGACACTGCCGCACACATATACTCACCATCAATATCAAAACCTATAAAACTTAATCCGGATAAAGAAAGTATATCCTCGTCAAAACCAAAATACCCGTTTCCGCCAAACTGAAAATCACGTTGACACTTATACTCTGCGCAGGATATTTCGAAATACTTTCCAGCATCTCCGCTGCAGCTTATCTCATAGGAATACAAAACCGGTGAAAAGCCGTTTTTTCTATAAAACTCAGCAAGACTTTTATCTGCAGGATGAAGCAACAATGCAAAATTTTCTTCTGTGCTTTTTGTTTTTAAGAAGCTCAGTATGCTGCTGCATATTCCCTTTCCTCTATGCTCAGCCGCTGTTGCAACAGCATAAAGATAGTAGGCCCTGCTTTTGTTTTCAAGCTTTATGAGATGCGCCATACCAATAAGCTCACCATTGTTCTCAGCACACACTGTACCTGCATAACTTTTTGATGCGATAATTGATGAAACAAACGCTTCGTCATCACCAAAGGTTTTGCGCCAAAGCTTTGTTATCTTTTTTAAATATTCTCCCTTGGGAGATGTTATAAATTTTACACTTTCGTTCATTATAATAGTACCTCAAGTTTATTATATTTTCACATTATGTTAATGTCAAGTAAGGTTATGTGATATTTTTGATAGTTTATTCTTGACATAAAACAAATAATCACTTATAATATTTATATATGTGCAATGGTGGATAAGTGTTTTTTTGACACAAATTGCCATGCCGCTTTCAAACCACATTTGCAAAATAATGTTGCAGATGCTAAGAAAGGATCTTTCTATTATGAAAACATTCAATAACCTTAAGCCTTATCAGGAACCTAAGCTTGTTGAAAGTCTTCGTCAGCTTGCACAGTCCAACGCTGATACCTACGGCGATAAGGATTTTTATGTTTACAAGCAGAATGGCGAAACTATTACCGTTTCTTACAACGATTTCAACAATATTGTCAGAGCCTTTGGTACAGGCCTTTACAAGTTGGGCCTGGCAGGAAAAACAATTGCTATTTCAGGAGACACTCACCCCTATTGGACAGCTGCTTTTATTGCTGTTATTTCCACAGGCGGTGTTGCTGTTCCTCTGGACCGCGATCTCGACACCGAAGAAGCTGCAGGATTTTTGAAGATCGCTGAATGTTCAGCCGTTGTTTACACTGCTTCTCTTACAAAGAAATTCAAAGAAATTGCTGAAAAGCTTCCTATGGAATACTATATTCCCGTAACTCCTGAAGAAGATGATGCAATGAGCTTTGATAAGATCATTGAAATCGGTCAGGCTGCTCTTGACGAAGGCGATGATTTCTTTGATACAAATGAATTGGATATGGATAAGATGAGCATTCTGCTCTTCACATCCGGCACAACAGGTACAAGTAAGGGCGTTATGCTCTCTCACAACAATATCATCTGCTGCATCAATGCGTCCTGTAACGCAACTCAGTACTGCAAGGATGATAAGTTCGTTTCTGTTCTTCCCATTCACCACACATATGAGCTTGCAGCAGGTCAGCTTGCGCTTTCTAATCAGGGCGCATCAATGTTTATCTGCGAAGGTCTCAGATATGCAACAAGAAACTTTAAAGAATATAAGCCCACAGCTCTCGTTCTTGTTCCCCTCTTCCTTGAAACTGTTCATAAGAGAATTTGGGATGAGATCAAGCGTAAGGGTATGGAAAAGAAAGTTCGCGCAGGTATGGCATTCAGTGATTCAATGCTCAAGTTGGGCGTTGACCTGAGACCTAAGCTTTTCTCTGAGGTTACAGCTGCATTCGGCGGTGAGCTTCACAGCATCGTTTGCGGCGGAGCTCCCATTGATCCTCAGATCCTTCGCGATTTCTACTCCTTCGGTATCACAGTTCACCAGGGATACGGTATCACAGAATGCTCTCCCCTTGTTGCTGTTAACCGTCCCGGCAACATCAAATTTGACTCTGTTGGTCAGCCTGTTGACAACTGCGAAGTTAAGATCGTACCCCTTGAAGATGGCGAAGGCAAGGGCGACGAAGGAGAGATCCTTGTTCGCGGCGGAAACGTTATGCTTGGCTACTATAAGAACGAAGAAGCAACTCGCGCTGCTTTCACTTCTGACGGTTGGTATCGCACAGGTGACGTTGGTAAGATGAACAAGCAGGGATTCATCACTATCACAGGCCGTCTTAAGAATATCATCATTGCTTCTAACGGTAAGAACGTGTTCCCTGAAGAGCTTGAAGAACATCTGATGAAGATAGAAGCTGTTAAGGAATGCGTTGTTGTTGGACGTGAAGAATCTGGCAATGTTACAATCACAGCCGTTATCGTTCCTAACCTTGAGGTTCTTGGCGAAAGCTCCTCTGACACTGCTATCAGCTTTGTTCTCAAAGAAGCTATTGCTCAGATCAACCGCACACTTCCCGCTTACAAGCACATTAATAAGTTTGAAATCCGCCATGAGGATTTTGAAAGAACACTCAGCAAGAAGATCAAGCGTTTTCTTGTTAAATAAATAAAATTTATAACAAACGGAGACTATTATTATGTTTGAGAAATTTAAGGAAATCCTTGTAGAAGAACTTTCTGTTAACGCTGACGATATCAAGCCTGAAGCTGAGCTTGTAAATGATCTCGGCATCAACTCTCTTGAGCTTGCTGACCTTGTTCTCCTTTGCGAAGAACGTTTCGATGTTGCTATCGACGACGACGACATCCAGAAGTTTACAACTGTTGGCGACGTTGTTGCTTACATGACAGAAAAAGCAGGTAACTAATTACAAAAAATATGGGCTACAGCTATACGTAGCCCATTTTTTTAAGAATGGAGTTTGTTATGACTATTGAAAAGGTTAACATACGCGGTGTCAATATTTCCAACGTGACTATGGACGAAGCAGATGCTTTCATCCGCGAGAGAATGGAAAATGATGAAACCACATCAGTTTACACACCTAACTCAGAAATCGTTCAGCTTTGCATTGAAAAACCTGAATTTTCAGATATGATCAACAAAGCTGAGCTTATAGTGCCCGATGGCATCGGAGTTGTTAAGGCCGCTAAAATTCTCGGCACACCTATAAAAGAAAAGGTTGCTGGTTTTGATCTTGGGCTCAGAGTTATGAAAATGGCGCAGGAAAAGAGATATCCTGTTTTCCTTTTCGGAGGCGCTGATGAGACAAGATGCGAATGCGGTGTTTCCATTGCAGACCAGTGCGTCAAAGTTATGGAGGAGAAACTGCCCGGTATTGTTTTTGCAGGCACTCGTCACGGATATTTCAAGAAAGACGGAGAAGAAAATGACGAAACCATCCGCCTTATAAATGAATCCGGCGCAAAGATACTTTTCGTTTGCCTCGGTTGTCCCGCACAGGAAAAATGGATCGACGCTAACCGTGACCGTCTCCCCAATGTTCGTCTCTTTATGGGCCTCGGTGGCAGCCTTGACGGCTACACAGGCAATGTTAAGAGAGCGCCTAAAGTGTTTATAGATCTTGGCCTCGAGTGGTTTTATCGCCTTCTCTGCCAGCCTCAGCGCATCGGCAGAATGATGAGCCTTCCTAAGTTCTATTTTGGAACATGGATGTATAAGCTGAAGAAAAAATGATCTATATTGCTTTTGAAAAATGTAAAAATACTCCTGCTTCACAACATGAAGCAGGAGTTTCTGCAAAAAACAAGCTTTTTTCTCATTTTGGAATAAATGATGAAGTTAAAAAAAACGAAAACGGCAAACCGTATATTGATAATCCTGATTATCATCTTTCTATCAGTCATTCAGGTGATTTAGCCGCTTGTGCGCTGAGATGTAAAGCCGAAAACTATGATCTTCCTGACGATATTTTCACAATTTTTGAAGATAGCGAAGGCGAGATAGGAATTGATATTCAAGTTTTCCCTTTTGATAATGATCTTGAAAGGCTCAACAAAATAGGCACTCGATTTTTTTGCAAAACATTCGATACAGCAGAAGATTTTGTTTATCATTGGACCAAAGCTGAGGCATTTTGCAAATATAATGGTTCCGTTCTGGCAGATTCTTTCAAAGCAGACTTCAATAATAAAAGCTTTTTCTGTGGTACGGTTGAATTTAACAGTGCAAAATATATAATGTCAGTTTGTTACTGATAAAAAATACCGATCTTACGATCGGTATTTTTTATGTTATTAGCCTTCTCCAGCGGAGAAGGTGGCCGAGCGAAACGAGGTCGGATGAGGAGAGCATTTTTAAGTGATTGTAGTATTTTTCTCCTCACCCACCGCTGCGGCGGTCCCCCCTCCCCGCTGGGG